>NZ_JAMYOL010000047.1:0-23224 GCF_040319815.1 Mesorhizobium sp. M0854
ACATTTCCGGGTCCCCCGTTCTACCCTCCCCCGCCCTTCTATTGTATCGTCCCCCGCCCCCTCTCCCCCACGCCCCCCCCCCCCCCGCGCGGTCCCACCCCCCCGGGGGGGCGAGGACTGGCGCGTTCTCTCCGCGTCCATTCATGTAGGGTTCCATAGGTCCGGCTCTCGCCTGAGTGTTGAATCCTTGCGATGCGGAAAAGCGGCCGCGTGCCGGCGCAGATGTTGTCTGGAACTGCCTGGCGTTGCTGCAGAGCAGCAACCGCCACCGGTCGCAGGCGCTTGCCTGCTAGTGCAATGCGGCCGTCCGCCATCATTTCAAGACGTTTTGAAGGGGTCTATCCGGCGGAGGAAAACGGCATGCCGGGCATGCCGCGCAGGAAAGGACAATGGAGACCCAGTATCGTCGCCGGCTGGGTCTGGGCTTCCCACTTTTTTGCGCCGTACCTGGCCTGCACCGATGCCGCGCGGGCTTGGCGACCTATATCCGGTTCCCTGTGGAGGCCGCCATGGACATGAGCAACAGAAAGACGCGGTTCAATATCTGGTACTGGGTCGCGGCGTTCGTGGGCGTGATGGTCGTCCAGTATATCTATGCCACGACGCAGCACGTCGCCGAGATACCGTACAGCCAGTTCGAGACCTTGCTGAACGCCGGCAAAATCGCCGAGGTGCAGGTTTCGGACCGCTTCATCCAGGGCCGCTTCAAGGAGCCGCAAGACGGCAGGCCGCTATTCATCACCACACGCGTCGAGCCGAACCTCGCCCGTGACCTGCAGGAGCACGGTGTCACTGTGACCGGCCAGGTCGAAAGCACCTTGCTGAGCGACCTGCTTTCCTGGGTTGTGCCGGTGCTCGTCTTCTTTGGCCTGTGGATGCTGCTTCTAAGACGCATGGACGGCGGCGTCGGAGGTTTGATGCAAATTGGCAGGAGCAAGGCCAGGGTCTATGTCGAAGCCAATACCGGCGTGACGTTCGACGACGTGGCGGGGGTCGATGAAGCCAAGGCCGAGCTGCAGGAGATTGTGGATTTTCTGAAGAACCCGGGCGAATACGGCCGCCTCGGAGGCCGCATGCCCAAAGGCGTGCTGCTGGTCGGACCGCCGGGCACGGGCAAGACTCTGCTCGCCAAGGCCGTCGCCGGCGAAGCCAAGGTCCCGTTCTTCTCGATCTCCGGTTCGGAGTTCGTCGAGATGTTCGTGGGGGTCGGGGCCGCGCGCGTGCGCGATCTTTTCGAGCAGGCGCGGTCCAAGGCTCCCGCAATCATATTCATCGACGAGCTCGACGCTCTTGGCCGCGCCCGCGGGACCATGGTCGGCGGCCACGACGAAAAGGAGCAGACGCTCAACCAGCTTCTGGTCGAACTCGACGGTTTCGATCCACAGATCGGCGTCGTGCTGCTGGCCGCGACGAACCGTCCTGAGATCCTTGATCCGGCACTTCTGCGCGCCGGCCGTTTCGACCGCCAGGTATTGGTCGACCGGCCCGACAAGCAGGGTCGCATCAAGATCCTGCAGGTTCACATGAGCAAGGCCAAGCTGGCGACGGATGTCGACGCGGAAAAAGTGGCGGCGCTGACGCCCGGTTTCACCGGTGCTGACCTGGCCAATCTCGTGAACGAGGCGACGTTGCTCGCCACGCGCCGCAAGGCGGATGCGGTAATGATGGGAGATTTCAACAATGCGGTGGAGCGCATCGTCGCGGGACTGGAGAAACGCAACCGGCTCCTGAACCCGAAGGAGCGCGAGATCGTCGCCTACCATGAAATGGGTCATGCGCTGGTAGCCATGGCGCTGCCTGGCGTCGACCCGGTGCACAAGGTGTCGATCATACCACGCGGCGTCGGCGCGCTCGGCTACACTATCCAGCGTCCGACCGAGGATCGCTTCCTGATGACACGCGAGGAGCTGGACAACAAAATGGCAGTGCTGCTCGGCGGCAGGGCGGCCGAATGGATCGTATTCGGCCATCTGTCCACCGGAGCCGCCGATGATCTCGCCAAGGTAACCGACATAGCGCGCGCCATGGTGACGCGTTACGGCATGTCGGCAAAACTCGGGCACGTGGCGCTGGAAAAGGACCCACGCTCCTTCCTGAGCCCCAACCCGCTCGCCGGCGGACCGCGCGAGCACGATTACGGCGAAGCCGCCGCCGATGCCATCGACGCGGAAGTGCGCGACATTGTGGAGGCCGCGTTCGGACGAACCGTCAGCCTGCTCACCGAGCGGCGCGACGTGCTGGAAAGGGCGGCACGCAGGCTGCTCGAGACCGAGACGCTCGATGAGACTGACCTTGCGGCGCTGGTCGGAGACGTCTCGACGGCGGATCATGCTGCGCAGTATAGTTCCAGTCCGTCTTCGCATAAGAAGAAGGCTGTGCTGCAGCCGGCCAGGACCGCGGCTGCAATCCCCACGCGCGGATCGGGGAAATTTCGGACGCAATAATGATGTTTCGGACTGCTCCCGCCGGCATAGATCGCTCGTGGAAAGCCTTGCCGCACGCTACGACGGTGACACGCGAGATCGACATTGATCTCTAGGCTTTCGAAATCCAGTATGTGTCGGTCACCAACCAAGCGTTCTCGATGCCATTTTTCGGTCGCCCTCGGTGATATTGCGCGAGACGGGTGACCTTGCCTCGCGCAGCCTTGAGGGCGACCATCAAGGCCTTTTCTTCGTCAGTGCGCCTGGCTCCGCTGCAGGGGTAAAATCCGCATGGCACAAGTGATCGTACGGGAAACGTATCGCCAGCCCTTTCCAGAAGCATCATGAAACCACGTCGGTCTTCACCCGTGAACGGCAACGCCATCCGGCCAGCGTCGGACAAATTTGAAAGCCACCGTTCCGGCACGTGCGTCACTCCGGCAAAGGCGATCACGACATCGAGGTCTGGCAGATCAATTGCCTGCGTTGCATCACCGCACGTCACTTCGACGTGCGCATAATGAGCGAGATTGCCTTGCGCGCGCCGAGCTAGTTCTTCGTCGATCTCATATGCAATCACGCGTCCTTCAGAACCCGTCAGTTCAGCGAGGATGGCGGTGAAATAGCCGACACCGGCGCCCACCTGAAGGACGGTCTGGCCGGGAGTGATGTTCAGATGGTCGAAAACCAGTGCCCAAAGCGACGGCAAGCCGCTGTTCAGTCCGCGTTTTTCGTCAAGCAAGACCAGAACGTCGTGGTAGATCTCATGAAGTGCGGCTGAAGGGCTGGTATGGACCGCCCCGATTTGCAGTCTCGAATGGATACGCCATGGCCCGTCGCCAAGGTAGTGTTCGCGCGGAACCCTTGCAAAGGCCTCGATGACCGCAGGATTGTGCAAGACAGGTGATGCGACACGCAGGTCTTCGGCAAACCATCGGCGCGCTACACTAGCATCGATTTCTGTTGGCATAGAGTATCGGCTCCCGGATTGCGCGTACTCCATCATGCTCTCAGAAAACCGAGTGACGGCAAAGGGCGCCTATCCTCGTATGGACGGGGCGACGCGCGCTGTCCGTTTGCGACCGAGCGCGGTCTCGCCGAGCGCCCTCCGCGAGACTGTAAACCATGGCGATATGGAAGAACACTCTGCCCGACGATCATATCGTCCGGCTGGCGAGCAGCCTTGTGAGCCAATCCGGATCCATTTCCGGCACGGAGGACAGAAGCCGTTCGGTATAGGGGGCATGCGGCGGCGTGAGAATTTCGCTCTTTAATCCCTGCTCAACGACTTTACCCTGGTGCATGACCACAATTTCGTCGGCGATCGCCCGCACGGTGGCAATGTCATGGGTGATGAAAATGTAGGTCATGCCGAGCTCGCGCTGAAGCCGGATCAAGAGCTTCAGGATTTCCTCTTGCACAATCTGGTCGAGCGCGGACGTGATTTCGTCGCAGATTATCAGCTCCGGATCGGCGGCCAACGCCCGGGCGATGCAAACGCGCTGCTTCTGGCCTCCCGACAGTTCGGCCGGCAGACGATCCAGATAAGTTTCGCTCATCTCGACCATGTGCATGAGTTCGCCGATCCGCCGATCCCGTTGTGCACCCTTGAGGCCAAGGTAGAATTCAAGCGGACGAGCTATAACTTCTTCGACCGTCTGGCGCGGATTTAGGGCGTTGTCGGGCATTTGATAAATCATCTGTATGCGTCGCAGGATCTCTTTTGGGCGCAACTTCACGGTCTTGGAAAGGGCCTGGCCGGCAAAGGAAATCGACCCCGAAAGCGGGGGCAGCAGGCCGGTAACGACGCGAGCGAGCGTCGATTTCCCGGAACCGGACTCGCCGACCACAGCCACCGTTCTTCCGCGTGGAACTTTGATCGAGACATCCTGGAGCACCTTAACCGCCCGGCCGTAGGCCGCGGTGACGTTGTCTATCGTAAGCAAATATTCATCGGCCGGAACTTCGGGCTTGGCGAGCTTGCGCACGGCCCAGAGCGTCTTGGTATATTCCTGGGTGGGCGAGGCGAGCATCTGGCGCGTTTCTGCCTCCTCCACGGTTAGTCCATGGCGCAAAACCATGATGCGGTCCGCCATTTGCGCCACCACCGCCAGATCATGCGTCACATAGATTGCAGCGGTGTTGAACTCCTCCACGATGTTGCGAATGGAGGCGAGAACTTCGACCTGCGTTGTCACATCGAGCGCCGTCGTTGGCTCGTCGAAGACGATGAGGTCCGGACGGCAAGCCATCGCCATCGCCGTCATCGCCCGTTGCAATTGTCCGCCGGAAACCTGGTGAGGATAGCGAAAGCCAATGGTCTCCGGATCTGGAAGCTGAAGACGCCGATAAAGATCGACCGCACTCCGGTTCGCTTTCTCTCGGCTGGCAATCCCATGCGCCACCACGGTTTCGACAGTCTGATCGAGGAGTCGATGGGCCGGATTGAAAGAGGCCGCCGCGCTTTGCGCGACATAGGCGATACGGGAGCCTCTGAGGCGACGCCGCCCTGTTTCGCTTAGTGCCAGAAGATTGATCCCGTCGAACAGGATCGAGCCCTGTGTAATACGGCAGCCCGGCTTGGCGTAACCCATCGCCGCGAGGCCAATGGTGGATTTGCCGGCGCCTGACTCGCCGATCAGGCCAAGAACGTCCCCCCGCTTCAGCGCCAGATCGACCCCGCGGACTATGGGATACCACCGCTCGTCCGAGAAACCCTCCACATGCAGATTGCGGATCTGAAGCAGATCCTTGCCTTTTTCGCGCAATCCGGGAGCGCTATTTTTCATCCCGCAACCCGCTTGTTGCATGCAGGAACCAGTCCACGACGAAATTCACAGAGACCGTGAGGAGGGCAATCGCGCCGGCCGGCAGCAGCGGCGTGACATCGCCGTAGGTGATCAGGGTCGCATTCTCGCGCACCATCGATCCCCAATCGGCGGTCGGTGGCTGAATACCGACCCCCAGGAAGGACAGTGCCGCGATCGTGAGGAATACGAAGCAAAATCGCAAGCCGAACTCCGCGACCAGCGGCGGCATCACGTTGGGAAGGATTTCCTTGGCGATGATCCATTTCGGGCCTTCGCCGCGCAATCGCGCCACTTCGACATAGTCCATCACCGCCACGTTAAGCCCGACGGCGCGTGCGAGCCGAAAGACACGGGTAGAATCGAGCAGCGCAATGATGATTATCAGGCTTGTGATCGACGAGCCGAAGATCGAAAGCAGCACCAGGGCGAAGATAAGGCTTGGGATCGACATCAAGACGTCCACCGCACGCGACAGTATCTGGTCGAGCCATCCTCTGTACAACGCGGCAAGAAGGCCTAGCGAGACGCCGACTGCGAAGGACAGCAATGTAGTCGCGACGGCTATACCGATGGTGTTGCGCGCACCGTAAATCAAGCGTGTGAGCATATCGCGGCCGAGCTGGTCAGTTCCCAATTTGAACTGCTGGCTCCACGGTGCGAAGGCCTCGCTGAAGACCTGTGTTTCGCCGTATGGGGCGATCCAGTGCGCGAAGACCGCAACGACGACATAGCCAATGATCACGAGGATGCCGAACCAGGCACTGAAGGGTGCCTTCCTCAGCGCCGTTTTGGCCCGGGTGGCGCGCGAGCGCCTCAGCCTGTGAACCTGCGCGATGGGTTCGTAGCTGGTCATCGTGGATGCAAGAGCCTGGGATTGGTGGCGATGGAAATGATGTCGGCGGTCAGATTAAGGAGGATATAGGTCGCCGCGAAAATCAAGGCGCAAGCCTGGACAACCGGAACATCCCTTGATTTGACCGCGTCGACCATCAGCTGACCGATGCCGGGATAGACGAACACCACTTCGACGACGACCACTCCGACGACGAGATAAGCAAGATTGAAGGCCACCACCGTGACGATCGGAGCCCATGCGTTGGGCAAGGCATGCCTGAGTACGATGGCCATCGGCGAGACTCCCTTGAGACGCGCCATGTCGATATAGGGGCTTGCAAGCATGTTGATGATCGCCGCTCGTGTCATGCGCATCATGTGTGCCACGATGACGAGCGTAAGCGTGGTCGCCGGCAAGGCTACTCTCCAGACCTGATCCCAGAACGGCGTCTGGTCGTTCACGTTCGACAATGTCGGGAACTTGGGAACTGCGTTAAGTATCCAGTTCAGTGACGCTGCAAGCCAGTGCGGCAGGGATTGTGCGAACTCGGAGCCGATGAATGTGTCGCGCGAGATGACCAGGTAGGCAAGCATATAGGCGACGAAGAACTCCGGGAACGAAATGGTTGTCAGCGTCACTGCGTTCACCACCCGGTCGAACCAGCCATTGCGGTGGAGCGCAGCGAGGATGCCCAGTCCCAGGGCGAGCGGAACTGCGATCAGCGCGGTCATCGATGCGAGGAACATCGTATTGTAAAGGCGCGGCGCGATGATCTCGGCGACGGTGCGCCGATATCCGGTGCGGCTTGCGAACGAAGAGCCGAAATCCCCGTGGAGCATCTGCCCGACCCAGACGAAATAACGCTCGACAGGCGGACGGTCGATGCCAATTTCTCGCTGGAAGGCGGCGACCGTTTCGGGTGTCGCGGATTGTCCGAGCATCGCCTTGGCGAAGTCGCCCGGCAGCATTGCAATCGCAGAGAAGATAATGATGGAGACGATGAACAGCGTGACCAGGCCGAGGCCAAGGCGCTGCAGAACCGTTCTTGCGACCGGGTTCATTTGCTCGCGTTTCCCGTTGCCGTCGCTGCCCTGCCGGCAGGGCACGCGGCTGCAAGCCGAAGCCCAGTAGCCATCGCGGGTCCGGCCCGCTCTCTCACGCAGTGGCGATCCACCAGCGTTCGGCCATCTTCAGTCCGTCGTTCTCCCAGTTCGGCGCCACTTCGCCATGTGCGAGCTTATTGGATTTGGCGCTGACGAAGTTGTTGAAGACCAGCACGATGCTGCCGCCATCATCATGCGTCAGTTGCTGCATCTCGGCATACATTGCCGCCCGCTTGGCCTCATCCGTCTCGGCGCGCGCCTGGACAAGCAACTCGTTGAAGCGGGGATTTTTCCAGAACGACTCGTTCCAGCTGGAATCGGCGGCGAAGGCTTGCGTGAACATCCAGTCGGCCGTCGCGCGACCGCTCCAATAGGAAGCGCACCAAGGTTTCTTGAGCCAGACATTGTCCCAATAGGCGTCCTCGGCCTCGCGCACGACGTTTACGTCGATACCGCACTGGGCTGCCGTCTCGCGGATCAGCGCAGCCGCGTCCACCGCGCCTGCAAAAGCGGCATCGGCGACCGAGAGGTCCACCTTCAGTTTCTCCATTCCAGCCTTTTTCAGATAATGCTTGGCTTTCTCCGGATCGAAACTGTGCTGCGGCTGCGGATTGGTGGCGAATTTAATCGCCGGCGCGATCGGGTTGTCATTGGCCACGGTGGCGTGACCGAGAAAGATCTTGTCGACGATCTCCTGACGGTTGATCGCCCACTTTAAGGCCATCCGGACATCCGGATTATCGAACGGCGCCATCGTGACATTCATCGGCAAGGTGTAATGGCCATAGCCGGTGACCTCGACGATCTCCACCTTGGGGTTGCGTTTCAACATGCCGAGGGTCTTGAGGTCGGCGCGGCCAATATAGTCCACCTCCCCTGTCGATAGCGCGGCCATGCGAGCGGCGAGATCGGTGATGGCGATAAACTCCACCTCGTCGAGATAGGGTTTGCCGTTCTTGAAGTAGTTCGGATTGCGCTTGAGTTTGGCCGAAACGCCGGGCTGGAAATTCTCAAGCACGAAAGCGCCGGTGCGAACGCCCGATCCCCAATCCGCCTTGCCGTCCTTGGCCGGCATGATGACCAGATGGTAGTCACTCATGATGTAGGGGAAGTCGGCGTTGCCGCTTTTCAGCGTGAAGACAACCGTTTCCGGGCCATCCGCCTTAATGCTGGCGACGGGCTCAAGCAGCGGCTTCGCCGCCGACTTAGTTTCGTCGCCCATATGATAGCGAAGCGAAGTCACGACATCGTCCGCCGTCACATTCTTGCCGTTGTGGAAGGTTGCGCCCTTGCGAAGCTTGAAGACCCAGGTTTTGGCGCCATCGGACGATTCAAAGCTCTCGGCAAGGTCCGGTTGGACGTTGCCTTTGGCGTCGACCTCGGTGAGGCTGTTGGACATCGAGCCCGAGAACGCTGTCTGTGTGAAGGTGTCCGGGTAGCCGGCCGGATCGATCGAATCCGTCGTCGCGCCATGTGCCATTCCGAGCTTGGCGAAGCCGCCCTGCAGCGGTTCGGCGCGGGCCGTGCTGACGAAGAGCTTATCCGCAGCGGTGACCGTCAGCCCAGCGGCCAGCCCAAGATTAATGAAATCGCGACGGGAAATCTTGCCGCGACCGATCAGGCTTTGAGCGATAGCAAGCTTGTATCCAGATTCTGACATTTGACTCTCCCATTGCGGATTTTCCGCGTTATTGTTCGTCACGCACCCTGTGAAGAAATCTGCCCGTTAGCCGCGATCATCATTTCTGCTACTCTTCGAATCCGTACCTCAATCAGGCCGTCACATAGATGCTGCCCGCCTCGACCGTTACTGGAAATGTGCGCGCGCGAACGGACGGATCGACCAGGGCCGCGCCCGATTTGATGTCAAATTCCCAGCCATGCCAGGCGCAGCGCACGATCTCGTTTTGGCGGTGATAGATGAACTGCGCCTCTTCGACCGGTGCAGTTGTTCCACATTGCGGCCCCTCGCAAAGGGGAGCGCCGCGGTGCGGACAAACATTCAGCAGCGCGTGGAATGAATCTCCGATGCGAAAAACGCCGACCGAAAGGCTGCGGATCTTGGCGATGAAGGGAGATCCGGTTTCGATCTCGTCGACTCTACAGATGTATGTCTTCTCGGGCATCGTCTGCTTCCTCAGGCAGCATTCGCCGCTTGCGCGCGCGGGATGCGCTTGTAAACCTCCAGCGCATTCAGCCCCATGATCTTGCTCTTCCAGGCAGGAGGGATTTGCAGCGTGTTGGCATCGTCATAGTCCCAATGCGGATAGTCGGAGGCAAACAACAGCGTATTTTCGCCGTCCATCGCCTCGAGAGTGGACCAGAGATGCTGAATATTTGCGGGCTGCTCCAGCGGCTGCGTGGAAAAGCGGATATTTCGCCGGCAATATTCGGACGGCAGCATTTTCAGCCATGGCGTCTCTTTGCGTAGGGCTTTGTAGTCGGCGTCCAGGCGCCACAATACCGATGGCACCCAGGCGACGCCGCATTCGATGACCACGAAGTAGAGGTCCGGCCATTTTTCGAAGACGCCATGCGCAATCATGCTTGCGACATGCGAAATGGCCGACATGTGCAGGATGGCATGGGTCTCCCAGAAGAATGTCGTCGGGGCCGGAGCAATCGCGGTCGAATTCACGCCACCATGGCCGCCCAGATGAATGGCAAAGGGCAGCCCCACCTCGGCGCAAGCCTCATAAATTGGATGGTAAAACGGATCGCCATAGGGCTTGACGGAGCCTTGCGAAGCGAGAACCTGAACCATGCGCGGGTGATTGCCCAGACGGCGTATCTCGGCGGCCGCGAGCTTCGGATCCTGTGGCGCGACGATGATCGAGCCCATGAAGCGATCGTCCTTCGGCAGCCATTGGTCGATCTGATAGTCATTGTAGGCGCTGACGAGGGCGCTGGCATAATAGGGATTTGCGAGGGTGGAAGCCTCGATCGGCTCATCGCCGGTCAGGATCGCCACATCGACCTTGTACTTGTCGAGGTGTTTTTCCTTCATGATGAGATAGTTGTCGGCTTCTGTTTTCGGACGGACGTCCTTGCGTGAGAAGTCCTGCGGATGAAACCAGGGACGGTGGCCATGCGGGAAGGCGCCAACAGGACCTGTCTTCTCGCCTTCAACGAACATGTCCTTCCATAGGCCGGAAAGGTAAGGCTCCAACACGGTCGCGCTTGACCAGTAATTGTGGCAATCGCAGTCGACTATGAACACGTTGCTCAGCTCCGTAGCTTCAGCCTGCTCGATCTGCCGGCCGATTTCACCGCGTGCAGCTTCCGCCTTGAGTATTGTTTGATCAAGCTTATGATCCTGCGCAATATGATCGACTTTTTCGATCGGAGGTCATGTGCAGCTAGATCACATCGAAACCTTTCTCGACATCATCGAGTCGCGAAATTTCAATCGTACCGCCGACCGGCTGGGTTTGACCCAGTCGACGATCAGCACCCGCATCAAGAATCTGGAGAGCGCGATCGGGTCCGAGCTCTTTCTGCGCGGGCGCGCCGGCGCTGAGCCGACAGCCGCCGGGCGGCGGTTCGAAGCCTATGCCAGATCCTTGCTGTCGACGTGGTCGCAAGCTCGACACGATGTGCGAGCGTTCAACCGTTTCGAGGGCACGTTGCGCATCGCCGCACAGGTGGGCATGACCCGTTCGGTCCTGCCGGGATGGGTCGAGACACTGTGCCAGGCGCTTCCAAAATCCTCGATCCATGTCGAGTCGGACTATTCGAACCAGATGGTCAGCGACCTAAGCATGGGAAATCTCGATATTGCCGTGCTTTATGCGCCTCGCTACCTGCCTGAGATCGCCTACGAGCATCTGATGATCGAGGAATATGTGATGGTTTCGACGGCTGCCAGAACGCTGTCTGATGTCGACCCTGAAACCTACATTCGCCCAGGCTACACCGCGGTGCTGGAAAAGACGCACGCAGAGCTGCTGGCCGAGCTTGCGATCTGTCGGCTTTCGACGGGATCGGAAACTCTGGCGGAGATCATGCTGCGACGAACGGGCGGCACCTGCTACATGCGCAGCGACGATGCGCGCCGGTTCACGGCCGAGCTCCCATCGTTCCTCGTCGAGGGAGCGCCGACGCTGCACCAGCCAGTCCACACCGCGATCCTTGCGCGCCGCAAACACGAACCCATTATTCGCAAGGGCATCCGAGCTCTCCAGGTGGCTGTAATGTCCCTGGAAGTTTAATCGAAATTACCGATCATAACGGCAGGATTGCGCGGCTGTTCAGCGGGGTTTGAAGTGGCATCTTGGCTCCACTTCAAACCCGAGTTGAATGATGAATGCTTACGCGGCCTTTGCAGCCTCCGGCTTCGCCCCAACAAAGCTTCACCGGGAGTGGGCACAGACCACGCCGCAGCTTGTGCTCTGCCGACGCGTGATCGACGAGACGCACGATGTGAAAACATTCGTTCTCACACCCGCTTCAGATCGGATGTTCTGCTTCAGCGCTGGCCAATATGTTGTGGTGCACCTGAGGATCGAGCGGGCCGCGGTGACACGCTCCTACTCCGTTTCATCACCGCCGACGCGACCGCTCGACCTGCAGATCACCGTGAAACGGACGCCGGGCGGGCTCGTTTCGAATTGGCTCCATGACAATTTGAAGCCGGGCGATGGGATCGAGATCGAAGGGCCGCTCGGCTCGTTCAATCTCGACGATCTGCCGCATGCAAAGTCCCTCTTCCTTTCAGGTGGCAGCGGGATAACTCCCGTCATGTCGATGCTGCGGGCATTTACCGACCGCGCAGCAAACCAGGATATCCACTTCATCCATAGTGCGAGAACGCCGGACGACATCATTTTTCGGCTCGAACTGGACGCACTTGCCACTCGCTTTCCCAATGTTCATGTGACTTGCATTTGCAGTCATGGAGACCCGGCCTGGACGGGTCCAACCGGGCGAATTAACAGTGAAATGCTCCTGACCTTGGTTCCCGATCTCCATAGCCGCACGATTTTTGCCTGTGGGCCGGAATCCTACATAAAGGCTGCACGCAGCTGCCTCGATGCAATCGGGCTCGCCCCTTCACAGTATCATGAGGAGAGCTTCGGGGGCGGCAACATTTCGCGTTCGCTATCGGATTCAAAGGATTCGTCTTCGGTCCGCTTCGCCCGCTCCGGCCTTGCATATCACTGCGCGCCCGGAGAGACCCTGCTGGAAGCGGCGCGCCAATGTGGCGTCTATGTCCCAACCGCTTGCCAGCAGGGAGTCTGCGGTACGTGCCGGATCGCCAAGCTGTCTGGCGAAGTCGTCATGGATGACCTAGGCGGACTGACCTTGGAGGACAAATCGGCAGGCTACATCCTGGCGTGCTGCAGCCGCCCACAAGGCGACATTTTGCTTGATCTATAATTGTACCCATCGCGGAACGAAATCGGGCAGCCTTTGCGTTCAACGACCAAGCCATACTACTGCGACCGCAAGTGATTAGGTTTCGGGACCCGGATGGGCTCGCCCGATTTCTGGCGCAGCTCACGCTGGGCATCGCAAGCGACGAAAGTCCTACCCAGCAATACGCTTGAGCTATCATTCAGCCGTTGCATGGGACGACCTCGACACAAAGAGGCGCGGCAATTCGGCTCCAGCTACACCGTCGCGGCCGGATCAGGGGCGTTGCGGTTGAGATGAACCGCAATCGAATTACGGTTCACCAGGCGAGCCGCGAGGACACGGTGTTCAAACGGTGCGGTGTCGCCAGCCAGCCTCTTCAAGAGAAGCTCGGCTGCCGTCGCCCCGATCAGGTGCGCCGGCTGCGCGATGGCTGTGATACCTTGGGCCACGAACTGCATCCAGTCGAGATCGTCGAAGCAAAGCAGCGAAACCTCTCCCGGAATCGCAAGCTTCAGTGCGGATGTCGCCTCCAGAACGCCTGTCGACATCACACCGTCGGCGGTAAACAGGGCGGACGGCGCATTGCGCATTGTCAGCAGATCGAGTGCCTCCTTTCGGGCTGCCTCGCTGGAATAGACCGCCACGCGGCGGATCAACTGTGGATCCGGCGAAATGCCCGCAGCGCGATGGGCTTCGAGATAACCCAACAACCGTTGCCAGCTTGGATGATGGTAGCGAACGTCGGAGCTGGAGAGATCAGCGTTTGTCACAAAGGAACCAACATCATCGCGTTGGTCCGGCCCGAGTTCCGCCAATATTCCGATGCGGCTGTGTCCGGCGGCGATGATCGCCGCTATGCTGCTACGCGTTACAGAAACGTTATCGACCACGACCGAATCGGTTTCCATGCCCGCCACGATGCGGTCGAACTGCACGACGGGACAGCCGGCCGCGACTGCGTCACGAAGATGATCCGGCTTGTCCAAGAAGGTCGATGAGACGACTAAACCATCGACCTGCTTTTCCAACAGCAGCTGCACCGCCTCTCGCTCGAGTTCGGCATTTTCGTCACTATTCGTAACGATAACCCCGAAGCCGCCACGGCGCGCGACGTCCCCTATTCCGCGCAGCACGCTTGCATAGAATGGGCTTTCGATGTCGCCCACGACAACGCCGATAGTCTGGGTCTTACCGGTGATCAGGCCTTTGGCCAGGCGATTGGGCCGATAACCCAGCGCAGATGCCGCGGCGCGCACCTTCTCCTGGACCTCAGGGCTGCTGTACCCGTAGTCACCAAGCACGCGCCCAGCCGTGGCAGAGCTCACTCCAGCCCGGCGAGCGACTTCGATGATAGTTGCGTTTTTGGATCTTTGAGTCACCCAGCAAGTCCCGCCGACCATGCAACGTCGTGGCGACGAACTAGCGGCAGTTAGGCACGCCCCGCAAGGCCGAACACCGCAGAACCCGCCGCTGCGCACACCATTTGAATCACAGCACCTCCGACAGAAAGCGTCGAAGACGCGGGCTCTGCGGATTGTCGAATAGGTCTTCTGGCCGGCCTGCCTCGACGATCCGCCCCTCGTCCATGAACACGACCTGGTTCGCGACCTTGCGAGCGAAATTCATCTCGTGTGTAACGACCACCATCGTCATCCCGCCCCGCCCGAGGTCGGCCATCAAGTTCAGGACACCTTTGACCAATTCTGGATCGAGGGCGCTGGTGACTTCGTCGAACAGCATAATTTCGGGTTCGAGGGCGAGCGCACGCGCGATGGCCACCCGCTGCTGTTGCCCGCCCGAGAGATTGGCCGGCCGATGGTCCTTACGCTCCAGCAGTCCGACTTCATTTAGCCTCGCCAAGGCCGCGTCATTAGCCTCCTCGCGCGACATGCGTTTAACTTTGCGCAGCGCCAAGGTGATGTTGGCGAGCGCGCTACGGTCGGGGAACAGATTGAACTGCTGGAAAACCATGCCCACGCGCCGCCGGAGTTGGTCAGGGGTCTGCTTGTAGATGCTTTCGCCGTCGAGCAGAATGTCACCGGCTCGGCATTCTACGAGACGGTTGAGGCAGCGCAGCAAGGTCGACTTGCCCGATCCGGACGGACCGATGAGGCAGGTGACGGTCCCGGGCTCCACTTTCAGACCGACGTCATGCAGCACCTGGACGGCGCCGTAGGCCATGTCGATATTTTTGACCTCGATGCCGCCACCTTTGAAGCGTGTGGGCGCTGCTGCAGGCAACGTCGCCGCTCCCGGCACGACGGCTTCGGCAAGCTCGGCGACCTCTTGGAGGCCACTCTGCACGGCGGTTATTCGTTTGCCGACGCGCATGCGCGCGTCGATGTAGTTGACGAGATGGGTCAGCGGCACCGTGATCACGAGATAGAACACTCCGGCCAGCAATAGGGGCGACAAGTTGCCGGTCAGCACAGCCTGGTCCTGGCCGACGCGGAACAGTTCGCGTTCGGAGGCGAGCAGACCAAGGAAATAGACCAGGCTGGAGTCTTTGACATTGCCGATGAACTGGTTGACCAGTGCAGGCAGGACGCGACGGATGCCTTGCGGGATCACCACCAGGCGCATGCCTTGGCCATACGTCATACCGAGAGTCCGCGTGGCGTCGATCTGACCCCGCTCGACGCTCTGAATGCCGGCGCGGAAAATCTCCCCGATGTAGGCTCCGGCGATCAGGCTGAGCGCCAGAATGCCCAGCGGATAAGGCGATGGACCGAACAGATCTCGGCCCAACCGCGCGAAGCCTTGGCCAATGATCAGGATTGTGACAATGGCAGGAAGCCCACGGAAGATATCGGTGTAGACTCGGGCAAGGAGTTTCAGCGGCCGGTTCTCTGAAATTCCCATGACTGCGAGGACGATACCGATCAGCGTCCCGAAAAACGTCGAGGCAAGGGCCAGGATCAAAGTGTTCTTGAGGCCGACCATCACCATGTTTGGCAGAACTTCTGCCATCGCCTGGAAATCAAGGAAGCTGCGGGCGAAGGTATCGAACCAGCTCATATCAAGTCCATCTATAACTCGGCCGGGCACCGTTGCTGACGGGCCCGGCCGGAAACGAAAATGAATACGCGCGAATTTACTTCTTGGGCAGATATTGATCCGGCATCGGAGTGCCCGGGAACCATTTCTCATGCAGCCGTTTCCAAGTGCCATCGTCCATGGCCTTGCGCAGCGCCTTGTTGAGCGCCTCGCGGAAGGCATCGTTGCCTTTCTTGACCACGAACCCGGCCGGCGCATCGAAGGACGGCACGTTCATTGTTATCTTCAGGTTCTTGTAGCGCTCCACATACTGCTTGGCGGACTCATAGTCAGTGAAATGGCCATCAATCGTCCCGTTATTCAGCGCCGCCACCGCAGTGTTGTTGTCGGGAAATTTGACAATGTCGCCCTTGAGGTTCTTCTCGGCATAGATTTCCTGCAGCGTTCCCTGGATCACGCCGATGCGCTTTCCGGCGGTGCTCTCATTGCTCGTCAGTGCCGGATCCGCCGAAATGATCGACAGGTAGCCGGCGAGATAGCCGTCGCCAAAATCCACGGTCTTCTTGCGCTGCGCCGTTGTGCCGATGGCGGCGACAGCGACATCGAAGCGGCCGTTGGCAACGGAGGGCAGCAGCGCCGAGAATTCCTGGCCGGTGAAAACGACCTGCGCCTCCTTGAACCCGAGCCGGCGCGCCACATCACGGAAGAGTTCGGCGTCGAAGCCGGTGAAGTTACCGTTGGTATCGGTGAAGACATAGGGTTTCGCATCGCCCATGGTTCCGACGCTGATCACCGTCGGGTCGATGAGGTTATAGGGGTTGTCCGCCGCGTTTGCCTGAGTTGACGAGGCCAACGTGCCAAGTCCTGTCAACAGCGCGATCGTCAGCGCCAGACCGGATTTCAAAAGTAGGCGCCTGTTCGAATTCGTGTGCATGTCTTCTCCTCTTACGATTGGCCGAACTCGGCCTTGCGATCCCACTCGACGTCTCATCTATCAAAACGCTCTTGGACGGCGTTCGGCCAGGAAGGTGAGAACGTTATCATTTTCTCTAGCATTGTCCATTTCTCGCGTCAATTGTTTCGGAGGATTTCGCAGCTAGATGGTTTTCCAGTCTTAAGCCTGGGGGATCTCCGGCGTCATCTTTCCTAGGTCGATTGCTGTCGCATGGCCGATTGCCCCGTAGTACCGGCAGGTAGCAGCAGCCGCCTCTGCGGCATGGCCGAGAATGTCTTGAGGCGGCTCTTTCTTAAGCAGGCCGAACAGCGTTCTTGCGATGAAGGTGTCGCCCGCGCCCAGGGTGTCGACGGGTTTGACCAACCGCGCCGGGGTTCGGTAAGAGACGGTGTCGCCGTGAAGCACCGCGCCGGCTCGACCACGAGTCACAAGAACCCACTTTGAACCACATGCAAGCAATTCGGCCGCGATTGCGGCCAATTCCTTGTCGTCGAGACCGTCACCCGAGACACAAGCCAGATAGCAATAGGGTCCAATCTCGCGTCGATGTCCCGGTTCCCGTCGCGTGGAAAAATCATAAGACAACAGTGACTTACTTGATACAGCGGCAACCCACGGGTCCAAACCGCTGGACTGGCCGATGTGGACGGCCTGAAAGCCCGAGAGAAAATCCAGATCTTCTTGCGTCGGCGTAAACACCGAAACTCCGAGATCGAAGTCCAGGAAAATCCGATCGGCGTTGCGGTGACCTATGAGGCAGTAAGCAGTCGGTCCCTCGAGACGCCGTAATCGGGTGATGTCCACGCGCTCCGACGCCAGTGCAGTGCAGATAAGGTCCCCTGCCCGGTCTTTGCCGATCGTTCCGACATAGGCCGATCGCCCGCCGAAGCGGCTGACATAAACCGAGACATTGAGGCAATTTCCACCAGGATACATCTCGTCGCGAGCAAGATAACAATCGACCACGTTATCGCCTATCGCGGCAATCTTGACCATTGCAGGACTTTCAGTTTAATGGATGTGATAACGTTCGCACAATGGCCGCCCACCTGTCAATTGTGGGCCCGCCCCTAGCTCTGCCAACGAGACGAGGAAGCTCATGATTTCCGCCCTGCCCTCCGACGTGGAACGCGCCCTGACCGCTATGGCGGGCACGCAGTTTTCGCACCTATTCCTCGTGGCGTGCGGCGGTTCGCTCTCGATCATGATGGCAGGCAAATACTTTGTCGACCGTCACAGCGGCACATTCGCCTGCGACATCTACAACGCGGATGAGTTCGTCTGCCGAGACCCGCGACGGTTGGGACCTGACGCGCTCGTTGTCCTTTGCTCGCAGACCGGCACCACCCGTGAAACTGTGCGAGCGGCCAATCATGCAAAGGATCGAGGCGCAACGACAATCGGCATGACGCTCGACCAGATATCGCCCCTCGCGCTGGCGGTCGACCACGCAGTCGCCTACCAGGCCTCCTACACGACGGGCAAAGCAATCGATTCAGCCTGCAGCAACTACGGCGTGCTCTATATGTTGCTCGCCGGCCTGATCGATGCTCGGGAGGATGCCGGGCTAACTGCCGATCTGCTGACGAGCCTGAGCCATCTTCAGCCGGCGATCGAGCGTGCGCACCGGACCTATGCCGACCGGTTTCAGGCCTTCGCCCCCCGTTTCGCGCCGCGCAATGCGATCTACACACTGGCCAGCGGTGCCAGCTATGGTGCGGCCTATTCGTACGCCATCTGCGTGTTGATGGAGATGCAGTGGTACGATTCGCAGGCCATACACGCCAACGAGTTCTTTCACGGCCCATTTGAGGTGGTCGACCGGGATACTTGCTTCGTGGTCTTGCTGGGTTTGGACGAAACGCGGAGCCTTCCCGAACGCGCCCGAGACTTCCTTTTCAAGTACGGCAGCCGGGAAAACGTCCTGGTGCTCGATGGAGCGGAACTCGACCTCAGCGGTATGTCCGAACACATCAAACCCTATCTCGTGCCCTTGGTCTTCTTCGACACGCTTTGGCGTTTTGCCTACGAGCTGGCCGCCCTGCGCGGCCGTCCAATGCTTGAGGGCCGGCGCTACATGAAGAAGCTCACCGACTATTAGTTCCGCCGCGCTCTGCAGCCATCCAACAACTCCCAGCCCGGCTTCTGCGAAGAAGGATTTCTCTATGACTGCATCACCAAAGCCGCGCCATGTCGTTGTTATCGGCGCGGGCATCTTCGGCATCTCTTCCGCGTTGCACCTTGCTCGTCTTGGCCCTGATGTAACGCTTGTCAACGACGGCGCGCCAGCCAACGGTGCATCCGGCCGTTCACTTTCCTGGCTGAACTCAGCGCGACGTGCGGACACTGCCTACCACCGCTTGAGGCTTGCAGGCATCGACCGTTATCGGACCCTGGCCGCCACAAGACCGGAAACGGGATCGTGGCTTCGCTTTGACGGCGGCCTCACCTGGGATGCGGATGACGAGACGAACCAGATCGCGTCCGTCTGCCAGTTGGAGCAGGATATTGGTTATGACGCGCTTCTGCTCGGCCCTGCCGAAGTCGGTGCAGTGGTGCCCGGCGTCAACGCGAGCGCAATTACCCCCCAGGGCGCCATCTTCAATCCTGGCGAAGGATGGGTTGACCTGCCGTCTTTGGTCAGTCTGCTGCTCAATGAGTTCCGCTCCCGTGGCGGCAAGTTTGTTCGGGACGCTGGACGCGTCCGGATAGATGCCACAGGTGGTCGCGCGCGTGGCGTCGTCACTGCCGACGGTGTGCCGGTAAAGGCGGATGCAGTGGTCCTTGCGGTCGGGCCAGCGACGCCTATCATGCTCGCAGAGATCGGAGTTCGTGTCCCCGACGCCACGCCAATTTCACTTCTCTTGAAGACCAAGCCGATCAAGACCGAGCTCCGTGCCGTGCTGAATACGCCCCGCGTGGCGGTTCGCCCGACGCCGGATGGCGCACTTGTTTTGGATTCGGCGTGGTCGGAGGAAGAAGTCGTGGTCAACTCTGACGGAACCTACACCGTGCACGACAAGACCGTCGAAGGACTGCTCGAGGAGGCTAGTGCGGTGCTCGAGGGCAATCCGCGGCTCCAACTCGCTGCCTATGCAGTTGGCCCGAAGCCCATCCCCGGCGACGGCGAGCCAGTGCTTGGCTGCGTCGAGACCGTTGCCGGACTTCACGTCGCCTTCAGCCACAGCGGCGCCACGCTTGGATTGATCGTCGGCGAATTGCTTGCCAAAGAAATCGCCTCTGGCAATCCGCATCCCATGCTTGCAACGTTCCGCCCTAATCGTTTCAGCTGAAAGGGCAATTTGGGGCAAGGCCGAACTGTCCAGATGGGTCGCGGGCCTGGGGAAGAGCCGCGTGATCAGGTTGTCGTGCTACGGCAACAGAGACGGCGAGAGGTCGGCGCTGCGCGTCCAAGCGCGAACGCTCGAAGAAGAATGCCCCGCAAACTATGGTCAGATAGCCACTCGCGATCCACTGGAGTGCGCTAACCGCGACAAGTTGCGCAAGCTTCCGCCCGCAAAATCAGACACTGCGCATAATCAGAAGCCGTTGCTCCAGAACGATTTCACCTTGTCAAGAGACGGCCCGCCTTGCGGCGTGCGAGGGGTCGGCAATGACTTGACCAAGCCTTGACCAAGGGTCAGGATTGCGCCTATCGTCGCGTGCAAGAGCGATTGTCGAGCAATCCACACTCAGCTCGGCAATGAACACGGCTCACCACGTTGACCCGACGCGCGCAAGGACAGGAAATGACCATCACGGTGAAAGTTGGCGAGGCCAAAACGCATCTCTCGGAACTGCTTTCAAGGGTAGAAGCCGGCGAGGAGGTGATTATTTCGCGCGGCAATGATCCCATCGCTAAACTGTCGCGGATTCAACGCCGCAACGATGTCGAAGCCGTGATCGAAGAGATCAGCGCTGCCCGCGCCCGCGCCAAGCCCGTGACGCAGGACGAAATTCGGGCCTGGCGCGATGAAGGGCGCCGCGCTTGATGGCGATCATCGTCTGATGCCTTTCGTTGTCGACCTTTCCGTGGCGGCTGCCTGGATTCTTCCTGATGAAGACAGCGAGGCGGCGGCCGCCCTGATGCGACGATTGCCGGGAGCAACCGCGCCTGTCCCTTCCCTGTTCTGGCACGAGGCGCGTAACGTCGTATTGATGGCCGAGCGGCGTGGCCGCATCGCGGCGGGCGAAGCTGCCACCACCATGGCACGGCTGCGCCGATTGCCGCTGGAGGACGCCGGCGGCGGGTCGGACGGCGCAGTGCTGACATTAGCGGCTTCGCACGGGCTCAGCGCCTATGACGCCGCCTATCTGGCGCTGGCAATCGAAACCGAGTTGCCGCTGGCCACCCTCGATCGGAAGCTCGCACTTGCCGCACGCCGCCAGGGAGTCCAAATTCTCGGGCCGCTCGCGAATGGCAATTGACCTCTTCGCTCGGCCACCTGCCTATGTTGTTCGACGTGCAGAAGTCTTTGACGCTCTCGATTCCGTGCTGCCTCTGGACCACCGCGACTTTCTCGCCGAAGAAACCCGAGAAGATCGAAGGTAGACCGCACCGAAGTCTCTACCTTGTTGGAATCAGATGCAGTGCAGACTTCCCGCCCTTCACGGCCGCCGCTGACAGCTTGTGACAGCTTGCGGTCAAAGCTGGCAAGTTGGCCGCCGCGCGCCTTGGCAAGCGCGAGAAGGTAGGTAGCCGTCACCTGCGCCGAGGTCAGTATTTTGGCTGCATCAATGTCGCCGGAGCCAACCAGGCTCACATCGTCGGGCCAGAAGCTGTGCCCGTGCAGGGTCCGCAACTTGGTAACGATTCGCGCAACAACAGCTGGTGAGCCGGGAGAATTGGGATATCTTTGGTTGCCGACGATGCGCAGGACGCCGTTTTCGGTGACGGGACACGTAGCCCATGCGGCGTTACCGGTCTCTTCGAACCAGCCATGCGCGTCGTCATGGGCGACGTGGCCAGGATCGATCAACGCGACCAGCACGTTGACGTCGAGCAGGAATGTCACTGCAGTTCGTCTCGCAAGGCGTTGACCGTTTTAAGCGTGACGGGAGATGCATCCGGCCGAGGTGGCAGAAGAGGGATCCCGTTGCACTCGCCGCCGGCTTGAGGCCGGCGCAGCGAGCGCCGGGCGAGATCGGTGATGACCTCGCCGAGGCTGCGATCCTGCTGCCGGGCGATTGCCTTGGCCGCGACCAGGACATCGTCATCGATCGCCAGTGTGGTTCTCACGTTGCCCTGCTTGGTGCGCATCAAACATCACGCATCATATAGAATAGCGACTGGGATACTCAACCGGTGCGAATAGCCGGTGGACTTGGCGTGGAACACGTTTGTGCGGAAGAATCGTCGCTTCACGGTTTCAACCCTTGTATGCGACGAGAACTGCGGCCGCTGCAATCAGTGAAACGCCAAGCCAGTTCGGCAGGGACAATCGTCCAGTGAGGAAACCCACTCCGAATAACGTGTCAAGCGCGCCCCTTAGGCTGGCGTCACCGAGCAACTCCCCCTCCCCTAATGCAGCATCAGGGTTGCGGGTCACATATCTTGAATGTGCTTGCCGACGTCAGCCAGATCCAGCCACGTCGACAACGGCCTTGATCAGACCGGACTTCTGCTGCGCCCAGATCGCAATATCGCGTGGGCTGTCGCGCAGGGTGGTGCGATGGGTGACGAGTCGGTCGATTGGTATTTTTCCAGCGCGGATCGAGGCAGTGACGTGCTGGAAATCGCTACGCGTCGCGTTGCGACTGCCGATTAGCATCATTTCCCGCTTGTGGAACTCTGGATCTGAGAAGGTTATGTCATCCGGCACGACGCTGACCATCACCATGACGCCACCATGGGCAACATAGGCAAAGGCAGCCTGCATCGAACGGCTGTTTCCCGTTGCGTCGAAGACGACGTCGAAACCTGCTCCCGCAGTTCGCTCCGCTATCGTTTCGGCGATCGATCCCTTCGACGCGTCGATCACCAGGAAGCCCAATTGCCTTGCGGCAAAGGCCAGCCGCTCGGCATCGACGTCCATGACGGTCACGTTGAGTTGCGCTATGCGCGCAAAAAGCGCGGTGCCGAGGCCGATCGGCCCGGCGCCGATAACCAAGGCGCGAATGCCCGGCCCCGCCATGGATCTGCGGACCGCGTGAGCACCGATGGCCAGAAACTCGACCGTGGCAGCCTCCACCGGTGACAGGCCGGCCGCTGGTATCAAGTTCTGCGCCGGCACGAGAATCTGCTCGCTCATGGCACCGTCACGGTGCACGCCAAGCACCTCGATCGACATGCAGCAGTTCGGCTTTCCCTGGCGGCAGGCGGCACAATTTCCGCAGGCAAAATAGGGGTTGACGAGGATTTGCTCTCCAACCGACAGGTCCACCGGCGCGTCGATTGCCGCGATTGTTCCCGAAACCTCATGGCCCATGACGCGCGGATAGGCGAGATAAGGATGCCTGCCCTCGAAGATGTGGTAGTCGGTTCCACATATCCCGACATAGGCGACATTGATCAGTGCCCAGCCTTCGGGCGGAGTGCCTGGTGCCTGCTGCTCCTCAAACACCAGCCTGCCCGGCTCAGCGCATCGCACGACTTTGATGGTGGGGCCCATGACTATAATTCACCCCCTTGCTAAGCTGGAGTCCGGCAACAGGAAGTGGGGCCGGGGGGGAAAACGCCCGGGCGGGGGGGGGGGTGGTTGGTATTAAAAAAATGCGCAGGCGGCGAAATTTAGGTTGGTTTT
>NZ_JAMYOL010000048.1:0-21543 GCF_040319815.1 Mesorhizobium sp. M0854
TTAGCGTGGCTGCGCCACGTCCTCACTGAACTACCTCAGCGCCCCGAGAACGCAGCCATCGAGGATCTGCTGCCCTTCAACTTCGACAAAGCAACAGCAGCCTGATCAGACCAGATACCGTTCCCGATTCGAAGGCCATCCGTCGAAAGCGCCCGCATCAACGTGCAGCGAAAATAGCGCTTACGTTTGGAATGACCGGTTGATAAATCGGGAAGTGCCATAGGGAATCCTCCTGGTATTGCCGCCAGGGGGTCCTCTCAATGAACAAAGCCGCCTGACGGCGGCTTGTTTCAAGGCATGATCGAAACGCGCCGCTCCTTATGGAAGCGTCGCATAATAGATTGCAGCGATGAGCGCGGACTTGATCATGTGCCGATGCATAAAGGACTTTATCCGCACCTGCAAGCAATCTGAAATGGCTACTTCGGGGAGCTGCCGAGCCTCTGTCGCGACGATTTGCAACTGACTTTTGCACCGTCGCAGAGCTCAACTTTTGCGACAGCATTTCCTGCTTCCCGCTTTCCTTCTGATGTCGAGCCCAGACGCGCTTCACCTGCGCTTCGCTGCAGCAGCCGGTCAGCTTTGCCGTCCTGCCGATACTGTTGCCGCCAGACCGGAAGACAATAATGCGTTCGTGTGTCACCAGTCAGCTTGGTCCGGCATATTTCCCGGTTCCGTCGCAAACTCCAGCTGAGGTCGGGCAGGTTGAGCGTCACGCGCCATCGTTTCCTGCCGCAGATCATCGCCCATGCGGTCTGGCTCTCCTTCAGGTTCCCCTTGAGCCTGTGTTTGGTCGAGGAAATGGCGCTGGAGGGGGATCGTGGTTTCGTATGAGACAATCCGCCGGTGGGGCAACAAATGCGGTCCGCATACGGAGCCATTACGTGACGGCACTTGATATTGCAGTGCAGCAAGCGTAGAGCACCGCGCGCTTATCGGAGTGTCGTCCATGGCCCTTACCAATGCTGGTAACGAGGCAGAACCCGTCGAACAATCGAGCCATTCTGAGGTCGAGCAGCACAGCACCAAGGTGCTGATGCTGGGCGCACTCGGCGTGGTTTACGGCGATATCGGCACCAGCCCGATCTATGCTTTCCGCGAGGCATTGGTGGCATCGTCGGGGGGCGAAGTCGCCAACCGTGGCGACATCCTCGGCGTGTTGTCGCTGATCATCTGGTCGCTGACGATCATCGTCACCATCAAATATATCATGTTCGTGCTCAGGGCCGACAATCGCGGCGAGGGCGGTGTGCTGTCGCTGATGGCGCTGGCGCGCAACAGTTTCCCGACCCGCTCGGCGGTGATCCTCGGCATCGGCATAGTCGGTGCCTCGCTTTTTTTTGGTGACGCAGTCATCACGCCGGCGATCTCGGTGCTGTCGGCGGTCGAAGGCATGAACGTCGTCACGCCGACCTTCCAGCCTTATGTGGTGCCGCTGACGCTGGTCATCCTGGCGATTCTGTTTTCGGCACAGCGGTTTGGAACCGGCGGCGTCGCCCTGATCTTCGGCCCGATCACGGCAGTCTGGTTCCTGGCCATCGGCCTTTCCGGTCTCAACCACATCATCGCCGATCCGGAAATCCTGCTGGCAGTCAGCCCGCATTATATCGTCGCCTTCCTGATCAATTCACCCGACGTCGCCTTCGTGACGATCGGCGCCATCTTCCTCGCCGTCACCGGCGCCGAAGCGCTCTACGCCGACCTCGGCCATTTCGGCCGCAAGCCCATCGTGCTCGCCTGGCTGGCAATCGTGTTCCCTTGCCTGCTGCTGAACTATGCCGGGCAGGGCGCATTCGTGCTGGCGAAAAACGGCGTGGTCGGTCATCCCTTCTTCGAGATGAACGAAGGCTGGACGCTTATTCCGATGGTCGTTCTCGCCACCGCTGCGACCGTCATCGCCAGCCAGGCGGTGATCTCCGGCGCTTTCTCGCTGACCAGGCAAGCGGTGCAGCTCAACATGCTGCCGCGCCTGGAAATCCTACATACGTCGGAAAGACAGTCCGGCCAGATCTACATGCCGCGCGTCAACATGCTGCTGGCGTTGGTGGTGATGCTGCTGGTGGTCGGCTTTGGCGAATCCAGCAAGCTTGCCTCAGCCTACGGCATTTCGGTGACCGGCAACATGCTGGTGACGACGGTGCTGCTGTACGTGATCATGAGCCGCATCTGGAAATGGCAGCTCTGGCTGGCCATCTCCCTGACAGTGGTATTCGCGTTCATCGACATCGGCTTCTTTGCCTCGAACATCGTCAAAGTGTTCGAAGGTGGCTGGGCTTCGCTGGCGGTGGCCTTCACCATTGTGCTGGCGATGTGGACCTGGATCCGCGGCAGCCGCTATTTGTTCGACAAGACGCGCCGGAACGAGATTCCGCTGGATTTCCTCGCCGGCAATCTGCTGAAGAAGAAGCCGCATCTGGTGTCGGGTACCGCGGTGTTCCTGACCAGCGATCCGCTGAGCGCGCCGACGGCACTGATGCACAGCCTCAAGCACTACAAGGTGCTGCATGAGCAGAACGTCATCCTTTCGGTGGTGACTGCGCCGCAGCCTGTCGTGCCCGACAGCGAGCGCGTCAAGATGGAAATGGTCAACGAGCTGTTCATGCGGGTGACGCTGACCTTCGGCTATATGGAGCAGCCCAACATCCCGCGTGCGCTGGCGATCTGCCGCAAACAGGGCTGGAAGTTCGACATCATGACGACGTCCTTCTTCCTGTCGCGGCGCTCTCTCAAGGCCTCGCCCAATTCCGGCATGCCGGTCTGGCAGGACAAGCTGTTCATCGGGCTGGCGCGCACGGCGGCCGATGCGACCGAGTATTTCCAGATCCCGACCGGACGCGTCGTCGAGATCGGAACGCAAGTGACGATTTAGGGCATGCCGCGGTTGAGAAGAATCGGTGCTGTCACATTGATTGAGCGGTAAGGAAATTGAGGTAGCAGCGCGCCCGGCACTGTAAAGTTTCAGCGGCTTGATGCAGCGATAGCTGGCCGGGACGGCTGTCACGCTGCGGCGACACACGCGCCAACGGCCAGTCGGGTGTCGCGAATTGAGGCGCGCTGAAGCCGTCCGGCTCAGCCGATCATGGCGCTTCGGTTGCCGGGTTCGAGGTCGTGGCCTCTGCCGCTGCGCGATTCTAGCATTTGCGCCTTGGAGAGCTCTGCTTCAGCCTCGGCGAGGCATGGCTCGGCTGTGGTTCTCTGCCGCAGAAGGTCCGATTGCGAATTCTTGAGGTTGTCACGACGTAGGCGGGCGGCCTTGGCGAACGTCGGATAAGCGAAATGATTGATATCGGAGATGCCGGCCTTCGTTTCCTCGGCGTTTATCTGGAAGTCCAGTTCTCGCGCCATGCGTTCGAAATCGGCAATCATCATGTCTAGCTGCTGCAACTGTCGCCGCTTCTCATTCACCTGAAATTGCTTCAGTCGGACCAGATTACCTCGTGGCTTCATGACTCGGTACTCCGGTACACATTTCGTCCAATCAAACCGCTCTCTCCCAGCCCCTTAACGTTAGGCCTACAGCGACTCTCACGGTTTCTGCTGCGAGAGGAAACATATTTTCCAAATCCTTGGCCGATGGCTATGAGTTCAATGGCATCGACAAGCATGCGAGCGAGGGACTTAAGGGGCGGTAAAAAAAGGCGGAATAGGGCGATTTCACATTGTCTGCATATGAACGCGTTGAGACCTGCGGCGGGCTTGTCACACAAACCAATCGCCAAGATTTGCGACATGGACGCCGGGGGGCATGAATACGCCCGCCGTCAGCTACACGCCCCCCGATTTCCGCCGCCTATTATCGCCTACGCGGTCTGGCTTTATTTCCGGTTTCCGCTGAGCCTGCGCCTGGGTGAGGAAATGCTGCTGGAACGCGGCATCGTGGTTTCGTATGAGACAATTCGCCGGTGGGGCATCAAGTTCGGGCCGGACTACGCTCGCTGCTTGCGCCGCAAGCCGCCGTGCCGGAATATGTCTGGTACCTGAACGAAGTGGTCGTCACCATCGCCGGCAAAAAGCTTTGGTTGTGGCGCGCCGTCGACCAGGATGGATATGTGCTGGACGAAATCGTGCAAAACCGCCGCAACACCAAAGCCGCCAAGCGCTTGCTGACGCGGCTGTTGAAGAAGCAGGGGCTCGCGCCGAAGCGCATGATCACCGACAAGCTGCGCTCGTATGGAGCGGCAAAGCGACAGGTGATGCCGGACGTCGAGCACCGGTCGCACAAGGGGTTGAACAACAGAGCGGAGAATTCCCATGTGCCGCCGCGAAAACGGGAGCGGATGATGGAGGGGGTCCGATCGCCGGGAGGCCTGCAACGCTTCGTCTCGACCTTGTCAGCCTTCCGCAACCTCTTCGTCCCGCCCCGCCCCAAACGTTCTTGTCGAGCCGCTTCTGGCGATCGTGGCAACGATGTTGCGCGAGTTCGGGCGACTGACAGAGCAGGTCTTCAATATCGCCCGCAAGGAGCAAGTCTGCCGGCGCCTCATGTCCGTGCCCGGTGTGGGACCCATCACCGCGCTCGCCTTTCGTGCCACGGTCGATCAGCCGGACCGCTTTCGCCGATCGAGGGATGTCGGCGCGCATCTGGGTCTGACCCCGGCACGCTACCAATCTGGCGAGACGGACTTTCAGGGCAAGGTGAGCCGATGCGGTGACGAGCTCGCCCGCACGGCCCTCTATGAGGCGGCTCATTCACTGCTTGTGCTCAGCAAGAAATGGTCGAGCCTCAGAGCGTGGGGTATGAACGTCGCCAAGCGGCGCGGTATCACGCCGCTTCCTACTCCAGAACGAGCATGCCCCTCCTCCTTGGCGGCGTCGTCAAAGGCCTACGGACATCCTCGGGTGACACTTGGTCCTCAAAGGCGTCGATGCAGGACAGCACCGCCAGCTTCCACTTAGGTCCCTTCTTGGTCCACTTCATGAGTTCCTCGGCGGCACCCTCGACGTGGCTAACCCGTATCGGATGCCAGGTCTGTCGCTCCTGACATAGACTGGAGGGTTGAACCAATGGAGAGCCATACAGGGAAATTGGAGCGGAACCAGACTGCCGACCAACCCAGGTTGTAAGGAACAACGCAGGCCCTCGCGGGTTTAGAGTTTGGCAGCCGCTGTGGGGCTCCGTTGCCTTTCTCACGGGCGGCGGGCTCCTTTCGCGAAGGCGGTGTTGGTCAGAGGTCAGAGAACCTTTACCGCAGTTCAAGTTAGCTGGTTGTCATTGGGGGAAGTAATGTCCCCTCCTCTTTTGCAGCAGCCAGGAATGCCTTACGAGCCTCCTCAGGTTCCATCTCGTCGAATATCACGGCCATGCAAACGCGCACCGCGAGGTCCCAGCGAGGGCCACGCTTGCTCCACTTCATCAGCTCCTCGCCGGCTGTCTCGGCGTTGTTGACGTTGCGGATTTCCCCTGGGCGCCCGGTCCTGACGTGGACCGGAGGGTTGAACCAGTGGCGAGCCATGAGAACTCCTAATCAGGAAAGAGCATGCCCTCCTCGTTGGGAGCCTCTTCGAACGCGTCACGGGCCTGTTGGGGGGACACCTTGCCGCTCATGGCTTCCACACAGGCGCGCTCCGCCTCTTGCCACTTAGGGCCACGCTTGGTCCATAAGACGAGTTCCTCGGCCGCAGCCTCAACGTGGTGGACCCCGTAGCGGAAGCCGTCATGATCCGTCTTGACGTACACCGGAGGTGAGAACCAAAGGATTGCCATAGGCGGAATCTAGAGAAGGACTTCTCTGCGGCCAGCTCCGGTCGGGAGTATTGGTTCTGACGTAGACTGGGCGGGGGCAACCAGTGGAGAGCCATGCGGCTATTCCCGAAGATCGAACGCGACGAACAGGCCAAAGGCTGGGGCAACATCAACAACAAGAGCGACCAGCTCGCAGTCACTTACCACCAGATGTGGCCGTCACGGCGCACCGCCGCGATAGTGTCTTTGACGGAGATGATGATAATTTGGCCGCGCCGGGCTTGTAAAATCAGCTGTTCAATAAGCTCATGGGCCGTCACTTTGCGGGTCGGCAGTTCGTCAGAACGTTCATCCGAAGGCCTCTCACCTCAGCGAGAACCCAAGCGGCTACCTTATGGGTCACTTCTCCAAGAAATCAATGTTCGAATCGTACTGAATAAACCACGGAATCTTTGGGAGAAATCTTCCCCTCGTCCTACGCGGGGAAAGATACATCTTGGCTTCCTTGGCGGCAGCCTCAAAGGCCCTTCGTACCACCTGAGGGTCAATCGGATCGCCCTCCAGGTCTGACAAGCAGAGGGTCACCGCCTTGTGCCAGCGAGGTCCTCTGCGGGTCCACGTCTTGAGCTGCTCAAGGGCTGCCCTCGCATTGTCGCAGCCATGCCTGTCACCGGTTTCAGTCTTCACGAACACCGGAGGGACGAACCAATGGGTTGCCATGAGGGGTAAGTAGGGCGGCACGAACCCGCCGACCATCCGAATCATGGTGGGTCATGGTCGGTCCCTTCTCGGCAGGGAGCGGGCAACAAACCGAAGGTGTTCATAGAGAACGGCCTCGTCGAACTCGCCGTCCGAGAAGAGTGCCATTGCGCTCACGCTCAGGCGCTCCGCCTGCTCGCTTCCTACCGGAATGCCTTGCTCGACGCATACACGATCAAAGACCTGCTTCAACAGAATCAGGTCGCCAGGATAGGCAGTACCACTAGTTGAGCTGCTGCTGGTCATAGGCTGTCACCATTGGGGCGGACGCGGGGTGGGCTCCCCTGCCAGATCCGAATGCCCGAGCCCCTAACCTTCAAGTCGCGCGACTCAGAGCAGTTGAAACTACAGCCGCTTCCGTTCCCGGCAGTTCGAACAGCATGGGCAGATGGCGACACTCGGCTTCGTCCACGATCAGCTCCTCGATAGTCGCGATGGAAAGATGGCTTTTGAGGCGCAGCCGGACAACCGCCGCGAGTTTGTGAACGGGGACCGGTACCGCCCCGGCGTGATGGGCTAGCAGAGTATTGATCTCAGCAACTACCTTTGGATCGACGGCGTGGGGCAATGGCAGCATGAGAGCACTCCTTTCGGAAGTAACTCTAAGCGGATCAGGGCGATGAGTCTGGCCGCGTACGTTTTTAACCAAATGTCGCGGATATCATTGGACGTCAGGTCACGCCCATTCTCGCGTTACTGTGTTTGTATGGATGCCGCGCTATTTCTTCGACTTCACCGACACTGGCAAAGTCTTCCTTGACGTTGAGGGTACCGATCCCTCGGGACGTCGAAGCTGCAAAACAAGAGGCGGTGAAAGCCTTGGTCGATATTACCAAGGATAAGCTGCCCGATTGCCATGGGGTCACTGTTTGTCGGCCCGATCAATTTCATCGAGCAAAGACTTATGCTCGTCCGGCAGCTCCTGTTCTACCGGAAGATTTAGCGCTCTGCGAAGGTAGTTGCGGACTGCTTCTGACGTGACCCACCGTCGTACGAGGTCGGCAATAACCTTCTGTTTCCTTCTGTCGACCTCAACCATGCTCGATCCTGCATGCGAACAGGTCCGAACCTTCTGGAGAGAAGATTTGTTCCTGCTAATCACGAAGATCAAGCAGGACGGCGCGCCCGCTCTTGCGGAGCCACAATGGGCAAAATTCCTGGAATGCTGGGCGGGAACGTTAGGCGGATTAATGAGGCGCGGGCTGAGAGCTACTCCCGGCCGTCGAAACACACGAACAGGCCAGTGGCGGAAGCTACCTGAAGGATAGCCTCAGTTAGCTCTTCGTCAGATGCCCGCAGATTAGGCGCAGTCACACGGACCCGTTCTATTGCAGCCTTGATCGAAACAATGTCTCCGCGAGCCGCCCGGTTCAGAAGTGCAGCAATAGCCTCATGTAGAGTTGGTCGGTGCGCTAAGCTTGACGGTGGCGTTGCCGTTCATGCTGACGCTCGACGTGCCGGCCAGATAGATGATGACACCGTCGCCGGAAATATTCGCGTTCGAGTTCGCTTTGAAATCACCGCCTTGAATGACGTACACGCCGGGCGAGAGGCCAACATTGCCGCTCAGGCTCAGCCCGCTGCAGTATGTCCCGGGGTTCAGGGTCGACAATTTCGAGTTTTGACAGGGAGTTGTGGCTGGTGGCGTCGGCAGGTCGATAAAGGGATCACCGGCGGGTAAGGCCTGGGTAATCGGGCTGGCGCAAACGGTCGTCACAGGGTTGCTCAACGAAACACCGCCGGCCGATATCAGGCAGTCGGCCTGAAGTCTTGCTGATCCGTGAAGCTTGATAGCATCCGCGGCTATGGAGTTGGACATCACGGAGCAGCCCGTCATTTTTATGGTCGAACTGCCCGAAAACAGCGCCGCTCTCGGAACGGAAGGATTGAGGGCTAGAGCGCAGGCTTTTGAGGCGTCAGTGATAAGCGCCACCGCTCTTGCCTGTGCGCTAACCGCGTTTTGCGTAAAGATCGAGGTAAAAAACCGATCGAGGGTCTGATCAACGATGACCTCGACAGCCCTTTTTGCGACATTTGGGCCGGAGGACGGGGGCGTGAAGACTTCGATCGTGCCGGTTGACGGCCTCCAGTCGTTCGTGGTCGCTGACGTTGTCGCGGCGGAGACTATCGTCGACTTGTCGGATCCCGAGACTTTTTCCAAAGCGCCAGCATAGGCCGCCGCATCCGCCACCGCCTGTAACTTAAGGCTGCTATAGTACCAAAAGGAAGTCTCGACACCGAGGCCCGCTGCGCCGACAACAATCGGCAAAGACAGGGCAAAAATAGTAGCGACGTTGCCGCTCCTGCCGATGCCTGGTCGGAGACAGCGGATAAACCGCCTCAAGATACGGGCACCCCATTCCATGGAAATATTTAAGCAAAGATCGATGAAGGAACGACTAAGGATTTCACTCCTTTTGATGGATTCGCTCCTTGGGGCGGCCGGCACGAGCTCCGGCAGCCGGGCAGCGGGTCAGCCGTTCGACAGTCTCGATCATCGCCTTGGAAAGGGTTTCGCCCTCATGGACCGGCTCGTGACCGAAGAGCAGCGACACCCGCTTTGCAAAGCTTCGCCTCCGCAACGGCGTCCCGTCGGTAAGAGCGGATGGCCGGCCCCGCTTGGGAGGCGTTGGGGTCAGCGCGCATTAAGGAGAGGGGAGTCAAAATTGAACGCCGACTGGAGTGGACCCGTCAGACCGGATAGGTTGGTTCGGTAATTGACCGGGCAGCCAGGCTTTCAGAGGACGGGTCCATGGCAAAGCACCGAGTTCAAGCGGCGGGTTTCACAGGAGTATTTCGGCTATGCACGCCCTCTCGAAGCGGACGGGGCCCTACTCCTCCTGCTGAGTGCATTCCACTGTGCCATTCAGAATTATCTGCCGCTGTCCGGAATTAAGCCGGGCTTCGGCGGTCGTGTCGGCGCTCGTGCATAAGCTTGAGCACGTGAAACCCTCGGCGGTTTTCGTACGCCAACTCTGAAGGCTTCTTCAACGGTGAGGGCAAGAAAGATTAGTTCCGGATCTTTCATCTTCGAGTGTTTGAAGGCTGAAGCACCCAAGTCGCACCCGGTAATCGTCGTTTTCGTCACATGGCGACTTTGAGAAGCCCGCCGTGGCGGAGGCCGATATCGCGGTGGTAAAGTCGGTACCTGACCTCTTCACCAAGCTTGGGTTGCAGGTAAAGGCGCCAGAGATCGGAGTCTCGAAGAACACATGGACGAGCTGATCGCGGCCGGCGATAATTGGGGCTTAATCGGAGATTTCGAGGATTCCGAAATCGACGAGACGACAGTGATTGCCGTAGACGTTGGGCTCTGACGAGCTTCGGCTCGATTGAAGAACACGGCCCAATCTTAGTCGTGGGTCAACTCACGATAACGGCTGGCGTGTCCTACACACACCCTGACTGGGACAATCCGGCGTATGACTCTGAAGACAAGCGTCTCATTCCGTTTGACGACGTAGCCGGCGAGACCGAGGTTCAATTCGATGTCGACGTTTCGATGTCCATCCTGGTCGATGAGAACGGAAAGCCGGCAGATTGACGAGCTACAATTCCGCGATAGCGATTTTACTTTGAGTTGAATCCGCCGGAAACTTACAAGTAAAAACGGCCCTTCGCGGGGGCGCCCGCTCTCCATCCATCTATAAGACCCACCGACAACTAGAGCAACGACAGTTGGCCGCCTGTGGGTCCTTGCGACACCTTGATCTCGGTGGCGGGCTTCTCGACAATCACGAGGGCACCGTCCGGTGCGGTGCGCTGCAGCCGCTTCACAACAGACCACGGCGCGGCAAGCGACGCCTCAGTTTCCTCTTGCGTGGTCAGGATCACCAGCATTGCCTTCTCGTGGATCGGCGTGATGTGGGCGTTGGCTTGGTTGTCGTGAAGCCGTACAACTCGAACTGGCCGGGACCGTCTTTGACCTTGCGAACGCCCTGCCAGCGCGTCCAAAGCCGGCGAAGAACAACAGCCGGCGGTCCTCATTGAGTGCGAATCAATAGTTCCGCTGAATGGCTGACGGGTCCTTGTCGCTTGGCGTAGGAGCTCGGCTCGGCGAAGCTGGTCACGGGGACTAAGCAGCGATGCTCAACGCCCACATACTGCTGCCAGTGCCCACACCGGATCTCGTTGCACTAAAACCGCTGCGCACTTTTGGGCGAGATGTACCAATGCCCGGTTCCCGCAGCTTTTTGCCGACGAGACCTGACCGCCTCTAGCAGTTCGGGCTCGCTGGTGTGAACATTTCGAAAAATGGCCACAACCATCACCGCCAAGATTTCGGCGTCCGGATCCAAAGGGTCGAGATTCTCATCCGCGCAGACCCGATCGAACACGCGTTCGCAAATAGCCAGATCGTGAGGGCTCAGGCACGTGCGATTGAAACGCCGACGCAGCATCTGGGCGAACCCTTCAGGGCCCGCCGTCCGTGCTTTGCGGCGGGCTTTTTACTGATGAACCGCTGACCCGATGGAATGCTTAAGTCATAATATCGTCCACAGTGGATTGTAATCAGTTTACCTGCTGCCTGATGATTGCTCTGTTAAGAGTCCCAAAATCAGCGCGCACTCGCGGGCTTTATACTGCCCAGAAATCATAAGTTGGTGGTAGTCTTGCCGCTTGTGTTCCGGGACGTGAAATCCGCGCCGAAATTCCGCCGCCTCTTTTGGAGTTCGAGTGCAACCGAGTTTACTGGCCGCGACCTTCAAACTCCCCAGTGAGCATCCGATTTTTGCCGCAATGTCTTTCAACGGTTCGTTGTTACCGTACCCATCAAGAATTATCTTGCGACGACCTTCGCTGTTGAGCTTTGTGTTCATTTCAGCGGTCCCCCCTCAATTACGCTTTCACGATGCCCGATTCTATACGCACCAGGTTGAAGAGTGTCGTTAGCTTCCCATCCAGAAACTTATCTCGGCATGCATTTCTGACTGTAATCCAGCGTGATCGCCGTTTCAGTCGCCTCGAGTCGGCTAGTCTTGCCAGATGCTTGAGGTACACCACATGATTGAGAGGGGCACGGGACATACCCGATTCGGATATGGCACCACGCGATGGACACCAAGAGGCGAGACGAGGCCCCTGCGAGGCAGCCGCGAGACCGTGACCGACGTCGTTGGCCGCGCGAAGGTCAACCCCACAATGGGGATGCTCCATCACTCGCGCCGGCGCTCGAACCTCTGCCCTTTTCAACGCTCGAGCTGGCGCCAGACGATCAATTCGCCGCTTGGCAGGCGCATATGGCACCGCTCGTCGAGGTCAGGTTGCCGGATCACAAATCGCTCGACGATGGCTTTCCCGCCGATCACATGGCTTGGAATCTCGGTGGCATGCTGATCGTTCAACAGCGCGCGCCGGCACATAGCTACTTGCGTTCCGCCGCTAAGCTCCGATCCAGTTCGATCGATCACTGGTACATGTTCTTGCCACGAACTGGCCGGTCGTGGACGGAGGTCGATCGCCGCGTTGCGGAAAACCAGTCGGGCAAATTGGAGATCAGATCGCTTGGCTACCCGTTTCGCGGGAGGGTAACGGACTCGGAAAGTCTCTTTCTGTATATGCCGCGTGATTTGTTCTCAGATGCGGCGTCAACCCTCGATGCAAAGAACAATTCAATTCTGTCCGGCAACTTTGCCAACCTCTTGGTCGACTACGTCAACAGCATAGAAGCAAGACTGCGGAGCCTCACGGCTGACGATTTGCCCCGCATCGTGCACGCAACTCGCAGCATGATTATTGCCTGCCTCGGGCCTCCGGCGGAACAGGCTGCGGCCGTCGAACAATTGACGGGTGTCGCGCTAATGGAGCGAGCGCGTCGATACGTCCACCACAATCTGGATGCGGCTCATTTGACACCGGATTCAATGTGCCGGGCGCTCGGTGTCTCGCGCTCTCGCCTCTATCAATTGTTCGAACCGAGCGGTGGTGTTCTCCATTACATACAAAGTCGCCGCCTTCTGGCGGCCCATGTTGCGCTTAGCGATCCGGCGGACAGCCGGCGCATTGTTGAAATTGCTGAAGCCTTTGGGTTTAGTTCGGCGGCTAATTTCAGCCGAGCCTTCAGCAAGGAATTCGGTTACAGCCCCCGCGAAGGTCGCAGTGCTGTGGTGTTGTCGCGCCCCGCCCACTCTGTTTCGCATGCCGGATACGAGGAGGCCTCTTCCTTTGAACGTTGGCTCAAAGCGCTCGGAAGCTGAGTGCAGGATCGGGGATGGTTGAAGTGGGGCGGACCCAAAAAAAGGGGCGGGGAAGATCAGCCGCCTCATGGACCAGAATATTCGGGTCGCGTCTGCCGCGCCATCAATTATAGCCAATTCCCGATTTATTAACCAACTGTTCATCGTTACCGCTGTCAGCGGAACACTAAATTGCCACTACGCAGCATGCGGCAGTTGTTGAGACTGCGACTTGCAGGTTTGCCAAGCTTGACAGTTATGCTATTTCTGGGCTGGGGACGTGGATTCTCACCGCCTATGGAGATGGCTATTGCACCCGGAGGCATCAGGCGTGGGCACGGAGAGCGAGGGGGCTTCCTCAAGCGATGCACGTCCCGCCGAAGCGCTGCTTGTTGTTCTTTTGGCGAACACGACCGAACTTTTGTCGTTCTATGATCGCGACTTCTGTCTGACGCACTACGCAGCTAAGCTCAAAAGCGTGTATGGGAGCGCGGTGGTGCCGGGTGCCGCCATTTGGGAGATCTACCCGAGCTTCCTCGATGCGAGATATCGCGACGAATTTCTTCGTGTGTTCCAGGGCGGCTCTCCGGCAAGCATCGACCTGCCGCGATCGTCGGGCGAAGCGCCCCGGTCCGTTTTCGTCTTCGGCACTGCAAATGGTGTGGGAATCATCGAATCAAGGGAACGCGGCGGGCGGAGCGCGGCGGAAGAGCAGGAGCATGTAGTTCTGCTCCATCAGGCGACGCACGACGTGCTGACCGGACTGCAGAATCGGCGGCGATTCGGTGAACGGCTGCAGCAAGCACTGGCGGCCATCGGCGGACCAAAGCGGAAAGCCGCCCTGCTGCAAATCGACCTCGACGATTTTAAAGCGGTCAACGATACGCTCGGTCATGGAGCAGGCGATACGCTTCTTCAACTCGCGGCAGGTCGAATCCGCGACGCGCTGCAGGACGGCGAATCTGCGTATCGGTATGCCGGCGATGAGTTCGCTGTCATCCAATTGGGAAAGGATCAGCCCGCGGAAGCCGAGCGCCTCGCCGGATCGCTTGTCGATGCGTTCAAGGAGCCGTTTGTCATCAACGGCATTCCCGTCTTCGTCGGCTCGAGTATCGGAATCGCTTTCGGGCCGGAGCACGGGACCGATGGCGAGCAGTTGATGAAAGCCGCCGACATTGCTCTTTACGCAGCCAAGACGGATGGACGCGGTTGCGCTCGAACGTTCAACCGTTCGATGCTGCTCTTGCTCGAGCAACGCGAGAATCTGAGGCGCAGCCTTCGAACCGCGCTGGAGCGGGGCGAGCTTTATCTTGAGTATCAGCCGCTCATTCGACCTCCCGCGTCGGTGATCGGATTCGAAGCGTTACTGCGGTGGCGGCACCCCGAGGTCGGAATCATTCCACCCAGCGTGTTCATACCGATCGCCGAGGCGGACGGTCTGATGGACGAGATTGGACGATGGGTGCTCGAGGAAGCCTGTCGCCAGGCATTGACGTGGCCTTCCTCGCTGACGGTCGCAGTGAACGTGTCGCCGGCTCAGTTCCTTAGCGGTTCGCTAACGGATACGGTTGCTCAAATCATCGACTCAGTTGGAATCCGGGCTGAGCGACTTGAACTCGAGATAACCGAGCAGGTTCTTCTTGAGAAGACGATCGACAATATCGACACCTTAAATACTCTGAACGTCTTGGGAATACGAATTTCGCTCGACGATTTTGGAACATACTATTCATCATTAAGCTACCTTAAGAATTTCCCCTTCGATACTTTGAAGATCGACCAGTACTTTATTGCGGACTTGGAGACCGATCTCAAAAGCCAAACGATCGTGCGATCGATCATGAATCTGGCGCACGGCCTGGGAATAAATGTCACTGCCGAGGGGGTGGAGACGTCGGCACAGGCACGGTGGCTGATCAAGGAGAATTGCGATTGCCTGCAAGGCAACTTCCTGGGAAAGCCGCTTGGAGCCGAGGCCATCAGCGATTTCATCAAGCGGTCCCCGCTGAGGGTGGTACGAGCGAGGGAGGAATCAAATCGAGCGCTCTAGCGCCTTGCACCTTTGTTAACGGTGAAGTCGAGATTTGTAGAACGATCGAGGCAGATACCGTGCATATCTTCAAGTGGGTGCGAGACTGACTCATCAAGGCGCGGTGAAATTTTTCTTCGCGGAGGCCCGCGAGGCTCAATACTGATGGAACAAGTGAGGATGCCGATGGGACCCGTTCATCATGATCTGACTGGCGAGCCGACTTTTGAGCCGATGATCCAGATCGACTTCGAAATCAAAGCTTTTGTCTCCGCTTGGAAACATTGCGATTATGTCTCGACATACATGGCCCGGATGATCAGTCAAAACAGGTCAGACTCGGTCCATCATGCAAATCTCTTTTCCTCTGCCTTCAACGAATTGCTGGAAGTCGCCTTTCGTACGCGCCATGCCGAAGGCGAACTGGCATGCAGGGTGTCTCGCCATGGCGCGACGGATAGGATCGAGTTGACAATTCCTTGTGTGCCGGAGGAGCGCCAATTCTACGAAGAAGCCGTATCGCAAGTTGCTGGAATAGAGGCCAGAGAACGATACCTCAATTCCTTGTCTGGGGATCTCGCGCCTAGCCGCGAGGTCGTACTCCTGGAACTGGCTGTCGACTACAACGCGACACTCTGGACCGAGGAGGCCGACGGCGATGCAATCAAGCTTGTCGTGGATCTTCCGCTCGAGGGCTTTCAAAATTGAACCCTTACGACCTTCTCCCGCGCTTCAAGGCGCAATACGACGCGAACAACCAGGAGTTCTCCATATCGGGAGTGGTCCGGCCTCAGGCGATCGATGAGCTTGGGCCCGCGATAGCATTGCTTCGCGATGCGATTGGCCGTGTGCGCGGCGTTCTCTACGTCAATGTCAGGCGCCTGACGCAGATGAACAACGCTGCGTTTCACACCTTATCGAGGATCATCATCGACGCTTGTCGCGCTCGACCCGATCTCAAATTTGTGGTCATCACATCAAGCGTCGTCGGATGGACCTCGCGAAAATTCGGTCGCCTCAGCGGAATAGAACCGAACATAACGGTCAAGGAGTATGACACCGAATTCTATCCGGGGCAGGGCTTCCTCGAGGAAGGAGGGTTCGTACCGATCCTGCGCACTCAGACAAAGATGACTTGGCGCCACGAGCGCGCAATCTTGCCGCGACACGGCATGCGGCCCGGCATCGTCATGGCCGACATCTGTTGCGGGATCGGTGATTTCGCCGTGCTCGCGCAGAAGGAGTTCCAGCCATCGCGGATCGTCGCCCTCGACCACTCCATGTCAAGCCTGAACTATGCTCGACAAGTGATGCGGGAGTTCGATATCCGGGGCATCGAGTACACCTATGGCGATGCGTCGGAGATGCTGCTCGACGAAGCGCAGTTCGACTTGGTCACTTGCCGACATTCGCTTCAAATCTTCAATCGACCTGAACTCATCCTCAAGGAGCTCTACCGCATATGCAAGCCAGGCGGTCGGGTCTATATCACCAACGAGAAGAATTCGCATTGCCTCGGCGAGCCGCGCGCCGAAAGCATTCGCTGGACCTACGACGAGGTGGCGAAGCTGTTCGGGCATTTCGAGATGGACGTCGAGTTTGGGCCCAAGAGTCGGCGATACCTGGTGGAAGCCGGATTCGAAGACATCCTTGTGGAGACCTTCATGGTCACTAACCTGGACGGCGATCCGCAGGACTTCGCCGACGTCATTGCGGCCTGGGCGGATGTCTATGCCGGGGAGATGGCGAGCAGACGCGGTGACGGACCGGAGTTCGTCGCACGGTTCCGGCAGGGCTTCCAGGATCACATTTTCGCTGCGCTCCACCCGAAGGGTTATGCGGGGTGGCCGATCTGGGTCGCATCGGGGCGACGGCCACAATGAAAGCCGATAACGAGCCTACACCGCGCTTCGGCCTGCGCTCCTTTCGAGCGAAATTCGTATTGGTCGTTGGCGGCGCCGTACTGTTCGACCTCCTGCTGAGCGGTGGTCTGGCGCTTTGGAACGTTCAAAAGCTGTCGCGCGACGCCACCTCGGAAGTCGGTGAGGGCCTGACGAACGCAAACCAGGAATACATTCGTTCCTATGCCGAGTCGACAGCGTTGAGCGTTGACCTGCTGCTCGATCGGGTTCACGGGGACGTCAAGGCGCTCGCTGGCGTGCTGCAGGCCCAGATCGACGATCCGAGGAGGCAGCAACAGGTCGGCGCCACGCTTTCGCATGAGGCGCCGGGCTCCGTGAAGGTCGTCTACAACGCGCAGGGCGATTGGGCGCAGAATCTGCCGGGCGCGCCTTCCGTGGTAAGCGTCTGGGGCTACCTGCTGGGCGCCGACCACAGTCCGCTGCCCAGCGTTCAGCAGGAAATAGAAGACAGTACCCTGATCGATCTCGTCGCGCCGACTCTCATGGCCAGCGGGTCGTCCAAACTGCAGATGTACTATATTGGTCCAAAAGAACGGCCGATCTTCCGGACGGTACCGTATACGGATCAGGCACAGACCTTCGACCGACTCTATCCAGGCCACAACAAGGCGGAATTCTGGGAGTTCTTCTTTCCAGGAATCTATGGTTCATGGCAGCAATGGGCCAGGGATCCAGCCTCACGTCCGGTCCCTGACGATATTACCCAGACAGCGCCTTACACCGATGCAATCACGGGAAAGCTGATCGTCAGCTTTTTCCACCCGCTATGGACGCGCGATCGCAGCGGTATCGCCGGTACGGCGGGAGCAGACATCACTCTCGATCAACTCGCGAAAGTCGTCGAAAGGGTGAAGATCGCTGAAACCGGGTTCGGCTTCCTCACTATGTCGACTGGCAACGTGGTGGCGATCAATCCGTCGGGCCAGGCGATCATCGGCCTGACTTCATCGAGCGATGCGGGCACGCAGGGCGTCACCGGCTTGGAAAGGTCTCTGCGGGGGAGTACGCAGCCGGCTATCGCGTCACTGCCTCTAGACAAGAACAATGACGGTGTCATTCAGCATATCATGCTCGACAACAAGGGCGAACACGTTCCCTACATTGTTGTCCTCAAGAGATTGAAGCCGACCAATTTGTGGAGTTCAGGACCGATCAAGTCCGAAACGATGTCGGTCGGGATCGTCGTTCCCGAACGGGAGATCTATGCATCCCTGTTCGCCGCGCAGGAGAGTATTTCTCGCGCAACCAATCGTATCCTGCTGTTTCAGATCGCGGCGATCGCCGTTTCGCTTCTGATTGTTTTTGCGGCCGTGCTCGGAATTTCGAAGCGGATCACCGCAGGCCTCAGGGCGCTTGCCAGCGCCGCCCAGCGGCTCCAGTCCAAAGATTATTCAGTCCGCGTGAACATTCCGACGCGCGACGAGGTTGGAGCGGCAGGAATCGCTTTCAACCGGATGGCCGAGCAGATCAGCTTTCACACGGAAAACCTCGAGCAACTCGTCGACGAACGAACCAGGGAACTCGGGGACGCCAATCAGGAGATTTCCGCACTCAACGAAAAGCTGCAGGACGAGAATGTCCGCCTTGGCGCCGAACTCGCGGTCGCCAGGCAGATACAGATGATGGTCCTGCCGAAACAATTCGAACTCGAAGCGATTCCGGGGCTGGAGATCGCGGCCTACATGCGGCCGGCCGACGAGGTCGGCGGTGACTATTATGACGTCCTGCAGAACGGGTCACGGGTCAAGATCGGCATCGGCGACGTGACCGGTCATGGTCTCGAGAGCGGCGTGCTGATGCTGATGGTCCAATCTGTTGCACGCGCGCTGCAGGAGACCAACGAGGCGGATCCGCACCAGTTTCTGGATCGGCTGAACAGAGCGATCTACAAGAACATCGAGCGGACGAACACCGGCAAGCATCTCTCGCTGGCCTTCCTTGACTTCGAGGATGAGCGGGTCACGCTATCCGGCCAGCATGAGGACGTTCTCGTCGTGCGTGCGGACGGGGACGTCGAACGCATCGACACGATGGATCTGGGTCTGCCGGTTGGCCTGGAGAATGACATCTCGAAGTTCATTGCCACGCGCGACATCCTGTTCGGCAGTGGCGACGTGATCGTGCTGCACACCGACGGTGTGACCGAGGCGGAAGACCAAGACAGAAGGCTGTTCGGGTTCGAGCGCCTCTGCCAGAGCGCACGAAAACGTCAAGGCGAGAGCGCCGAGGAAATCAAAACCGGGATCATCGAGGATCTCATGGCCCATATCGGGATCCAGAAGATCCACGACGACATCACCCTCGTGATCATAAGGCACACATAGCCATGACAACGCTGTTCGGGACCCCTGACGTTGCAATCGGGATGAAGGAGAGCGTCAGTCGCGTGCGGCTGTTCGACGGACCTCTCGATTTGAGTTGGCGTCATTGTGCCACGACCTCGGACTTCATTGCCGATCTTTTCGCATTGCGCTTCCGGTCGTCCCGCAATGATTACATGGAAGTGCGGCACAGCATTGGATATCTGGTCAACGAACTCATCGAAAATGCCGTCAAGTTTCGCGCACCGGGTGAGATCTTGATCGAGGCGTCGATGGATTCGGAGTGCTTCAAGCTGAAAGTGTCGAATGACGTCGATGGTGAAGATGCGTCTGAGTTCCAAAGTCTCCTGGCGGACATCACGGTTGGCGACCCCATGGACCTGCTGATACAGCGAATTGAAGCCAATGCCGCAAACCCCGACGTAGGAGGCTCCGGACTTGGATTGCTGACGCTGATGAGTGACTACGGCGCACGCCTGGCTTGGATATTCAGCGCCGCCGACGAAAGCGATCGGATCTGCGTGGAGACATATGCCTCCATTCCGATCTCGCAAATTCACAACTAGAAGAAACGAAGCCAGGCTATGGAAATCAAGACAGACGACTATCGTGTGTGGACTGAAGGAAGCGAAATTTTCTTCGACGGTGCAATGCGGCTTGCCAGTTCCGAGGCCGGTGCGCCTATCACGGCTTTGGCGACCAGTGTTCTTGCCTCGAAACCCGCTTCCATTACGCTCAATCTTAAGGATCTTCACTTTCTAAACTCTTCCGGCATCAACCTGCTCGCGAAATTTACCATCGAGGTGCGCAAGCACCCCGATGTTCGACTCGTCGTGCGTGGAACGCCAGACATACCCTGGCAATCGAAATCATTGCCGAATCTGAAGAAGCTGCACCCCGCTGTGGTGCTTTTGATGGACTGACGAAGGTCGTCCGAAATTAGCCAAAGGACGGCGTGCAAGAGCGCTGCAAGAGCGCTGCAAGAGCGAGATATGTACGCCCGGATAAGTATTCGGATGCGAGGCTAACGACAATTTGGCCACGTGCGCAGATGCTCGCAATGGCTTGGGGGCTGGCACAGGCGGCAGGCGTCCGGGTTGGGGGGATGTCGGGCCGCCTGTGCCGATCAGCCGTCGCTGCTCAGTCAGAAGTGTGGCGTCGTGCAGTCGCGGTCCACGACCGTGAGATAGATCGTGTCGCTCGACGGCGCGGGCGACTTCGGCAGTGGCACGCGCTTGCCGGGATCAAGCAACTTCGCGAGCGTCCTCGCCAAGCCCTTGTCGAGCAGCCCCGCGACCGGCTCACGCATGTAGGCAGGAATCCGCGATGTGCGTGTCCCGTACGCCGAATGCAAGCCGCGCGGCTTCGAACGCGAGATGCAGCCGCTCCGAAGTTCGGTAGCAAGACGCGGGGATCGTTCTCAACGGCAATGGCCTTTTCCTGCAAGAGCTTGCGGGCGGTCAGCAGCGCCCGGCGCTTCTGGCTCGTCAGGGTTTTCACATGCACCGGGCGAAACAGGTTGACTCGCATCATCTGCGCATCTGCGCAATGCCGCGGGACATCATTGCGGTCAGTTTGTTCACCTGCGCCTTAAGGAAATGCCTTGGTGTGGCGGGTCTCGATGCAGATCACCGGCAGGCCGGCCCTGGCCGGCCTTCGAACAACCACTGCGACAAGGGCCCGCGTCAAGCCCAACCCGCTCAACCCACCAGCTGGGCTCCTTGAGCACCCGTGCCAGATCCTCCGGATGGTTCGCCACCTTTATCTCGCGGCAAATCTGGCGGCAAATCTGGCCTGTTTCGTCCAATGCAAATGGCGGTCTCTTTCACTGACACATCCAATCCCACATGATACGTCGCTGCGCTTCTCCCTTCTGATGCTTGTGGCTGCCCATGCAGACCACGTTTATCATGGCTCGAAGCGCAGCGCGGCATGTTCAAAGCCGCCTATCAGTCACGCCGCGCTGATGCCGATCGACGGCTTCTTTGAATGGAAGGACATCTTCGGCACCGGCAAGAACAAACAGCCCTATGCCATTGCGATGAAGTCGGGCGAGCCGTTCGCCTTGGCGGCGCTCTGGGAGGATTGGCGCGACGCGCTACCGGCGACAACATCCGCACCTTCACGCTGCTGACCTGTGAGCCGAATCCGCTCATGGCGACGATCCACATCCGTATGCCGGTGATTCTGACGCCCGAAGACTACATGACCTGGCTGACGACCCCGACCCGGAACATCTCATGAAGCCGTTTCCAGAAGAGCTGATGACCATGTGGAAGATTTATTTTCTCTCGTTGTTACGTTGTGAGCATGCTTCTGAATCCGGTTCTTTGGCCATTATGAAGGGCACAGACAGGCAGGCAAAAGCATAATCACAACGTGACAACCGGCGGTTCAATCTGCGGAGAGAAAATACAAAACGACATGATCGCCCTTTCCACCCAATTCGATGCCATCCGCCCGGAAAGCGGACGATAGTCAAGGTCGTCGGCACGACGGCACCAGCGCATTCTCGCCGAAACTTGTGCTCGTCACAGATGTCGACGGGACGCACGTCCAGGCTTTGGACTAGGGCTTGTTGAGATTCATTTGGAGTTGATGACGGCAGCAGCGAGATGAATGATGGCATTGAAGCTCTGGTCGGTTTTGTCGG
>NZ_JAMYOL010000049.1:0-19923 GCF_040319815.1 Mesorhizobium sp. M0854
GGTAACGGCCTCGCCCATGCGATGCATCTGATGACGGCAGCAAGGACAAGCCTTCTGATCGTCGGGAAGGTCATACTCGACGCGCTCGCGCGGCAGGTTTTCCGGCAAGGCCTTGCGGCCGCGCTTCTTTCCTGTCGCCCCTTCGCTCGCCGGCAAGCCCGTGTCCGGCAGGACAACGACGTCGCCATCTTCGTTGTCGGCGGCGTCCTCATCCGCGGCCTGTTCGGCTTCATTGAAGAGGCGGTCAATGTGCTTTTCACTCTTCGGCGCAAAACGATGCAGTCGTGCAAGCGCCAGCTCTTCCTCGAGTTTGACGACGCGTTCGGTGAGTTGACGGTTCTGCGCCTGCAGCGCAGCAATACGCGCCATCAACGCTTCAACAGTCGGTTCGCCGGGTCGATTCATCAGATTCTTGAATCGAAAGCATGCCGCCGCGTCAACCGCTCAATTCGAGAGCCCTCAACCCGCAACCTGATATTGCCGCACCGGATGGCGGACCATCGCATCGATGTCGATGCCGTCGAGGATCCAGTGCAATTGCTCGGTCGTAAGCGTGACCACCGCTGCCTCCCGGCGCGGCCACCGGAACTTGTCCTCGGTCAGCCGCTTCAGGACCAGCACAAAGCCCGACCGATCGAAGAACAGGAGCTTCATCCGGTCGCGACGGCGATTGCAGAACGCAAAAACCGCCGGAGCAAACGGATCGAGCGCCATCGTCTCTTGGACCAGAACCGCAAGGCTGTTGATGCCGGCCCGAAAGTCGATCGGCTCGCGGTGCAGGTAGACTTTCAGGTCAGCGCCCAGTCTGAACATGACCCAGTGCTCCGATGGTCGCCGTCAACGCATCCACATCACCGCATTCCAGCGTCAACGTCACGCCGTTCGGCAGCGACGCGCTCACCTTGGCTGGAGAGGAAAAAGGCGCTGTCCTTTTCGATGCCGACCTACGTGCCCCATCGCAAGTCCCCAGCAAATCCACCGCAGCCATGCTGCTCTGTCGCAGCAAGGCCCGATCGGAAGTGCTTTCAATCTGAACCGGAATGAACGCCGATGGTGGGGGCTGTGGGAGGGACTGGGTCTCCGCCCGCTTCTTTATCCACTTCCGAAGAAGGTTCGCATTGACCCCATGTTCGAGCGCAAGCCTCGATACCGACACGCCAGGCTCAAGACAGGCCGAGACAAGACGGTCCTTCGATGCCGGGTCGTATCGGCGTCGCCCGTCCCGACCGACAAGCCTCACCCGCAGTTTCTGCTCATCTTCTTCCATCACAAGGTGTCCACCTATTTTGGTGGACACCTCATGCATCAGAGCACTCAACAGCAAAAGGTGCGGGGAAATTCGCGCTTACTTCCAAACCATATTCGGCGGCTTTGAAGACGCTCATTGAGCGCGGCTATGTAAATCAAGGGACCGACCTGCCGGGTGTCGATGCCGCCTTTGAAGCAGGCGTCGTACCCGCTTACGCTGGTTTTGATGCGACGGCTGACAGTCTTCATGTCGGCCATCTTCTTCTGATCATGGCGCTTCGTCATCTTCAGCAGACTGGCCATAAACCCATCGTTCTCATTGGGGGTGGGACCACCCGCATCGGCGATCCCAGCTTCCGTTCGGAGGCGCGGCCGATGCTGACGGACGAGCGGATCGCCGCCAACATTGAAGGGATCAGAAAGGTCTTTGACCGTCTCCTTGTCTTCGGAGACGGCCCGACGGATGCCGTGATGGTGAACAATGCCGACTGGCTGGACAGCATTCGTTGGATCGACATGCTGAGAGACGTCGGCAGGCATTTCTCCGTCAATCGGATCCTCTCTTTCGACAGTGTGAAGTCGCGGCTGGAAAAGCAGGAGAACCTGAGCTTCTTAGAATTCAACTACATGATCCTCCAAGCGTTCGACTTCCTTGAGCTATCCCGCCGGACCGGTTGCCGTCTGCAGATGGGTGGAGCCGACCAGTGGGGGAACATCATCAATGGCATCGACTTGATACGGCGGACGGATGGAAAGGAAGTCTTCGGAGTGACTACGCCGCTTCTGACGACTTCTTCAGGTGTCAAGATGGGTAAGACGGCTGCCGGAGCTGTGTGGCTCAACGAAGATCGCCTTTCGCCATACGATTACTGGCAATTCTGGCGTAACACGGAAGACGCTGATGTCGTTCGGTTCCTGAAGCTTTTCACCGATCTGCCGATGGACGAGATCGAGCGATTTGGACAGGCTGAAGGAACCGAGCTAAACGCCGTCAAAGAACGTCTGGCCAACGAAGCTACCGCCCTGGCACATGGAACTAACGCCGCCAAACAGGCGGAGGCCACGGCTAGCCAAGCATTTGGGCAGGGCGAAGCCGCAGAGGGGCTACCGACGCTTCATCTAAATGACGCCGAGGGCTTGGCCGGACTAGCCCTTGTGGATTTGCTGGTACGCGCCGGATTGACCTCCTCCAAAGGGGAAGCGCGAAGGGCGATCTCGGGACGAGGTGTGCGGATCAACGGCAACGTCGTCGAGATTGATACAATGATATCGTCCCAAGACCTCCCGATCCGGCTTTCGCTCGGCCGGAAGCGCCACACTGTTGTAAAGTAGGGTTTCAGCAAATGCTGTCGCAGAAATTCTGCCCGCTTAGCGGATATTGCAGACATTCGCGTCGAGTTCCCTGAGGAATGTCGAGAGACACTCCTCAGGGGGGTAGTTAAGGCCGGGCAAAGGCAGCAAACTGGCCGGGTGGGTGATTGGCTACTATATTACGTGATGCATTAACATGTAGGAGGTCGAGCAGCATTGTCACGCTTCCATGCGGCAATGGGCGGGCCGTTTCCTTTGATGTGATCGGCATTGACGGCGACCGCACACAAGGTGTCCACCTATTTTGGTGACGCCTCATGCATCAGAGCACTCAACAGTAAAAGGTGCGGGGAAATTCGCGCTTACTAATTAACTGCCAAGCGACACACGTTTCGCGCGCGGATCTGCAGATCATCTTGCGCCGCGCGGCATTGATGCTCAGAAACGTCGCCGGCGTGCCGCTGGAACCGGCCACCGAGGACGCTCTCAACGCCATTGCTGCCGAAATGGAAATCGGCCGGGCGGACCTCATTCAGATCGTGCTGCGGGAATGGTTGGAAACGAACGCCTATCTGCCCGTGCGCGAAATCGATGAGGAGAATGAAACGGACGGGAGCGCGTAAATGCAAACTTCCGCGATCACGCTATGCACGGCGAAGCTGCGACTCATCTATCGCTAAGGCGCGACGGACCTGATGGCCTGTCGTATTCGTCGATGGCCATGGTTCGAGCGATAGGAACGCGGAACGCCTCCGTGGCGCCCCGAATGTCGTCATCATATACGGCTTGTACGCGTCCCCAACTGCCGCAGCTTTCATCGGCTGCGCACTTCGCCATCCGGACTTGAGACAGTGCCGGCTCTGCTTCGGTGCAACGTCCGCGATGGCGGCTCGATTCCTGGGCCAAGACTCCATTTTCGGGCGGCAATTCCAGCACCGACCTTGACCGAGTCATGCCGCATATCTGTTGGATGTCGCATCGTCGTAGCCCCGCTAAGCCGACCAGGCCTCCCGACCGCCGGATCGATAATGATGATCGCCTCTGGAGAATTGTTCTTGCTGTCGAGCGCGATGGTCTCCACCGTCTTGCCGTGCTCTATTTCCGCTCAGTCATGAGCAACGCCAGCCAGCCTGTCGACACTTTCGACGAGGTCCCGTGCCTTATCTGCATCGTGTGAAGGCTTTGTGGGTTCGCTCGGGCCGCGCCATCCCCAGCCTATCTTCCTTCACGCCCAACAGCGAAGCATCCAATGCTAATTCGTGAAGCGTCGAGAAAACAAAATTTGACTGGCAATCAAGTTTCTGTGGCGCGACCTTTCGTGGATGCGACAGCCAAACAGCCTGACTTCCCCACTGGGAATGCTTGCTGCCTCGACCTCTCTCCGGCCGGCCGAACGCCCTTTGCGGTGCCGGCCGACACGTTCCGTGCCGGTGCCGGAGCCGAGGAGAGCCCGAGGCCTTCACCATCATCAATCCGCTATATGGGCCATGCGCTCAACAACGCGCTGCAGGACACAGGACGTGCCGTCCCACAGGGATTATTGAATCCCGTTAGGATTTAAACGCCATATCCAATCGCAGCCATCCGCTGAACGCAGCTATCGCCGTCGACGCGAACATCGAACAGAACCGACCCTGCGGTTTTTTCCGCAGCGTCAGCCACACGATCGCAGAACGGTCGATTGAGGTAACAGGCACAGCAATAATCGTGTTGGGGAACAACGGAGAACTTAGATGCGCGTCGGTAAACGGGGACACCGCCCTTTTGGTGGCGGAATTGGCTGCGTGGAATGCGTCTCCGCTGAGTTCCGAAGTCGGAGCCCGCACCCTCGGCATCGCCGACGGCGTCGAAGATTTCCAGGAAATCATTATCCGGCATTCCTAATATGCCGCCTCGCGTTTTGCCCTGAAAGCCGAGCCAGCGCTGATCCAGTTCGCGGAGTCTTCGCCCATGCCGTTCGTCAACGGCATCAAGGCTTCGCGGGAGCGTGTCGTCGCTCGGGACGACGAAGATCGCCAAAGCTTCCTGCGCAAGCGCGGCTTCTCCAAGGCGGAGACGACGAAGATCATCGATGCCGTGCTTTCGGAGGAAGGGCACCCGCCCGCCTCGATTTTCGACTTCGTGCAGGGCATTACACGGGTGGCGCGCAACAAGCCGCATCAGGATGTTCGCCTGGAGATGGAGGGCAAGGCCAAGAAGCTTCTCGATCTGGCAGCATGATGCTGCAATGCTGCGCGCGGCGGGAGTAGGTAACGTCACCGGGCTGCTGATGCCGCCAGTTTCGAACATGTGCATCGCTGCGGCGCAGCACACGGCCTGCGCTGCCGGTCTGGCAAACACACCTCTCAGGTCTAGGTGTGCGGTGCACAGATCGCAATGCTGCTATGCACAATTAATGCTTCTCGGGAGCGTGGAAGGGAGTAGGTTGTCGGTATCAAGTTTCGTCCGGGTCACCTCCTCCCGACCTCGGCGATCAGGGACGGCATTTATTCCTCCCGAATGCTGTCGTCCAAATCAAGCCCGCCGCACCTCCTCCCGCGGCGGGCTTTTTCGTTGTGCGAGCGGCGGCTTCTCGCAGTCCGATGAAGGAAACGAACGCGGAGGGTCCGTCAATCGGGGCGGTTGAATCGTTCGATGGTGACGCTACGCTCGACATCCACCGTAATCTCCAGCACTTCGTTCCATGCCTCCTCGCCACCGAGCTCGGAAAGGGCGAGAAGAAAGAGCCTGCGCTGGAGATCGAGGCTCATCAGGCCAGGTGCGGTGTTGAAGGCGACCAGCCCGTCATCGACCCTCGCTTCGAACAGCAACTTAAGTTTCTTGTAGTTCTCTAGCAAACGAGTGTCGCGCAAAACGCGGGTCTCGTCTTTCTCCAGAAGCTTGTAAGCAATTTCCAACCAAAGAACGTACTCCCAGAAGGCAGCAACGACTTACCCGGCAGCCTCTGGATGCCCGCTGTGCTCTTTCAGAGCGGCTCGCGATGCCGGCCATGTCGGCCGATCCTGCCTAGGATGGGGGGCCACTCTCGTCGGCCGAGTTGATGCTCCAGCCAGTATCGCCTTGCCGACCAGCATGGGTTCGCCGTTAGCAATCCATCCTCGCGAGCCAATGCTATCGTGCACGTGTCGCAGCACTCCGGGCGGCTATATCGCCTAAGACAGCATGACGAAGCGTTCCAACTTCCTGTTCGGCGAGCCCGTGTCCAGTTCCTGACTCGGACAGTGGACGAGAATTCTCATGGCGGTGATGCGCCAGAAGGCATTCGCGTCCAACGGAATCAAGCCTCGACTATCAGTCCCAAACTACACATCACAAGAGCGATCTTCCACCCATTTGCAGATTATCCGACTGATCAGGCGGCGTCCGATATGTCCGACTCTGCCTCAAGCATTCCCACAGGTATGGACAGCGATCTCGCTATTTGTCGCAACGTGCTTAGGTTCAAGACTCGATTCATAGTTTCTCGAAGGCGATGACAAGGACGTCACGATATGCGAACGGCATTTTCGGATTTTCGGTCACGATCGATGATACATCATGAAACGTCTTGCGATCGTTGCAAATCACAAAATCAGTTGGAAGGTTCATTTCGACATCGCCGAGGAACCGCTTTGAGGCATCAGTAATCGTGCTCATACCGCCGGTCACGTTAACCCGCCCGATCATGTAAGAAACGATGAAATCCACCCCGTCCTGATGAAGGCCCTCGGGTGCTGGTTTGCCGTTTACACCGTCGCGTGCAACAATCCGGTAGGGATGGAGCTTAATATCCCAACGATCATGTCCAGCGGTTTGACATAGAATTCTGCAGAAACCTGTCAGAATCTTGTTTAAGACAGGATGATCTATAAACGATTGTTCAAAGGGCTCGAAGTAGCGCTTGAAGCCGCCATTCAAGTGGTTGATGGCTTTCGATTGCTCGTAAGGGGCATGGGGCAGGAGCCGAAAAATTCCGTCAACTGCGTCATATTCAAACGCACCATAGCGCCGGTAGCGATAGGTCCCGCCGTCACGCATGTATTCATCGAGAAGCAATCGATTCCAGTGGTCAGCAAAGTTCTTCCAGCCAGCATCAATTTCGATGCCGAAGCCGGCTTCGGTGCGCTTACCTCTGGAAAACCACCATCCATTCGTGACCAGATGATCAGTGCATTCTTGACTGAGGCTGCATAGCGCCTGGGGTGCGACCTTTTTCATGGGTGTCTCCCGTCTTGGTAATTTGGCGAGGGGGAAGTTTTAAAGGACGCTTGGTGGCTCGCGGCTTGGTGTTCCCAAAGGTGGCGGTCCGTAATGTATTTCGGCGTGCTGGCTATGATGGACCGAGGTAAAAAGCGCGTATTATCGACTATGTAGCTGACGCTCCCGCTGACGCCCTCGAGCGCGGACGCTATGGCCCGTTCGCACATCTTGTGAATAGTACTGCCCCATTCACCTGAAACCGCCTCCTGGGACCAGGCTTGCTCAAGCCCTTCCTTCAACACGATTGATCCGACGCCAAGGGAAGCGGTTTCGAGGTGCCGCAGCGCGTCCATGATGATGGCCGCTGCGGGGGCCTCGCGGACTTCGAGAACCTTTTCACCGGTTGAGATGTGTTCGAGCCCGACAAAGCGGCCGTGTCCGAATTTGCCAACTGTTTTATTCAGGAGCGGGATTGTGTCGATCAGTGCAACATCACGGTCATCAATTGACACGAGATTTCCGTCGATAAACCCGAGTTTGATCTCTACCGGCTGCTCTGCGGCAGTGTTGCGCGTCCAATCAAATGCCTCTTCCGGGATAGAAAAGTTCTCGGGATCATCCAAAGGTCCAGACTCGAATTCCCGGCACCAGAGGTTTTCGTCTCCGCTCCAGGTGCGGTCCGTCACAAAAGTCAGTCCGAACTTAGAGAGGGCGGCGGCCTTCTGCTGCCGGGAAATCACCGAGCATTCATACGGACTGCCGAAGTTGCCGGAAAATCCCGAGCGCTTGATGCTATTGTTAAGGCGCGGAAGACTATTCTGCGAAAGACTTGCTGTATGAAGAAGCAGCCGTGAGCCGATTGATGTTGCATGATCAACAATCAACGAGGCGATTACGGGACGGCTCAAGGAACTGCTTAACGGATAGTTACCAAGGTACTTGGCGTGGGCCCGAATGGCAGGTTTCACGCCTTGTTCGACAAAAGCTTCCCGCCCTTCGAGACAGACAAAGCGCGCGCCGAACCTGGCTGCCGTCTGTTCCAGCAAAGGCTTATCGATGGAAGTTCCGACATCCACCGCGACAGCTTCAATATTCGAAAAGCCAAGGCTTTGCAGCTTGTAGAGAAGGTAGGTGCTGTCGAGACCGCCGCTGAACATGGTTGCAACTGGTGCGTTTCGGTCCCGAAAAGCCTCCAGATCTTCGAAACTCAAAATGCCGCCGGTAGATGGTTTGATCGAAGTTGAGACGGGGTTCATTTGTCAGGTCCTGCTCTCAAAAAAGATGCCGGAAAAGGTTCCGGCGAGGATGAGGCCGGCACCTATCAAGCCCGTTGCGGTCAAAGATTCTGTCAGGAGAAGGTGCGCGAGGACGAAACCAAAAAAGGGTTCTGTTCCCATCAGCAAGCCAACCCGTGTCGGCGTGGATTTTCTGACCGCGGCGTTTTGAATGTAGAATGCAGCGATCGTGCAGAAGAGTGAAAGGAAGGCGACGGCGCCCCAAAACTGAAGGGGGGCCTTCACAATAAGGCCGTAGATTCCGAATTGACCCACGGCTAAAACGAAAGTGAGTGTTGCCACCGCCGATCCCTGGATGGCCGTCAGTGCCGCAGACGAAATCTGCCGGCCGGCCAGAAGGCGTTTGGTGGAAACGACCATAATTGCTCGCAGAATCGCAGCCCCCAGCACAAGCGCGTCACCCGGACTGAACTTGCCGATCCCGCCAGTGAGAAGGCCGACACCGATGCAGGATATGGCGGCACTTGCCAATATGCCCGGAGGTGGAAGTCGCCCCGATAGCCCATAGTCAATGATCGGCGTGAAAATTACACAAAGCGAAATGATCAAGGCCGCATTCATTGCGCTTGTTGATGCAACACCGTAAGTTTCAGCAATAAAAATTGAAAAAAGTATTGTCCCCAATACGAGGCCACGGATGCAATCGCCCCAAGAGATCGACGCGATCTCATGTCTTGCCACCACTGCCATAAAGATCGTGGTAATCAGGAAACGATAAAGAATGAGGATCAAAACCGGCGCATAGAATAGTGCGCTTTTCGCGACCGGATAGCTCGCGCCCCAAACGAATGCGGCACCCAGTACGGCCAGGTCGGCCGAGAAGGATGAGGTCAGTGACCTCCTCGCAGGTATTGAAGCACGTTCGAAAACGTCCACGTTCAAGTATCCTTTGTGCTAGCCACCCATCCTACTGTGCAGAACGAGTCAAAACAGATTAGGCCGTCCCTATAACGTTGGTATCGCGGAACTGTCCGGCCTTCCGCGAGGCGCTCATCGATGTCCCACCACTGGACTTCATTAAGCGGCGGGACGATCGAGCGGCTTTTTGTCCAGTCGTGGCCCGCGTCGCGAGATTTTGGCGTCCCCACATGCAGTAGGGGGAGTGTTTGGTTACAAGCTCGGCCCATTCCGATTGCAACCGGAGGGCGGATTCGCATGCACAGATCTTGCTGTAGCGACTGCCTGAGGCTGTTCATGGAGGAACTCCTGCAGGTTCGTGCCGTAGGTATTTGTGATTCAGCAAAGCAAATGCCGTGCCAATCCAGAAAACCATTTTTAGACAACACGATCGCTTTGATAGTGCAGTGTTTCATACCCAACATTGTCAGAAGGCCGACAATGAGTCCGACTGCCGGGCATGCAACCGAACGCTGTGATCCTGTTATCCTGACAGGTTTCCCGCTGCAGCCCGGCTTGGCAATTCATCAGGGCCTGTCGCAAATGAAAAGTCGAAGGGCGAGGCGGCTTCCGGCTCGCAGAGCGGCCCGAACGACCTCGGCGCGGTCTCTAAGCCTCGCCCCGATGCAGCTTGGCCTACATACCGACGATCTCGTTGACTACGCGCGCGCGGCACGAGCACCTTGCCGTAGTTGCGGACGCTGTACAGCTTCGTACTTTCTCCGGGCGGTGCGCGCGAACTGAAGGAATGGCTGTTTCGGGAAGCCGACTTGGCAGTGTCGAACGAGGATATTGCCCGTCGCTTCGTGGCCGACTGCCGTCGCACCCGCACGGGTCGGGAGTTCCCCGCCTGGCTCGGGCCGACACCTTCGCAAAACTCGAGGGGCGGCAGCGGATCCTCGGCTTGTCGCGTTGCTCGCCAGGAAACCCGTGCGCTTGGCGAGTGTGGCCATGGCGAACAAGATGGCCCGTGTGGTCTGGGCGATCATGGTACGCGCGAGACCTCAAGCTCGTCATGCCGCGAACCTTGCGGTGTAAGGTTGCGAAGAAGATAAATTTTAGGACAGAGAACAGGCGGGCCGATCGATCGGCTACCAGTAGGTTGTGAGAGCGACGCGATGTGATGGCGAGACTGGTCAGGCCGGGAACAGGGACAACCCGTCGAATGTCCGAGCACCATAGCCTGATAGGCAGATTGAGATCCAGTTCGCCGGTCCCATCAGGGCCAGCAGTCTCGGATGGCTGCATCAACAGGCCGGACAGAAGACTGCACCCGCCCAACGCGCCGTAACGTCCAATTACCTCTTGCATCGCGGGAGCCATCCACAGAGGACGTTTCTCGGAGAAGGCGACGGCGCTGCATGCGGAGTACCACCGACCGGCGGTCTGCCGACCGCCCGCGCTCGTGTCGGTAATGTCGAGGCTTCCTTCAGGGAATAGCGACCAACCAACAGGAGAACTTTGACCGATCGCGGGTGCGAAGCCGCATTGGCATGTGAGCGCCCAAATAGACTGCCAAGCCACGCTCGAGTCAGCGTGCAGATCTTTGCCCAATGGCCCGAGGTGATGGGCTGCCAAACCGTGACTCTCAAGCTCCCCTCCGAAGACTGCACCAGAGGACAACGACCCGCTGCCTTCCTCTTAAACCGTCATCGCTCTGACAACACATTCTGCAATGCTCGGCGGATGTCGATGAGGCGGCTCATCACGCAAAGTAGGTATTCAGCAGGTCGGGAGGAACGAATGAACCCTGATGCTTTCCGCAGCCCAGTTTTCGTTAAGCGTGCAACGTACATCGTGCAAGAGATTGCCAGCCTGGCCGACGCCATCGATTTCCTCAACGAGTGGCCAGGAAACCGCAGAGACTTGATCCACGAAGCCGCCCTCAAGGCGTGCTATGATGCATACGACGAGCGAATACCTGTAAGCGCAGCGCGCAATGCCTTTTTCGGCTTTGCGAAACGGGCCGCTATATTGGAAGATGCAACCTCCGCGATGCAGTGGCTCGCTGCCTGCAAGTCGGGCAGTGGAAAAGTGAAAGTGTAGGCATACGCGAAATGTGCGAGGCTGGCGCGGGTAGCACGCCAAGGAGGGCACTGTGTCGAGATTTCACAGTTCGCCGAAAGCAAAAGCTTCTCAAAATCAACAGCAAAACGGCAGATCTCGCGCAACCCCCATCATAACCAGACCCACTGCACTCGGTCGCTAGGCTAGTGCCAAGTCCAGCGACGAAGATGCAGCGGAACCATTCGGCTGGCAAAGAAGTGCGACCGAGGCCTGTTGCCGTAGAGGAGGCGGAGAGATGATCGGCTTGAGCAGATTTGAGCGGCCAATGGTTGCTAAGGTTAGCCGTCACAGATCGGAGCGTATCGTGTTCGACGTCAATGACGCGGCCGCTATCTTGCTCCGTGATCTTAGTCGTCGGACCGAGAAACGGAAGATACCGATGGACGCCTGTCGGCAAGTATTGCGTGGCGAGGCTCATCCATCAGCTGCACGAAGAGCTTTCGTCGCAGCCGCGCTCGAAGCAAAAATCCTGCGCAGTGACTAAAAAATGAAGCCGCGCGATATCGGTTGGCTATGCCCAGGTTCGAGCACGCCGTTCGGCTTTAGCGTCGAGCAGCCGTTCGCCGCGAAGAGCGGCACGGCGATATATTGACGGAAAGGAGAAGGGAGTTCGCGCGGCTTGTGCCCCGGAGCGGGTCTCCACACAGACGGCGCAGGAACTGGCTTCGCAGGATCGGCCTCGGATGATAGGCAGGCCGCTGGTCGCTTCCAGCACGACCCGGCAAAGCCGACGGCGCCGAGGTCGAGTTCTCGATGAAGACTTCGATGAGTCGGACCGGATTGTCCTGCATCACCTAAACGTCTAGGCACTCGGGAAAGAGTGTCGCTTGCCGGCGATCCTCGCCCTCGACAAACCGATTCATCCCATGTCGGCTCTTCTGAGCCTTGTCCACCGAGAGCGGGATTAGCCCGACCGGCCTTGGCCTGCACTGGCCGCAGCTCGATGCCGATGTGGATGTGCCGGCGCTGCTGCAAGGTGTGTTCGGCTCCAAGCGTTGCCAACGTGCCAAGAGAATCGCGGGCTCCCGCTGTTGGCCGGCCTCGTGCCAAAGTTCCTCGATGACATGGGCATGGTCGCAACCAATGCCTCCGCTCGCGCGCGAACACATCCGTGAAAGTTGATGCAATCAGTCAACAAACGTGATAGCGGCGTCCCCGCCTGCACTGATGGGTGCAATAAGCCTTTCAGATTGACGGAGATCAGGGGAATGGGGTTAACCCGACGCTTGGACGAACACGGCGATCGTCCGGCGCTGATCTTTCCCGGCCGCACGCCGATCACCTACCGCGATCTTGCGCTACGTGTCACAGCGGTGGCAGCCGAGTTCGGACCGGAGAAAAAGCTGGTCGCGGTAGCAGCCGAGCCGACGGAACACGCGGTCATCTCCTATCTGGCAGCCATGCACGGCAGGCACGCCGTCGCATTGATCCCGCCCTGCAACGCATCGGCTCTGGACGACTTCGTCGCCGACTATTCGCCCGAAATCATCTGCAGACGCGTAGACGCCCGCTGGCGCTGCCGCGCGGAAGCCGGGAAGTCCTGCATCCCGATCTCGCGGTGCTGCTCGGTACCTCCGGCAGCACCGGCAAGAGCCGGTATGAACAGTTTGCGCGCGGATCTTTCGACAAGTCATTGCTCCACGAGCCGAAACGCTTGTGGAAAAGAAGCGCGGCGCTCGGGAGGACGAATGAAGCGATATTACAAGGTCGTTCGTCCTATTGGCCATCTTGGGCTGGCTGACGTGGCGGCTCTGTGGTCGCATGACAGCAGCCGGCCACTTGGGTGTGTTGGCCGCCGCGACAGCAAATATCGCAGCGGCCGGTCCACCCGCCGAGCAAGTCATATTCTTCCACCATGTAGCTCTTGATCTTCAGCCAACTGCCGTGCCGCCAACCGGCTTCCATGGATGCAGGTCAATTCACGATTTGCTGAAACGCGCTGTTTCCGCCCGGGTGGAGCTAGCCTGTCAGTTTAGTGAAGTCGTGGCGCCGCGCGCGAACATGTGCCAGCAAATTCGTTTCGTTTACGACCCCTGATTGAAAGAGATTCAGCGTGGTCGAGGCCAGAATCTGACCGTCTATCGAAGTGCTGTACCATTTAGCGTCGGCGGTTATCTGGTCGACAACCCGCTGGCAAATCGCCCGATGTTTAGGTCTAAGGAACTGACTTTTCGGCGCTCGTAGCATCTCGATGCCTTTAAAGGGGAGTCACTTGTCTCCCAAGCGACACCCATGCGTGGGTCTCCCGAGAATGGATACTAAACGCATCCAGGCCATTCGTTTGAGTGGTACGATGCGGGGCGTTGGCATCGGTGACGTGGTTGCGATCACGGCCGCGGTACGGAGGCGGTCACCGACGACCGTATCAGTGATACAACGCACTTCCTTAGCGGGCGGCCCAGCAGCTTGGGTTAGGGGGCGGCCGCTGGGCCTGACCAGCGAGCGTTCGGGAATGCTCGACTGGCTGGTTGGTATTTTAGATAAATCTAATATAATCGAACCATGCGAACGAAGTACGCGGCGGTAAGAAAGTGGCTGGCGTCCGATTCACTTAGCGGCGCTTTTGCCTTGGGTTCTGGCGAGCTTTCGGACGGGTTTGCAGCCAATTTTGCAGATCGCCGATCTGTTACCCACAGGGACTTTTTCCTCGTCAACAAATCGTCACGATCGCCCTCAGCGGTCGCTCGGCTATGCATCGCAGCTATGGCGTAGTCGGCTCTGTTGGTTCGATAGTCTTCTTTTTGGACAGTCATCGTTTGCTCCCAGTTTCATAGCCCCTCTTTTGCCCTGGCGGGGAGATTAACTGCCGGTGCATTACGCGAGTCAATCGATGAAACGACCACTCCGCAGTCGCGAGGGCGGGGAGCAACCCGACAATTTTTAACGTTGGAACGGCTTACAGACTGCAACACAGCCGCCCTTTCGTCGGGCTGCGTTGATCGCGTTCATGTTGCCCTTCAGCTCGCCGGTCTTGGCTTCACGTACCTTGATGTCGTGTTGTCGCATCATGCTGCCAACCGGCAAGCCAAGCCAAAACACGCCGTCCACGTCACGGCGGGCGGTTCTGTCTTGTACGGCCATTATCGGCGCGAGGTCGGAACTCGTTCGGTAAAGTTCGGCTTCCAACTGGCTGCAGGACTTGCCCGCGTATACGCTGGACGAAACCAGCATGGGCTTGATGTCGGCTGGGCGAGTAGCGCAGCCCGACAAAACGCTGATGGCTACAAACGCACGTAACTTGATTCATGCTTCCCCCCAAAATGCCCGCGGCGAGCAGGCGCTGAGGGCAGGACGAAGTCTATGTGCTTGACGGCATGCGGAATATATTCCTATTCTGCGGGATGCCGCACCCTCGCCGACACGAAGCCGTTTCCGAATATCACCTCGCCAAAATTGAACGACAGGCGTGGCGCCTTGTCTCTGTCGGTCGGGGCGACGCTTTTGGACCTCAAAGTGTCCGCTGCCGACCTCGGCCTGCGGGTTGGTGAACCCGTTGAAATCATCGTTGATCTGATCGCCGCACAAAGCCTTCAGATCATCGGCAGCATCACGGTGTCATCCGGGGTGGCGCACAACGAGAGCAACACGGTCAACCCGGCAGTGTGAGCGTTGGGCTGACCGTCACGCCGACCCAGAACGATGTCACGTTTGGCACGAGCCTGCTGGTTCGGCTCAACATCGCTGCCGGCGTCGGTGCGAATGCCTGTTCGTGCTCGGCTGGGCTGTCCAGAAGGCCAAGTCACGCCTGACCTACATCGGCGGGGCTCTCCAATCTGCGGCCATGGTGGCGGAGGATGCGCACCCGAAGCTTAACATCGACCCGTTCTTCCGCATTGCGGCCAGCGGCGTCACCAACGACTATGCTGGCAACCCCCTGATCGGAGCATCGGCTGGCGGGTTTCCTCCTATTCTGGTCAACGCGCCGGCAGGCTCGCCCTTCGGCACCAAGGCCATCAAGCTGCCGGCCGGCCACGCTGCACGACATCAAGACGCCCGTAGCCGAAGCAGGGTTGACGGTGGGAGAAACTGTCTGGTGTATCTTCGCCTTCATGGCGGGGAGTGCCCAGTCCATCCAGTTCATCCACTACATTCCGGTGTCGTCCGGGGTGACCCAGACCGCTCAGATAACCAAAACGGTCAATGGCCTGACGTATATTTCGCTGCCCATCGTGGTCACCCAGAACGACGTTACCTACGGCCTTAATCACCAGCTCCGCATCCTTCCGACAGGGGCCTTGGCCGCGGATGCCTACCTTCCCGGCTGGGCCATCCAGAAGGCACCGGGCCGGCTGATCGATAACCATGGCCGGTTTGACAAACTGGCCAAGGACGTTGCCTCCGTGCCGGCCTCGCAGTTCGCCGGCAAGATCGGTGCGCACTTCGGCGATAGCATCATCGAAAGTGTCATCTGGCCGGGCATCACGCCGACCGCCAAGATTGCCCAGCGCACCGGCATGACGATCACCAACTGCGGCGGCGGCGGCACCCGCATGGCCAACCATGCTGCGAACTGTGACAAGTTCTCGTTTTACCGGCTGGCCGATGCCATTGCCTCCGGTGATTTTTCCCAACGGATAGCCGCAGCAACGGTCATCGGAGGCATCTTTCCAGCGATTGCAGCGCGCATGGCATCGGTGGATTACAGCCTGCTGGATTACCTGATCCCCTCGTTCGGCACCAACGACTTCACCGGCGCCGGCCCGACGTGCCCCATCGGCACCAATGCGGACATAACCGGGGCGACCTTCAAGGGAGCCATCAACTACGGCATCCAGACGATCATGACCGCCCGGCCGAACCTGAAGCTCATCTTCACGACGCCGATATGGCGGACGCTGGACGGCACTGCGGGAGGAGCCGGAAGCCAGCTGATCGACTACGCCAACGCCATGCTTGAGGTCTGCGCCCTAAACAGGGTGCCAGTGGTCGACCTGTACCGCCGCTTCATCATCAACCAGTTCAACTACGTTCATTGGATGGGTCCTGGAGACGGAACTCACCCCAACAATCTTGGACAGGACCTGATCGGCGGCATGATGGCGGCGGGGCTGTTCGACAACTTCTAAGTTGCGCCTAGACAATCTCGGCGCGGACGAAATGCCATGACGCCGTGTTAATGATCGTGTCCGGGGTGTAGGGATTGGTGAGTTTCACTAGCGTCCCATCAACTTCCGCGACCGTCCAGACGCCAGTTTCGTCGCTCCAGTCGCCCGGAACCGCTACAATCATGGTGATGCGGTAATCTCTTCCGATTTCGAACATTCGGCCCTCCCCAGTTTTTGGTTCGGGGCAGAATGCGCGCGTGCTTGGGTCGGCGCAAGCGTCACCGACCTCGCAGGCGCGGATGGCGTCGACCAGCGCGACAACCGCGCCACGGGCCAGGTGGATGCCATCCTCGACGTGATCTCGAGCAACCTTTTCACGGCGATGGCAAATCTACCCTAGTGGAAGTCAATCTTTTTCGACGGCTGCGCGGTGTGGCTTTTGAGACTGATGAGCGCAGGCGTGTCGATCTTCGACGCTATCCGCCGGGCCAGTTCCCTCGAAAAAGCCGTCAATACTCATCAGGCTCAACGGTGTGCCTGACGAAGTATCCCACCGCAAAGGTACTTTGTCTTGCCTGTACGAAGATCCGTTCATCTCGCAAATGGCGTCGTAAATCGCCTGTGCGATCGACATTTCGGCACGGATACGCTCTGCGTCTTTTTGGCTGCTCATAAGAATTTTTCCCCAAACCACGGTCCCCCTTAGCCGCTTTCATTAGGTGTCGCTAGATCACGCGGATGTGACACGTCGGATAAAATCGATTGATATGGCCGAGGGAGCGCACGCGGTTTTCTTTGGTCTTCGCCGTGTTGAGCGCCGTGCAAGACTCGTGCCGCGTCCATCTTGATCGCAGCGTTGAATGGGCACTATTCGCAATGTATATTGCGCGCATGAGCACTGCAGCTGACAACAATTTTTTGCTGCCGCCCCCGGCTCCAGCGTATCTGCCGGCGCGCGTCATCGGCGACCCGAAGAAGGCGGCGTAGTGGTCAGCCCGCTTCCGGATCCCGAGGTCGCGGACGAAGCGCCAAGCGAGCCCTACCTCACCCCATACGACAATAAACGCGTCGCCATGTATATGTGGCTGCTGGACGCCGCCTATGACGACGAGGATTGGCGCGTGGTTGCCAGGACTGTGCTGCATATCGATCCCGAGAAGGAACCGAAGCGGGCGCACCGAGCCTGGGAAACTCATCTCGCCCGCGCCCGGTGGATTCTCAAGGAAGGGTACAAGTTCCTGTTCCCGAGCCCCACGACTCACTGACGAGTCTGTCCGTTAGGGCCGAAATTGGGGCCGCAAGAAGATGCCGACAAAAGGTTTAATGAAATCAACGGCATCTGGCGGAGGGAGTGACCGTCCGGCTGTTTTTTCGCGCCGACGTCATGCCTTTTCTTCGCACTGGTTAAAGGTTTTGGTTCCCTGGGCCAGGAAACATCGATGGGGCTCGCGGTCACCCAGGTGAAGCCACCGCATCCACCATGCGCATCAAGCGCACCGGTCAGTCGACGCGACAATACACGAGACCCGCCGCGCAGTGCCTCCAGTTCTTTGAGACTGGCACTAGATGAAGGCAAGTGCCTCGCCGCGGTTGGGAACCGGTCCCCTCTTCATAGCACGAACCCTGCTGCCACGAATTGACCCCAACTTAATTAAACGCGCTCTCATGGCGTGAAAGTGACTGTCAGCATTGGAGGCGCGGAAATTTCTCCCAATGCAGATGCTCAGGACGTCCTTCGCACTGCCGGACGGTGCCTTTTTGAAGCGAAACAACATGGACGAAATCGTGTTTCGTTCGTCTATGACGCCGCCATGTTGCGGGTCGTGACGCCCTAACCTACCGCTGGCCCAGCCCTGACGCTGGCAGAGTATCGCGAGAATGGGGCCTGCCTTCCAACCGATTGCGGATGCACCAACAACCCGGCCACGTTCGACGTTTCACAGCCTGGGGCCTATTTTTCAGCTAACCGGCAATTCGTTGGAGTCCGTTCTCCTAAGTGACGCAAAAAGGCCCGCCCCATTGTCTGGAGCAGGCCCTTTGACTTGCGCGGTACTCAGAACCTTGCCGCTTCGCGAAAGATAATAGCGAATGGTAAACATCGACTGAACGTCCGTGCCGCTTCGGTGGCCTTGGGTTAGGTGCGGCCTGTCCTTGTTGCTTGGCGAGATCGGGGCGGCTGATGCCGGCTCAGTGCGACGCGGATTTCGTGCAAACCCCAACAATGCTGCCCCCGCATCGATCACCGCAAGCAGATTGGCCAGCTAAATGTCATCCACTGCAGGGCAAATTCGTTGCTCGCCGGCCGACAAATGCTGGGAGGCACTGCATGCGCGCGCTCGGGGGCGTGCGGTGAAAGATTGGCGCCCGGCCGCGATTGATCAAAGTTGGGCCTACGAACCGAGTGTCACCGCTTGCGATCGTAACATTGCTGCGATCCGAATTTACTCTTTGGCTCGCGCCCAAGCTGGACGCTCAAGAATGCCGCGTCTTCGCCGATATCCTGACGCTTCAGCCCGGCGACCGGTGGCGCAGGGAAACCTCACGAACGCGAGCCGGATCGCGAGCCAGATCGAAGATGAGCTTTCCACCTCTGCATGATACCGGAGTCTGGGCCCGTTGGCGCAGGATGGAAGTCGATCCTGATGTACGATGATACACTTCCCGTTCGTCGAGATGGGCGGACTCGAAATGAGGCCGCAGTTCGTCAACGACACCGTTGTCGCTCGGGATTGCCTGCTCGAACAGCAGATGTCCGTAATCGGCCGTCAGGCTTCGAGCTCCTTCGGCTGGTTTTGAGGGCGGCGATGAGTAGCCCCAAAAGAGCCTTCCGCTACCGGAGCAGGAGCGAGAAGTTGTAGCCGGCGGCGGCCAGGACGGCGTCGCCCTGCTGGCGGGCGAGGTAGTTGCGGCCAGCTTCTTTCGCTTCGCGCCACCAACCTTCGACCAAACCGGTGCCCTGACACCCGTTCCGAGAACAGGCGAGCCGGGCGCCGGTCCATATGCCGCGAAGGACAGACGAGCCAACATCCCGAAACTTGCTTACGTCGAACTCGCGGGAGACCGGCACCAGGGGGCCTGACACCAAGTCCTCGAATGCCCTCGATGTGTGTTCAAGATCCTAGGAAGTTCTCTCCTTACCACTGGAAGACAGCTCGTCCAGCCGCATCTGAACAGGAGGCCGGTGCTCAATCAGTGCCGCGCAGGATGTGCCCGATTGACAGGCATCAGGGAAGCCCAGGTCCTTAGTCCACAATGCTGTGACGAGCGCGACAACCGCGGCGGGGTTAGCCAGCTCACAGTTCAAGTCGATGGCTCAACTGTTGCATGGGGAGAGCTCTTACTTCTCATTCGCTCCAAATGCGGACGCGGCGCACGAGCTCGGAAGTTGAGATCCCGTAGCGATCGTGAAGCGTCGGCAGCGCGCCAGCGTCGAGGAACTCGTCGGGCAGGGCGATCTGCCGAAAGACTGGGGTCACTCTCTCGCGCATCAGCAGCGCGGCAACGCCTTCGCCCAGCCCACCGATGATGGTGTGGTTCTCGGTCACTATCATTAGCCGTCCCGGACGGCGCGCCGCGGCAAGTATCGTCTCCGTGTCCAGAGGCTTGATCGTCGGAACGTGCAGAACGGCGCAGCCGATCCTGTCGGCTTCAAGCGCCTTCGCCGCCTCCAGCGCGCGCATGGTCATCAGGCCGCTTGAAATGAACAATACGTCCGCGCCCTCGCGCAACAGGCGTGCCTTGCCGATTTCAAATGTATAGTCGTCTTCGTCGAGCACGACAGGAACCTTGCCGCGCAAAAGCCGCATGTAGACCGGCCCGTTGTAGTCCGCGATCGCCTCCGTGGCCTGTTCGATGTCGAGCGCGTCGCAAGGGTCGATGAT
>NZ_JAMYOL010000050.1:0-17264 GCF_040319815.1 Mesorhizobium sp. M0854
GTATGTCTTGGTGAAAGAGACCGCCATTTGCATCCTCGACGAAACCGGCACGGTTTGGGGTGAGGTGAGGTGAGGTGAGGTGAGGTGAGGTGAGGTGAGGTGAGGTGAGGTGAGGTGAGGTGAGGTGAGGTGCCGAGCCATCCCGAGGACTTGCGCTGGTGCTCAAGCATACGGCCTGGGCCATTGAACGGATCGGGCTTGATGCCGGGCGGCAATGGCTGCGGGCCGACGGAAGCCGGATTGCCGGTGATCTGCATCGAAACCCGGCATACCAAGGCATTCCTCAAGCCCCGCCGAACAAATCCACCGCATTAGTGCGCGCGGCATTGCCCAGATGATGCGGGTCAATCTGTTCCGCCCGGTGCATGTCAAGACATTGACAAGCCAGAAGCGCCGCGCTGCTGACGCCACGTAAGCTGCAGCAGGACAAGGCGATTGCCATCGAGAATGACATCCGATCGGCATGGTCAGTGCCGCCAAATTCGAGCAACACATCCGCGAGCTCGCCGAAGGCATGCCCGACCCGGTCGAGATCCTTGAGCCGCTGCTCGATGCGCGCAGCAAGCTGTGCGAGCTCAGGGGCCGACGTAAGGCCGCAATTCCGTCCGGGGTATCGCCAGGCCTGAATCACACCTGTTCGCGCGGCCTCAGCCAAGAACGGCGCCGATTCACTGTTCGATCGGCCGCTACGCGCTTCGGCTTCACGGAAAAGATGCTGCCGGAGGCTGGCCTCTGCGCAATAGCTCTCTCAAGCCTTGTTCGTCGCTGCCGCTTCGAGCGATTAAATTCCATTGATGGGATCCTCGCGCGGAAATCTCCCCATGGCCCATCCTCCATCGACCGCGAGGACTTGGCCGGTAATGAACGAAGCCTCGTCAGAAGACAGGAACCGAACCGCCCCCGCCACATCTTCCGGCTTGCCTGCCCTCCTTAGAGGCGCTCCATCGATCATCACGTGCCGATACCAGGCATCTGTGCGAATTGCATTCGCGGTGCGTGCGGTTTCGATCAGGCCAGGCGCAATCGCGTTCACTCGAACTCGGTTGGGACCGAAATCCGTCGCCATTTGTCGAGTCATTCCGATCAGAGCTGCCTTGGACGCTGAGTAGCCGCACGTGTTACGAGCTCCCACGACGCCGAAAATGGACGCAATGTTCACAATGGCGCCTCCCGTCGACATCATTTTTGAGACAGCCCAGCGGGACAGCCGAAAGACCGCCATGACGTTGACATCGAGGCAATTTTGGAACTCGTCTTCAGAGGTTGCCAGCGCGTGTCCGCCGGCGAATAGGCCAGCATTGTTGACGAGGATGTCTAGGGGCCTTTCAGCATGGTGCAGTACTGCATCCAAACGTTCCGGCAAGGTAGGATCCGTAACGTCGGCCTCCACCAACGAGATGGCTGCTGCGGAATTCTGTGGTTTGACCTTAGACGTGTCGCGATCGACCACGACCACGCAAGCGCCAGCCGAGCAAAAGACCTCGACGATCGCCTGCCCGATGCCTTGGCCTCCCCCAGTGATTACAACTGTTTTCCCGTTTAGGGCAGCAAGTTCAAGCGGCAATGTTACCTCCCTGGAAACCGATTCAGCGGAAACCCATTCAGCGTCCGCCCTTCGTCGACGATGAGAACAACTCCCGTGATGTAATTCGCTTTGTTCGATGAGCGAAAACCAATCGCCGATTCAACGTCTGGCTCACCAATCCGGCCAAGTGGTAATTGCCTGATGAGCTTCGAACAGTCGTCGTTCCACAGATTAGCAGCATCCGAGTCGCGATCGGTCCCGGTGCAACGGCGTTGACGCGGATTCCAAGCCCGGCAAACTCGAGCGCGAGTGATTTCGTCAGCGCCCCGACGGCGGCCTTGGACGCTGCGTAGTGAGCAGTTGAAGGAACCAAAGATTGCGGTGGATGCTACGTTGACGATCGCACCGCCACTTTTCATCTTAGGAAGCGCTCGGCGAATCCGCTCTGCGGAGGAAAGGACATTGACTTCGTAGCTTTTGCGGAAGTCATCCGCAGTAACATTGACAAAGGGCTTTACGCCAAATATCCCGGCGTTGTTGATGAGCGTTGCTATTTCGTCTCTCATTGCGACCAAGTCTTCCCGCGCCTCTCCATCAGTCAGGTCTAGCACGACCGATTTTGCCTTGTTGCCAGAATTCTGGAGTTCAGCCACAACCTGCTCGACTGCGCCGGGGTTGCGTTCGACTGCAATGATCTTATGACCCCGCGCGCTAGCCCAAAACAGGTCGCCTTGCCGATGCCGCCTCCCGCGCCAGTCACAATTGCCAGGTTTGTGCTGGCCATTCTAATTGCACTCCAAACTTTCTGAGTCTTTCGGCGAACGATCCCGATTTCGCTTGCCGCCGGGCAGCTTTGCCGGTGCCCTCGAAATAGCGCCACTCTGTACCCCCTAGGGCGTTCAATGAAATTAAGCATCATCGCGGGAGGGCTTGCGTCAAATTCAGTTTGTGTATCGTCGTCATCTGGCAGCGAGATGGGTTGTAGGGCCAGCAAGGGTGAAAGGGTTGGCTTGCTGGAAACAGATGGGACGCACCCCCTCCTGAATCACCCCCACAGGAGAGCGGGATTCGGGTTAACGTCCGAAGGCCAGACAGCATTCCGATGGACGGGCCAATCGACTCTTCGACAAGGTGATGTTGACTCACTTCACGACCTTCGGCGAGCTTGCCTGGCGACGGCGGTGACATGCTGCCCGCGCCAGGCGCGTACCCGGAGGAAGGAGGCGTGGAGCGCAGCCGTACGGCAGCTCGGTCCAGGTTTCAGCTCCAATGCTTCCGTCAGGCCCACGCGCGGCACGCGGCTTTCATCCATCTTGGTTCTAGATGGATGTGATATTGATTATGTTTTTGCCGGCTCCCGGGTCGATGGGCGAAGCTGAAGAAGGATCTGGCGGAGTTTACTGATGGATGTGTCAACGCTTCGCGAGATGCTCGGAAAAAAGCTTCTGACCCAGTTTAGGAGGGCAACCTCCCGGTACTTTGATGAACCTGAGGGAAATGAACTATGGCATATGTAGGTGCTACAGCGGGACGGCTTGCCGGACGGCGGATCGTGATTACCGGAGCGTCATCTGGTATCGGACGGGCGACGGCGCAACTCTTTATTGCGAAAGGAGCCATACCCATCTTGCTTGACCTAAATGGTGCAGGTCTCGCGGAAACTATAGGCGATGCTGAAGGTCTGTCCTTTGAGGTCGATATAACCGACGAAAACGCAGTTCAAGATGTTGTTGACCAGGTGGCAGAAAAGCTCGGCGGTCTCGACGGCGTCGTCAACGCGGCTGGTATCATGCTGCTCGGACCAACAGCCGACTTCGGCTTCGACGAATGGCGTAAGACCATCGACGTCAATCTGACCGGCACCTTCAACGTCGCCAAATGCTGCATTCCTTTTCTGATAAAGGAAACAGGATCGACGGTCGTTAACGTCTCTTCAGGTGCGGGCTTGTTGCCCAATGCGCCCGCTCAGGTAGCCTATGCAGCTGCGAAAGGGGGCGTGATCTCGTTAACCCGTGCTTTGGCCGCCGATTTGGCGCCCGAGGTCCGAGTCAATTGCGTCTGCCCGGGGTTGGTTGACACGCCGATGGCAGAGAGGTTCCGCGCCAATGTCGTGAACTATGCCTTGAAGCGGATGGCCGAGCCCTCCGAAATAGCGAACGCGATCCTCTTCCTGACGTCGAAAGAATCTTCTTACATAACCGGATCAATTCTGGCAGTCGACGGCGGGCGTACGTTTCATTAAGCAATCCGCTAATCCGAACTATCCAGCTCTCCTGATCAGCGGTCGAGGTCAGGCCACTTCGACCGAGCGCCGATGTAGAGCCCGCGCAGTTTTCTGCAGGTACGCCGACTCGGCTGGGCCAGCCTTGTACTGGCGGGAGCGATGCCATCGACGTCAAGGCGGAAGATCGCGTCTAGCGTTTCCTGACGAGAGAGGCTTATGCGTTTTCACCGGAGATACAATGATCTTGCCATAGAATGCAAATAGATCATTCTCATCCCGCGGGACTGGCGCATGATCGCTCGGGGCAGATCATTCTCAATCCGATGAGCAGGTGTAGGCGACGCTCCAGCCTGCCGTCATGCGATATCTTCGAAAGAACGATTTGCCGCTGCCCGTGCACACCCCTCCTCGGCCCGGCGCCGCATATGGTGGTCCGGCGCCCGGCCGATAGCGCACGTCAGCATCCTCCAAAATCTTGCTTATGCTGGAGCATATGTGTATGGCGCGCAGGCGGGTGGAAGGCGAGCGGTTTCGATCCGTGAGGAGGATGCCCTTCGCACGAACCTAGCAGGAATGGGTGAACCCTAAGTATGCCCACCCCCGCTGAAATCTTGGTTAGACTAGAAACCCTCGAGCATAGGGGGAATCAGTCCTGATTCTGCACGGGCGCTTTGCGCAGCTTGCCACCGATTTTCTTTATCGTGGAAGAGGCCGACGGGGACGAGCGGACTTGTCGAGTCCAAGTCCTCGATTTCAAGTGTGTGTTGAAATCCGCAAGATGAGCATCGAACCGGAGTAGAGATTCACGCGCGGCCTCCGCAGCTTGTCCTGCGATCAACGCGCCCAGCACTTCAGCGACCGCGAACGCCGGTGTCATCGTGTGAAAGAACGAGGGACTCTTCGTCTGGACAAGAACGACATCGTCCGCAATACGGGCGAGCGGGGCAACCTCGCTGTCGGTAATGGCGACGATCGGAATGCGATGTTGATGCGCATATTCGGCGATCTCAACCGTGACGCGCGTGTACGGGAACACACTAGTCGCGAAGAGCACGTCGTTGCGGGAGGCACGGGCCAACGCATCCGAACCGGTGCCGCCGATCGCGTCGAGCATGACCGACTTTTCCCTGATCATCGACAAGATGTAATGCAGATGCCAAGCAGTTGCGTGGCTCGACCTCAATCCGACGCAGAAGATGCACTTGGCGGATGCAAGGCGTCTTGCCGTTGATACTATTGCATCAAGTTGAGACTCGGCCAAATGGGCAAGCTCGGCCGCTTGTGCTCGGAGAATTTCGCGCGCAAGGCCATGGTCTCCTTTGCGCTTTTGAGCGACCGCTTGTACGTCGGCCTTTCCGGCGAATCCGACGTCGCCGCTGCGAACGGCATCAGCATATATTTCGCGAAGCTCGTCGTAACCTGTAAGGCCAAGATGCTTGGCCAGTCGCGTCATGGTAGCCGGCTGGACCCCTGCCAGACGCGCCTGGTCGCGCATGGACAAAAGCGCGACGTCATGTGGTTGGTCGATAATATAGCGCGCCGCCAATTGGAACTGCTCCGGCATTGCGTCGAAGCCGGTGATCAATCGCTCCGAAAGAGGTCCGTCAGCCATGACTCCTACCTAGCGCAGTGCTATAGCATGCGCAACATATGTTACATCCTGGGCCAAGCGGCTTTCTTGGCTGACGTGAGCGCCGCTGTTCCTTAGCTTCAGAGTCGAATTCCGGCGATCCGCTCGCGGCGAACCGATCCATGGTTTGAGGTGATGAAACAAAGCCGGCACGGATTTCGGCCTGAGCTCACCTGCTTGTGGCGCCGCTCCCTTGTAGGTGCCGGAAAACCAGTGAGGAACGCGTCGTCCTCTGTTATCGTGCCCCAAAACTGACCACGACGCCGGCGGATTGATAGGAATACATGATGTTTGAAACGGTTGCCTACGAAATCCAGGACGGTATCGCCGAAATTCGTCTGAATCGTCTGCACACCCTTTGTTCGCTCATCAGATATTGTCGCCTATTGAAGGCCGCGCGACCGGCCTTGTATTCCTTCAAATCGGCGCCAACACATAACGCTCATCCTTCTCCGGTCAGGACAATGACGCGCACGTTTTTGTCTCTTTCACACTGATCGAGAGCTGCTCGCACTTCTTCGTACAGTTTCTGTACCACTGCGTTCAGGCGGTGCGGACGTTATCGCTGCTGCCGCCACTGCGTTACTCGCCATCCTAGACTAGCCGATGCCGGAGGCCATGCAACAATTGCTGCCGACGCCTTATCTGAGCGCGGACTGGCGCTCGCCCCCCCCTAAGCGAAGACACGCGGCGGCGGCTTGCGGCGGTGCTTCCTGCGGCCGCGTCGGTAATCAATCCTGTCGACGTAGCCCCGGGGGTACGGATTCAGACCCATCTGCTTTCGCCGCTTGCGCCGAGATTCTCTTGCAGGATTCGATGGTGGACGGACTTCTGATATCTGGTCTCTACGGCGGCTACGCGGTCCATTTCTCTCAAGACCTGCTCGAGCGATGCCACGAACCTCATCGGTGCAATGCCACGCCGGTTCGGGAAGCCCGTGGTCGTTCACAGCCTGTACCGTGCGCTTCAGGCAGATCAGCGGCCCTTACCGCTCCTCGACATGCACCGCGCAGGCATCCCAGTGCACAGCTCCCTGGAAAAGGCCGTGCGATGCATGCAGGCTTTGGCGCAGTGCGGTGAGGTGGGCCGCACCCCTTGCAGCGTCGCCGTCAAAGCGAGCGCAGCACGGCAGAATTTTTGAGCAGGTTCTTGCGCGATGTAGAGCCTAGGTGTTTAGTCCCGGCGTTTGGTGGGTGGGATCGAGTCGGAACCGTTCGGGCTCTTTTGCCCAAATTTTGCAGATGAACTCATAGGGTGTGAGACCCTTGAGGGTCTTGAGGCGGCGCGCGAAATTGTAGGCTAAGACGAAGTCAGCGAGGTGCCGGCGCAGTTGATCGTGATCGTCATAGTGGAGCGCTTGACGGTCGCGTCCTTGATGGTTCGGTTCATCCGCTCGACCTGGCCATTATCCGGTATGTGATCTGTGGTGCCTTTTCGTCCTGCTGTTCTTGTTTTGGAACGGCCTTATGGTGAGCCCATCCGGGACGTGGGGCACCGGGAGCACGAAGGTGCAGGCAGGCCGTCAATAGACCGTGGGCTGAGAGCCCGAGCTCGTTACATGGCCGCCCCTCGCGACTTTCCCGGATGCGCTGCGAGCGCGGATCAGTAGATGTCGTGTTGCCCGCCAGCTCCCGTCTTTGACCGAGCCAAGAAGGAGGAACGGGCATGCGCATCATCGGACTGGATATCCATCGCGCCTTCGCCGAGGCGGTAGCTTGGGAGGACGGCAGGCTAAGGCGGCTGGGTCGGGTCGACATGCGGCGCGATCTGCTGGATGCCTTCGCCGCAAAGCTGTCGTTGGATGATGTCGTGGTGATCGAGGCGACGGGCAACGCGTCCTCGGCCGCCGCGGTTGTCGCGCCGCATGTGAAGAAAGTGGTGATCGCAAACCCCAAGCAGGTGCGCATCATCGCCTATGCCAAGATCAAGACGGACACGATCGATGCCAGCGTTCTGGCGCAGCTCTATGCCAGCGGCTTCCTGCCGGAAGTCTGGATTCCGGATGAGCCGACGCAGGCTCTGCGTCGACAGGTGACACGGCGCAATCAGATTGTCCGGCAGAGGTCTCGATTGAAGAACGTCATCCAGTCGATCCTTCATAGCCACCTGATCCCGTCCTGCCCGCATGCCGACCTGTGCGGCACTAAGGGCCGGTCATGGTTGAGCGAGCAGGTCGTGCCGCAGGACGAGCGCCTCGCGATCGATCGGCATCTGCGCGAGTTCGACCGATTGGGCGAAGACCTCCAGGTCATCGAACGCGATCTTGCCCGCTCGGCTCTCGCGGATGAAGGCGTGAAGCGGCTGATGACCATTCCCGGCGTCGACATGACCGTCGCGCTGGCGATGAAGGCGGCGATCGGCGACGTGTCGCGCTTCGACGATCCGCAGAAGCTCGTGAGCTATCTCGGGTTGAACCCAAGCGTCCGACAGTCCGGGCCAGGTCCGGCCTACCATGGGCGGATCACCAAGCAGGGCCGTGGTCATGCGCGCGGCATGCTCGTCGAGGCGGCCTGGGCGGCCGCTCGTGCTCCCGGACCGTTGCGAGCCTTCTTCCTGCGTGTGCGAGCCCGGCGCGGGCAGCATGTCGCGGCCGTGGCAACCGCACGCAAACTCTCTGTCGTGATCTGGCATCTGTTGATGAAGGGCGAGAGTTACGCGTGGGCTCGACCCTCCCTGCATGCCAAGAAGCTGCGCGATGTGGAACTCAAGGCCGGGAGCAAGGCCGTGCGCGGCCAAAAGGGGGCCGCGCACGCCTACAACATCAAGAGCCACCGGGAAGAAGAGCGCCGGTGGGTGGAGCAGGCCGAGAGCGCCTATGCACGCTTCGTCGCCGGTTGGAACCCGCGAGGCCCGAGAAAGGCGCGCACGGATGCCGCAAACGAGGTGCGACGATAGAAGCTGCGCGGCAGGGCTCTCACCTCGGACCCTGCTCTTCGCCACGCGGTCGTCCGTGCGCGACAGGAGAATAGCGCAGATTTATCAAAAAGGCTCTTGTCGATCACATCAGTGGTCCAGGGATGGTTGGTCTTTGTGAGCCTGTGCTCGATGCCATGTTCGTCGCAGACGCCGTCGAAGATGTGCTCGAAGGCGTGCCGATCGCAGCTCCGGTTGGTGAACTGGATGCCGTTGTCGGTCAGAATGGTATGGATGGCATAGGGCACGGCCGCGATCAGATCCCGAAGGAACTGGGCCATCGCCATTTTGCCCGCCGTCTCGTGCAATTGCACATAAGCGAACTTGGACGTTCGATCGATGGCAACGAAGAGACGCAGCTTGCCCTCGGCGGTCTGCACCTCGGCGATGTCGATGTGGAAATAGCCGATCGGATAGGCTTTGAACTTGTTCTTGGCCGGCTTGTCAGCATCCAGCTGCGGCAGCCTCGAAATGCCATGACGCTGAAGGCAACGATGCAATGACGAGCGCGTCAGATGCGGGATCGTCGGCTGAAGCGCATACAGACAATCATCCAGCGCCAGCAGCGTGTGCTTGCGAAAGGCGACGATGGCCGCTTCCTCTTCGAGGGACAGCACTGTCGACCTCGGCTCCTTCGGGCCGGTCGGAAGATCGGCGGTCGACGGCCGCTTCCGCCACTTCGCAACCGTCTTCTGATCGATGCCATAGCGCTTGGCCAGTGCCCTCAGGCTCTCTTGACTATGCTGTATTGCTCGACGGACCGCCTCTGTCGTCGTGGCGCGGCCGTGTAGAATCTGTCCCATAGCGCGTCCTTTGATTCGGACGACAATGGTGCGCCATTAAAGCCTGAGATCAAACACCTAGGGGGTAGTTTTGGAGCACGAAGGGTGAGCCAGCTTGCGCGACTTCGGGCTGGATCTCGCTCCGGCTTTGCTGGCTGGGGATGAAAAAGGACCGAAGAGGCTTTTCTCCGTCTCGGCACAAGGCCCGTCGCGATGAAAATCGTATCTCGCGACATCCTGCACAAGACTGAGGCTGGCGGAGTCAAACTCAATATCGCCGACGTCGCATCGGTGCACCGCGGCTTCCTTGAGATTGTCGCCAATGCCGAGGCTGCGGTAACCAATCCGAATGTTGCCGGCGTCCTCGTCACTCGGATGGCAGCGAAAGGGGGCGTTGAAGTCATCGTCGGCATCGTGCGCGACGCAGCATACGGTCCCGTCATAATGTTCGGACTGCGCGGAGTCCTCGTCGAAGTTCTTAGGGATGTAGTGTTCCGCGCGCTTCCGATCTCACGCAATGCTGCCTTTGCGATGTTGAACGAAATCAAGCCGCAGCGATTCTCGATCGCGTGCGCGGGGGGAGCGCCGTTTGATCGAGACGGGCTCGCAGATTTCATGGTGAGTATTTCGGATTTCGTTGAAGCCTGCCCGGAGATCGACGAACTCGACCTCAATCCATCTTGCCTATCCAGATGGTTTGACCGTGCTCGATGTGCGCATTCTTCTCACTGCGTCCTCCACAGCGCGGTCGGCAGAGAAGCAGGGATTGAGGCATGACGGATCTGCCGAAACTGATCGACGCGAAACTCGAGGTTAGCGACCGTGTCGCCATGCTCGTGCTGGACCGCGACGACGTCCGTAACGAGCTCACCGGGACGGCCCTGATCGACGATATCGTGCGGACGGTTGACTGGATCAATGGGGGTGCAGCCGTCTCGGTTCTGGTCATAACGGGGCTGGCAAGGCGTTTTCCGCCGGCGGCAACGTGAAAGAGATGCGGGACCGTATTGGAAGCTTCGCTGGCGATGTGTTTGAGGTGCAGGATCGCTACCGCCGCGGCATCCAACGGATCGCCCTGGCCATGCATCGCCTGGAGGTGCCTGCAACTGCCGCCGTTAACGGCGCCGCGATAGGAGCGGGTTTCGATCTCGCGACTATGTGCGAGATCCGAATTGCGGGTGATAACGCGGTATTCGGCGCTACGTTCATAAATCTCGGGATCGTTCCGGGAGATGGCGGCGCTTGGTTCCTGCAGGATCTGCTCAGTCCCCAAAGGGCAGCTGAGCTGATTTTCACCGGGCGCCTGGTGCGCGCCGAGGAGGCTCTACGACTAGGAATCGTACTTAAGATCGCAGCAGCGTCCGAATTGCAGTCGCAAGCGCTGCAGCTTGCAAGCATTGCCGGAAAACCTCCTCAGGCACTTCGACCCGCAAAACGGCTGCTGAGGGCAGCGCGGCGATTGGACCTGCCTGATCTCCTCGATCTCTGCGCAGCATTTCATGGCATGTGCCACAATACTCCGGGATCACCTTTGAGGCGGTCGAAGCCTTCCTGGACAAGCGCCCCGCCCGGTTCAAAGGGGTTTAACGGCCGTCGTCACTCCTGACCTTTCAATCCATCGCCATCTGCAAATTTCGATCCACTCGGTTCATATGAACAAGCGTGAAACATATGTTGCAATTTGATCAGATTGTGTTTATTGTCGCGGCAAGATGGGCCAGCCGCCAAGTAAGTCTCTGGCTGACTTGCGGTCGCCCTTGGGCAAGTCTGTCGAAACGACGCGTGCTGTGCGAGACCGTTTATGAGCAAGATTTTGCACCGCTCGGTTCATGCAGAGCTGCCCGTGGCTATCGGCGGGCGGGGGATCGAGTTATTCGCCGCCGATGGTAAGACATACTTTGACGCCTGCGGTGGCGCAGCGGTGTCATGCCTCGGCCATTCCCATCCCGAGGTGCTCGCGGCACTGCACGCTCAGCTCGACAGGCTCGCCTACGCTCATACGGGCTTCTTCACCACGGATATCGCCGAGAGGCTCGCGGATCGGCTTGTTGCCGACTCGCCCGATGGAATCGATTACGTCTATCTGGTCAGCGGGGGGTCGGAAGCGGTGGAGGCGGCGCTGAAAATGGCGCGCCAGTACTTCGTCGAGAAGGGGGAAGGCGGTCGCCGGCATGTCATCGCCCGCCGTCAAAGCTACCATGGCAATACGCTGGGAGCGCTGGCCGCTGGCGGCAACGTCTGGCGCCGGGCCCAGTTCAAGCCGCTGCTTATTGAAACCCATCACATTGCGCCGTGCTATGCATATCGTGGCCGCCTGCCTGCTGAAAGCGAGCATCAGTATGGAGAGCGCATTGCTAATGAGCTCGAAGCCAAGATTCTTGAGCTCGGACCACACGAAGTGATCGCCTTTGTCGCGGAAACGGTTGTTGGCGCGACGGCGGGCGCGGTGCCCCCGGTGGACGGATATTTCAAAAAGATCCGCCAGATCTGTGATCGCTACGGCGTTCTTTTGATTCTCGATGAGGTCATGTGCGGCATGGGGCGCACCGGAACTCTGCACGCTTTCGAGCAAGAAGGCATAGTGCCTGACGTGGTGGCAATCGCGAAGGGACTGGGCGGCGGTTATCAGCCGATCGGCGCCGTGCTGTTCGGACGCCACATATATGACGCTTTCGCTTCCGGATCAGGTTTTTTCCAGCATGGCCATACCTATATGGGTCATCCGATGGCAGCGGCGGCCGGCCTTGCAGTTCAGGATGCTATCCGGGAGCATCGCCTGCTTGATAACGTTGTACAGATGGGGAAACTGCTCAACCGGCGGCTTCGTGAGCGTTTCGACAATCATCATCATGTCGGCGATATCCGCGGCCGCGGCCTCTTTCGTGGCTTGGAAATCGTTGCCGAGCGCTCGGACAAATCACCCTTCGACCCGGCGTTGAAGCTACATGCCGCCGTAAAACGTGAAGCCATGGCGCGCGGGCTGATGGTGTACCCGATGGGTGGCACGATTGATGGCGTGCTAGGCGATCACATCTTGCTCGCGCCCCCGTTCATCGTCAACGCCGGCCAGATCGACACGATTGTCGAGCGCCTAGGCGATGCCTTGGATGCCGCGCTCGCCGCTAGGGTTGCCCAGTAGGGGTAGATGCGAATCGAGCTTGGGGAAATCCTTATCACCAGCCTTGTTTCCGACGCCAAATGTGACGCGGTGGTCCATATGCGGCATGCCCTGCATCGCGAGCCGGAACTCTCGAATGATGAATGGAAAACGCAGAAGCGGATCCGCGACCCGCTGGAAAGCTTCGGAATTAAAGGCGCCAAGACATTCCACAAGACCTGCCTCTACATTGATATCGAGGGGTTGGGCCGAATCGCTCCATTGGCGTGCGCGGCGACATTGATGCGCTGCCGATCCAGGAGCAGCGGGACGACCTGTCATGCAAGTCGCAGGTGCCCGGGCTGATGCAGGCCTGCGGCCACGACATGCACGGGGCAATCGCCTTGGGAACGGCCCTTTCGTTTCACCGCATGCGAGAGAATTTTTCGGGCAGGGTGCGTGTATTTTTTCAGCCGGCGGAAGAAGCGGAGCCGCTCGGCGGCCGGTCCGTGGCCGAAGAAAAGCTTCTCGACGGGTTCGAGGCGGCCGTCGGATTCCACGGATATCCCCGTAGGAGCATCTGGTGCACGCGCGGGCGCGGTGACCAAGTCGGCCGACGAGTTTGCGCTCAAGCTTATCGGCACCATGGCGCATGGGGCGAAAGCGTATCTCGGGGTGGACGCGATTGCTATTGCCGGCGCCTTCATCAATGAGGTCCAGGAGGTCGTGTCACGGGAGATGCCCAGCGAGGATGGCGCGATAGTGACCATTGGCACCATCCATGGCGGGCAGGCGACGAAATCATTTGTCCGTCGGTCAGCATGACAGGGACGAGCCGAACCAGCGGTGCCGAGCGCCGGGGCTGTTGGTGCAACGCGTCCGCGAAGTGGCAGAGGGTGTCGCCGCAATGCGTCGGGGCCAGGCGGAGTTTACTCATTCCGGCGAGCCCCGGTGGTCAACTATGCTGCAGTGGTCGAACGCTTCCGACAGGTTGTTCGTGAATCGGTGGGCGAGGACCAGTTTGTCGAAACGCCACCGTCCTCGGGTAGCGACGACTTCGGCTTTTATTCCCGTTGCGCCCCATCGATCCATTCTCTGGTTTGGCAGCCGAGAACAAGGCAACGAAGCCGCCGTCCACAAGCCAAGCTTCGGAGCCTCTGACAAAATACTCATTCCCACGACAGAACCGGCCATACGGTATTGCTGGGAGTTTTCACATCCATGCAGCCGGTTACCGTGCCGACCAGTGCAAAGTGCAGCCGGAGCGGCTTTGTCCGCAGACCGGTAAGGCCAAGAAAATAGCTGCAGGGCAAGACTGTCGCCGGGCAAGGAATGGTATTGGTGATCGATCTCGACAACATTGGCAACGCTGACAAACGGCCGGAAGGTCGCATTCTTCCCGCGCCGTGGCGATCGAGACCGTCTCGCGGTGACTTGGACAAGCGTAGGCCGCGAGTGTCGGAATGGCTGCCTGGGCAGGGCATGAGTTCGAACGCGTATGGCGCCGGAATCCGCCCGGGCCGCTGATCTGATGTGAAGATGTCCGTTGCAGTTTTTTCCAGGAGCTGCCGCGTGTTGGGACAAGAAGGGCTGCGGAAAATCTTGCCGTTCTCCCGAGAACGCAGCTGAAGGACCTCGTATCCGAAATAGGCTGTTGATGTGTGGTGGATGCCAAATGGGCCGCATCAAGGAGCCACTGAACTGCCTCTGGTGATCCGTTTGGGTCAGTTTTCTATTTATACATACATATGTTGCAACTGAAGTCGAGAGGAGGTAGACAAGAATGTCACCATGACAGCCAGATGGGAGCAGAGGTCTCTTTTCCCACAAAGGCCTGCTGTGCCTGACGCACTTCGCTATTAGGAGTTCCAAATGGCATCCACGACGCCGCGCGCGCTTGGCATTCTACTCCTCGACCGCGGACTACCGCCTGGCGCTGCGCCGCCCCCGCCGGTGCACGCACCGATGCGAAATCCAGCTACCTTCGACTTTCCCACTGTTTACGAAACCGTCGATGGAGCTTACGCGAAGAATGTTATTCACGGCGATCCTGCGCTTGAGCCAGTGTGCATCGCGGCTGCCCAGCATCTGGTCGAACAAGGCGCCGTTGCCATAAGCTCAAACTGCGGCTTCTTTATCCGCCATCAGGTTGCGGTTGCCGCGTCGATGAAAGTCCCTGTTGTGCTGTCGAGCCTACTTCTTGTGCCTACTTTGCTCCGCCAGCTTCCGCCGACAGCCAAGTTGGCCGTCGTAACCGCAGACTCATCGCATTGCAGCGAAGATCTGCTCGGTGTGGACGATTCGGCCGAACGAGGGAGAGTGGTTCTCGGCGGCATCGAAGGCGGCACGCTATGGCGAAACGAGATGGAGGTCCCCCCGATTCCGACCGGTGCCGCTGATATTGAGCCGGATGTCGCCGCCTGTATTGCGCGGCTCCGCACCGCGCATCCCGAGATCGCTGCAATTCTATTCGAATGCACGGGGTTTCCGTTGGTGACGCCAGCTATCCGCCGCGCGACAGGACTACCCGTCTACGACATCACGACGCTTTGCCGGATGACGTTCGCGTCTGTCGCATGAGAGCGTGGATACAGATCACAGAAGTGCTTCCGTGCCGACGACGAACTTGAGCCTACAGATACCCGCTCGCAGCGGTCCTGGGCCGCGCGGATGACTGATTCATTGCTGGATGACCGCAAGTTGAGCGGATCCGGGGACGAACCGTCGATGCGATTGCAGAGCGTGTATTTGGTCCGTTCGAAAAGCGCGGCACCTTCCGGTTTGCTTTGTTCAGCAATTCAACGTCGCGTTGTTCGGAGTTTTCGGCGCTGGCCTCCGTGACTGTGGTTAATTGGGCAGGTCGCGGCCGAGAAAGCTACGCTTGTCCGTTTACCGGGGGTGGCTCAAGTAAGAGCCGCCGCAGCGCAAGACGGTGCCCGATTCCGCACCATGCAACGCACTGAATGAATGATCGATTCAAGGATATCGAAAACGCGCGAAAGCGGGCCCGGATGGCCAAACCGCCCGCGGCGCGCGACTGCGCGTGGATGAATACGCCTTTCTACGAGGAGCCACGTGGGGATTCTCAAAAGGTCCTTCCTGACTGTTCGGCGGCGGTGCTCTGAATGTGCGCAGCCAAATACCCGTTCGTAGGAGGTTTGCAATGCCAGGCGTAATCGCTTCCGGGACTGAGGTGAAACGCGATTTCCAGCGCCCCGGGCGTTCGCCTGTGATCGCCGCGAACGGCATGGCTGCCACCTCGCACCCGCTTGCCACTTTGGCGGCGATTGACATTCTGAGACATGGCGGGACGGCGGCGGTGGCCGCGGTTGCCACGCTCTGCGTGGTCGAGCCGGCCATGACCGGCATCGGCGGCGATTGCTACACGCTGGTGTCGAAGCGGGGCAAGCCGGTGTGGGGCTATAACGGTTCGGGGCGCTCTGGCTCCAAGGCGTTCGATCAAGCTCTGCGCGACAAAGGCATGCGCGAGATCGGCAATTCAATTCATGCCGTCACCGTGCCAGGCGCTGTCGACGCATGGGAGCAGATCCTCAAGACGCACGACCGTTTCGGTTTAGACCGCGTGCTGCGTCCAGCGATTCAGTACGCTGAAGGCGGCTTCCCAGTGGCGCAGCGCGCTGCCTGGGACTGGCAGCGCGAGGTCGACAAGCTCGGCGCTGACCCAGGCGCCGCGAAGCACTACCTGTGACGGCAAGGCGCCGCCGGAAGGTGACGTCATCCGCTTTCCCGCGCTCGCCACCAAGGGCGCCAAGGGGTTCTACAAAGGCGCGGTGGGCGCCGAGATGGCGGCGACGGTCGCGGCCCGCGGCCATTCCTGACAGCAGAGGATTTCGGCAATCACCGCGGCGAAACGGTCGCGCGGATCTCCACCAATTACCGCGGGGTCGATCTCGTCGAGGTCCCGCCGAACGGGCAAGGGCTCACAGCGCTGGTGATGCTCAACATCCTCGAAAACTTCGATATCAAGTCACTCGATCCGATCGGGTCGGAGCGCTTCCACCTCGTGCTCGAAGCAGAGCGCATCGCTTATGCTGTGCGCGACACACATCTCGCCGACGCCGATCACATGCGCACCCCGGTCGCGGCCCTGAACGACAGGTCCTGGGGCAAAAACCTCGCTTTACTCATCGATCTGAACAGGAGGAGCGCGTTGCCGGCAGCGCCTGCCCCCGGCAGCAACACGGTCTACCTCGCGGTGGTGGACAGGGACCGCACCGCCGTATCGTTCGTAAATTCGTTGTACTCTAGCTTTGGTTCCGGCATCTGCACCGCCAAATCCGGCGTGCTATCGAACGACCGCGGTACCTGCTTCACGCTCGCCCCGGATCATCCCAACACATTCGGCCTCGCCAAGCGTCCAATGCATACCATCATGCCCGCGCTGGCGATGAAAAACGGGCGCTGCGACGTGAGCTTTGGTGTCGTGGGCGGGAGCTACCAGCCAATGGGGCATGTGCTAATAATGCTCAACATGCTCGACTGCGGCATGGATGTGCATCAGGCAATCGACTTTCCTCGTTTCTTCTGGAAGACGAGGTGGTAGAGGTCGAGACCGGCACGCCGCGGATCACCATCGAAGGTCTACGCGCGCGCGCTCGACGTTGGGCTCCGCGACTTGCCCTTGGGGGCGCTCAGACAGTCAAGATCGACTGAGATCGCGGCGTGCTGATCGGCGGGTCCGAGCCGCGCAAGGACGGCTGCGCCTTGGGGTGCTAGAGCACGTCCTGTTTAATCCGGTTCATATCCTGCGGCTTTGAAGTAGTTGGCACATTCGGCTGGGGTGAAGAGGTCCGACGACCGCGCCAACCGCCTCCCACAGAGCCTTGATGGTTCTCTCGGCCTTTGCTCGCAGCAGCGCCTTGAGTTTGGCGAAGGCGTTCTCAATCGGATTGAAGTCGGGACTGTAGGGCGGCAGGTAGAGCAGGCTCGCGCCTGCGGCCTCAATCGCGTCGCGCACGCCGGCGGCCTTGTGGGCGGGCAGGTTGACGGGGTTGTCTAATCGCCGCTGGGACGTCAAGCATGTAATTGCGTCGAGACGACGCTGCCGGGTGCATGGTTGTCTTCGCGGTCGA
>NZ_JAMYOL010000051.1:0-17230 GCF_040319815.1 Mesorhizobium sp. M0854
GAGAAGCGGCTACGTTTCATGTCCTGGTCCTCTCGATGGGCCAGAACGAACTTCAAACCGGATTAGATCAGAGGGGCAAGGTCAAAGGAAACAAGGATTGAACTAATCCGTCCTATTCATGACGCATCTGGTTTGTTTGGCGCTGAGCGACGGACAGGTGGCGGCGCGGCGTCTTTTTTCACCGCGGCTGTGTCTGTCTGGACTTGTGAACGCGCTGGGGGGGGAAGCTGTCTGGTTCGACGGGGGCTGCTGCCCCGGCGGTCATGGTCCAGCCGGCTGCAGATTGCTGGCAAGCGCCCGGAACAGGCTGGCCTCGGGACAGGTGACGGGGAAGGCCAGGCGGACGCCCGAGACGGTTTCGATGACGCGGGCGCCGAGCTTGAGGAGCCTGAGCGGCAACGTGGCGAACTCGGCTTTGCCGAGATGATGGGATGTGGGCACCGCGTCGCGCAGGGTGATCATCAGCCGGTATAGGGCGGTGTGCAGTACGAGGCGGACCTGGTTGGCGGCAGCTGGTGCGGTCGGAGGCGAGTTGGCTCTTGTGCATATCGACATAGGTTCTCGGCCTGGCCCCGGGTGCAGTAGATCTCGTCGTAGAGGTACTCGGCCAAGCCGCTGTCGAGATTGGTGACGACGAACCGGATGTCGAGGCCCAACGCGGTTGTCTCGATTCGGGCGTAGTACGCCGGTTGGTGCCCCGCCGGAAGCTTCACTCCTTCCCGTCGTCAGATCCGCTTCACCCGCGTGATGACGCCGCCACCGGCCGCCTGGTCGCCATGATCCTGCGCCCCGACAAGACACCGACGGGCAAAGAGATCCGCGGCCATCTGCGCCGCCTCGTGCGCCGCACCCGCGTCCGCTGGCCGACTGTCGATCACTCGCATCATGGTGCGCGGCGATGGTCATTACGGCCGGTAGCCGCGCAGCACAGGTTTGCGCTCAAGCGCGCGGCGAATGATGCGGATATCGTCGGCGCTCTTGTCGACGAGCCGCTTGAGAACGTGCTGCCGGTCAGTCCGAAGCTGTAGATGTAGTCGATGCCGTTGTTCTCGCACCATGCCATGACTGTGATGGACACTGGTTGCAGCTTTCGGCACTAGTCGATGTCATCTTCGGCAAAGTCGCTGCTAGTCTGGAGTATCGTCTCAGATAGCAATTTAGCTGCTCGGACCAAGGGATCACGGAAGCTTTGCAGCTCTTCAAAGCTAACGCGGGCAACTGGTACGGACACGCCAAGACAAGCAATCAAAGTTCCGCCCGGGGCGAGAATTGGAACAGCGCATCCAACCACACCTTTGACGAACTCTTCGTTAGTCCGAGCCCATCCTTCCCTGCGAGTTTCCTCTAGAACCGCGAGAAGGGCATCAGGATCGGTTATTGTCCTGTCAGTATGCTGCTCCATCTGCAGAGACCAAACCAGCTTTCCACGCGGCTTTGCAGGAAGCATGCTCATGTAAATTTTGCCAGTGGACGTACAATAGAGGGGCGCAGTATGCCCAGGATCAAATTGTAGTCCTTGGGGGGGCTTAACTCGTACGCTGTCGACATAGACCACAGCATTGTTCCGCACGATGCCAATCTCGCATTGCTCGCCGATTTCTGCTGAGACATTCTGTAGAACAGCGTGGCGTCGTGCCGTTCGAAAGGCTGAGCCAATCGTCTTGCCCGCAAGCACGACTAGATTGTTGCCGACAACGAATCGTTTTGTGCCCGCCGCGCGCTGGAGCAGTCCGCGGGATTCGAGGTTGCTGATTAATCTGTGGGCTGTTGGCAAAGGCAGGTCGAGATTCTTGGCAATGTCCGCCGCAGTAACTGCTTTGAGTTGAGTGGCCACAAAATCAAGGATTGCAAATGCGCGATCCAATGGACCATCCGAATTGACGTTTAAGCTCATTAAGGCCTCGCGTTGGGGTTAGAGGGTTCAAAATATGAGAATAGAATTCTCGAAATTTGATTATAGCAGCGATCCTCAGATTTGAGAATGTCTGACAGGAACTTGAAACAGCCGCTATCGACCCCTCGATCCTGCCTGATCCGCGAATTTCGCCGCAGGCGGTAGATTGCCGATTGTCTTGGCAATCAATTCAGTTATCGAATTGAGTGGCGATGCCTCTCTTGGGGAAAGGCCAGCGGGTTTGCTCGACGCCAAAGCTCGTTTTTTGCCGCCCCTGTCGCCCGCGAGAACGCCTAAGCATCAAACGCCCTCTCGGCGTATGCTGGTGAACCCGGGACAACCTTCGATGCCGTGTACTTCCAAGCTGCATGGCGGGGACTGCATGCAGCTCGCATAACGCGCTGCTACAATCCACGCCTTCCAGCTTGCGACACAGATGCACAGCTAGAGTGCGCCTTCCAGAGGGCGGGAGTTTAACACATTATCATTTTTCGGAATAAACAAGCCCGCTAAACGATATAATTGTGGACCGGTAGCTCTTTTTACATATGCTTGGTCATTGCTGATCGCAAGCGAAAATGGTGCAGCGCAATCAAACAAGGGGCGTGCGAAAACTTCGCATATGAGTCGGACGACAAGGACGTGGTTCACCCCGCGGCGAGCGGCTGCGGCTAGCCGAATCGGAGAGATAAATGACGCAGTATTATGACGTGGGGGCGGTGAGGAAGCTATTTCCTGTCGTCGAGAAAATGACATACCTCGACTCCGGCTTCCAGACGCCGATGTCAACGCCGGTCAAGCACGCCTTTGAAGCTTTTATAAAGGAAAGCTATGAGGCAGCTGGTCCGAAATCCGTATGGACTGACCGCGTGGAGGAAACGCGGGCCAAGGTCGCGGCTTTGTTAAACTCGGCTACCGAAGAAATCGCATTCACGAAAAACACGTCCGAAGCGATGAACATTGCCGCGAACGCTCTTCCGCTGAAAGCGGGCGACGATGTTCTGATGATCCATGGCGACCATCCGAACAACACCTACGCATTCCTGAACCTGAAGAAGAAGGGCGTCGAGGTCCGCTTCATTCCCATGACCGAAATCGTCAACGCGGACAGCTTCCGCCCGCACGTCGACGCAAATACCAAAGCCATCTCGATATCGCATGTGGCCTTCCATGCGGGCCATCGCTTCGATATCGAAAGCGTAGGCGCTCTCTGCAAGGAAAAGAACCTCTACTTCGTCATCGATATCATGCAGGCGGTCGGCGTCGTGCCGATCGATGCAAAGAAAGTCGGCGCCACCTTCATCGGGTCCGGTACGCACAAGGGACTCCTGGTTCCCCAAGGCTTGGGCCTGCTCTATTGGGATCGCACCCGCACGGAGTTGGAGCCTGCTTATCTTGCGGCAATCAGCCTCGAAAATCCGCCAGCGGACTTCATCGCCCGCCCCGACGACATGGCACTGGCTCCCACGGCCGGCCGCTTCGAACTCGGCAACTTCAACCTGCTGGCAATTCAGGGGCTCAGCGCGGCTCTCGATCTGATCAATGATATCGGCATCGAGAAGATTCAAGCTCATTGCTTCGATTTGGGCGACAGGCTGATAGCGGGGCTTGATGGGCTCAACATCAAGCTTGTTGGCCCCCGCGACCGAACCAGCCGTGCACCGCATATCTACGTCGCTGCGCTGCCAGCCGATGAATGGATCGACTACTTCGCCTCCAAGGATGTCCGCGTCTCGCCCGAGCGCGATGGCGTTCGCATCTCGCTTGCCATGTTCAACACCGCTTCCGACATCGATCGCGTACTGGACGTCATCAAGGAACGCGGCAATACCGCCGGCCGCTCTTCAAAAGCCGCCTGATGCTTTTCCCGCCGCGTGGGAATCGTTGCGCTAGCCCTAGCTAAAGAGACCCGGGCCCACGGATTCCTCAAACCGTTCATCGCCTGGACGACGAGCGCTGGCAACAATGCCGGTTTCCGCAAATCACATGAGGTATCATCGTGACAGACGCTCTACAAATCGAACGCATTGAGAAAGACCCACTTGGCCCGGTAAGCATCCCGGTCGATTCCTACTATGGTCCTCAGACGGCGCGGGGAATCGCCAACTTCCCTATTTCGGGCATACGGATCAGCCACTTTCCGAACTTCATCAAGGCGCTTGCCTACGTGAAAATGGCAGCGGCCCGCGCCAACGCCGCACTCGGAGATCTCGATAAACAAAAGGCCGACGTCATCTGCCAAGTCTGCCAGGAAATCGCGGCGGGCAGGCACCTTGGCGAATTCCCGCTCGATGTGTTTCAGGGCGGCGCCGGTACCTCGACCAACATGAACATCAACGAGGTCATCGCCAACCGTGGCTTGGAGATCATGGGGCTGCCAAGGGGAAAATACGAAAAGCTACATCCCAACAATGACGTGAATTTCGCTCAGTCGACAAACGACGTTTATCCGACGGCGATCCGGCTTGCGATCCTTCTTTCACGCGGGGCGTTACAGCGGGCCTTGGAGCAGCTCGCGGACGAGTTGGAGGCCAAAGCCGAAAGCTTTTCGGATGTGATCAAGCTTGGCCGGACGCAGTTGCAGGACGCTGTTCCGATGACGTTGGGCCAGGAGTTTCAGGCTTTCGCGACGACGCTGCGCGAAGACGTAGCTCGTCTCGGTGAGATTGCCGCCTTCTTCCATGAGATCAACCTCGGTGGCACGGCCATTGGCACGGGCATCAATACAAACCCCGACTATCAGGCGGAAGCTGTCGCCGCGTTGCGCGCGATTTCCGGCCTGCCAGTCGTCTGTGCCGGAAACCTGATCGAAGCCTGCTGGGATACAGGCGCCTTCGTTCTGTTCTCTGGAATGCTAAAGCGGACGGCCACGAAACTCTCGAAGATCTGCAACGATTTGCGGCTGCTATCCAGCGGCCCGCGTGGCGGCCTGAACGAAATCAATTTGCCAGCGCTTCAGCCAGGCTCCTCAATCATGCCCGGAAAGGTCAATCCCGTAGTGCCGGAGGTGGTCAACCAGGTCGCCTTCCAGATCATCGGTTACGATCTCACGATCACTCTTGCCTCCGAAGCGGGACAGCTGCAGTTGAACGTGATGGAGCCGGTCATTGCCTACAACATACTGCACTCGCTTGAGCTTCTGACCAATGCCATCGATGTGCTGCGCACGAAGTGCGTCGTGGGCATTACCGCCAATGCAGAGACTTGCCGCAGGCATCTCGAAGCCAGTACCGCCGTGGCAACAGCACTGACGCCTGTGATCGGGTACGAGCGGGCAGCGGAACTTGCGAAGGAGGTCTTGGCCTCCGGCAAAACCATCCGCGAAGTCTTGGCCGACCAGCCGGAACTTTCGGAAGATCTAATCGCGCAAACGGCCGATCCACACCTTTTGACCCGGCCAACGCGATCACGGTTGGCATCGTAACAGCGGACTCACGATTGATAGATTGTTGCGAGGCGGCAAATCCGCCCAAGAAAATTGCGAGGAAACAAGTGATGAACGTTCGCGCAGCAGTGGCTACGGAGGCCGGCAAGCCTCTCGAAATCATGACCGTGCAGCTCGACGGCCCGCGCGACGGCGAAGTGCTGGTCGAGATCAAGGCGACCGGCATCTGCCACACCGACGAGTTCACGCTGTCGGGCGCCGATCCGGAAGGCCTGTTTCCGGCCATCCTCGGCCATGAGGGCGCCGGCATCGTTGCCGATGTCGGCAAGGGCGTCACTAGCGTCAAGAAGGGCGACCACGTCATCCCGCTCTATACGCCCGAATGCCGCCAGTGCCCGTCCTGCCTGTCCAAAAAGACCAATCTGTGCACGGCCATCCGCGCCACCCAGGGCCAGGGCCTGATGCCCGACGGCTCATCGCGCTTCTCGATCGGCAAGGACAAGATTTTTCACTATATGGGCTGCTCGACCTTCTCCAACTTCACCGTGCTGCCCGAAATCGCGGTGGCCAAGGTCAATGCCGACGCCCCCTTCGACAAGATCTGCTACATCGGCTGCGGCGTCACCACCGGCATCGGTGCTGTCATCAACACCGCCAAGGTCGAGATCGGCGCGACGGCGATAGTCTTCGGCCTCGGCGGCATCGGCCTCAACGTCATCCAGGGCCTGCGCCTTGCCGGCGCCGACATGATCATCGGCGTCGATCTGAACAACGACAAGAAGGGCTGGGGCGAGAAATTCGGCATGACGCATTTCGTCAATCCGAAGCAGATCGACGGCGACATCGTGGCGCATCTCGTCAACATGACCAAGCGCGGCGCCGACCAGATCGGCGGCGCCGACTACACGTTCGACTGCACCGGCAACACCAAGGTGATGCGCCAGGCGCTGGAAGCCTCGCATCGCGGCTGGGGCAAGTCGGTCGTCATCGGCGTCGCCGGCGCCGGCCAGGAGATTTCAACCAGGCCGTTCCAACTGGTCACCGGACGGACCTGGATGGGCACCGCCTTCGGCGGCGCGCGGGGCCGCACCGACGTGCCGAAGATCGTCGACTGGTACATGGACGGCAAGATCCAGATCGATGACTTGATCACGCACAAGATGCCGCTTGATGAGATCAACACGGCATTCGATCTGATGCAAGAAGGCAAGTCGATCCGTTCGGTGATCGTCTATTGATCGCTGATAAGAACCCGCATGTCGCGGGAAAACCCAGGAGCAAATTATGAGCGTTCGCCTTCTTCATCCTTTGATCCAGAACGGGCTTCACAAGGGCGACAGCAATCATGCAGGCGGCATTCTTGCCTGCAAATGCTCAGATCGACCTGTTAAGGTGAAAGTCTCGACCGGAATCGCCCACAACCATGCTTGCGGCTGCACAAAGTGCTGGAAGCCAGATGGCGCGGCGTTCTCGGTCGTGGCTGTGGCTCCAAGCGAAAGCGTTTCGGTCGCCGAAAATGGCGACAAACTCGCCGTCGTCGATCCCTCTGCCTTATCCAGCGCCACGCGTGCAAGGAATGCGGCACGCATATGTACGGTCCGGTAGAGCGCGATCATGCCTTCAAGGGTCTGTCCTTTATCCACCCGGAGCTGTTCGACAACGGCGGATGGCCGGAGCCTGGCTTTGCCGCTTTCGTGTCTTCGGTCATTGAAGGTGGTGTCGATCCAACTGAAATGGATGGCATCCGCGCAAAACTTAGGGAGGTGCGCCTCGAGCTCTATGATTGCCTTTCGCCGGCGCTCATGGACTATCTCGGCACGTGGACGGCCAAGAAAAATGGCGTTCTGCACTGACTACAAGCGGCGGGCCAGAACCATCCGACCCGCCGCCTTTCGTGCAGTTTCGCTACGGCTTACGAAGCGATCTGATACGGCAGCGGAAGGAGTTACAATGACTATCGATATCAAGGACATTAGCGAAAAGGACCGCAACAGTGTCCTGCATCCTTTCACGCAGCTCAAGGACTTTGCGACCGGCAAGCTGGGCGAGCCGACAATCGTCGAGACGGGAAAGGGCATCCGTATCCAGGACGCGCATGGCAACCAGTTGATCGATGGCTTTGCCGGCCTCTATTGCGTCAATGTCGGCTATGGCCGCGCCGAAGTTGCCGAAGCAATCTCACGCCAAGCTTATCGCCTTGCCTACTACCACTCCTATGCGGCGCACACGACCGATCAGCTTGCGATCCTCTCCGATCGTCTCGTGAGGACGGCGCCCGGCAAGATGAGTAAGGTTTTCTATGGCATGTCCGGCTCGGACGCCAACGAGACTCAGGCCAAGCTCGTCTGGTACTACAACAATCTGCGCGGCAAACCCTCAAGAAGAAGATCATCTCGCGTGAGCGCGGCTATCACGGCTGCAGCGTCGTCTCCGGCTCGATGGACAGGTATGAGCTTCTATCACGACCATATGGACCTGCCGCTGCCGCAGATCGTCCATACCGGCGCGCCTCACCATTACTGGGGCGCGAATCCGGGAGAAACTCAGCGGGAGTTCTCTGCCCGCCGAGCGGCCGAGCTCGACCAGTTGATTGAACGCCTGGGTCCCGACAACGTCGGCGCCTTCATCGCTGAGCCTGTGCTCGGCACAGGCGGCATTACACCTCCGCCGGAAGGGTATTGGAAGGCGATCCAGGCCGTTCTGAAAAAGCATGACGTACTCCTCATCGCCGACGAAGTGATCACCGGTTTCGGCCGCACCGGCTCCATGTTCGGCTCGCAGCATTACGGAATTGAGCCCGACCTGATTACGGTTGCCAAGGGCCTAACCTCGGCCTACTTCCCGCTCTCCGCGGCGATCGTTGGCGAGAAGGTCTATAAGTTGATGGAAGACGGCGCTGACAGGGTTGGTGCGTTCTCGCACGGCTACACCTACTCAGGTCATCCGATCGGAGCCGCCGCGGCCAACGCGGTACTCGACCTTGTCGAGAAGGAAGACCTCCCTGGCAATGCTCGCGACGTCGGCGCGTTTTTCCAAGCGCAGCTGAAGGAAAAATTCGCGCAGTTGTCGATCGTCGGTGAGGTGCGCGGGGTCGGACTTATGGGCGCGATCGAGTTTGTGGCCGATCGCGACAATAGGAAGCGTTTTGATCCGGCGCTCAAGGTTGGTGCACGAATTTCCAAGGCGGCCCGTGATCGTGGCCTGATCGCTGGCGCCATGCCGCACGGCGACATTCTGGGCTTTGCCCCGCCACTCGTAACAACCAAGTCTGAAGTCGAAGAGATCGTTGCAATCGCCGAGAGCGCCGTGCGCTCCGTCATGGACGAACTCGTTCGCGACAGTCAGAAAATCTGAACGACGACGGCCGAAGAGGTTCGTCCGCCATGGCGAACGTTCAGGTAGCAATCGACCAGTGCATCAAGTGAGGGCAGGGCGTGGGTCGTAGCACCTTGCCCCGCGACTAACAAACTTAGAAGCCGCGCACGCCGGCGCATCATTAGGGAAGAAGAAGCCCGCTTATGACCGCTGCCCAACTTCACATCACAACAGGCTTGACGCCCATACCCGTGTACAGCCCCCACGACGGGTCTCTTGTGGGCACGGTCGACGCTACGGATGCAAGCGAAATCGGCGAGCTTCTGACACGCGCCAGACGCGGGGCCGAGCTTTCGCGCAACCTGCCCAGGCACCGCCGTGCGAGCATCCTTGAAGACGCTGCAAAGATTGTCGAGCGCAGTCGCGATGCCTTCGCCGAAACCATCGTCCGCGAAGCTGGAAAAACTATTGTTCAAGCGCGAAAGGAAGTCCTGCGTTGCGTCAATACGTTGAAGCTCTCAGCTGAAGAAGCAAAGCGCAATGCCGGCGAAATCGTGCCGTTCGATGCGTATGCTGGATCAGAGCAGCGGCAGGGTTGGTTCACGCGCGAACCGCTCGGGATCATCACCGCCATTACCCCGTACAATGATCCGCTGAACCTTGTGGCTCATAAGCTCGGTCCCGCAATCGCCGGCGGCAATGCCGTTCTGCTGAAGCCATCGGAGTTGACGCCGCTTTCGGCGATCAACCTCATCGAAGCATTGCGCGATGCAGGCTTGCCTGAAGACGTCATAACCGTCGCGGTTGGCGGTACAGATCTCGGTAAGGCCTTGGTCGCCGCCCGCGAAGTTCGCATGGTGTCGTTCACCGGCGGATTTGCAACCGGAGAGGCAATCAGTCGCTCGGCAGGGCTCAAGAAACTGGCGATGGAACTCGGCGGCAATGCGCCGGTCATCGTCATGAATGATTGCGACTTCGACAAAGCGGTCGAAGGCTCGGTCTCCGGGGCGTTCTGGGCGGCCGGACAAAACTGCATCGGCGCCCAGCGCATTTTGGTGCAGGCGGCACTTTATGAGCGGTACCGCGATGCCTTCGTCGCGGCAGCGAAAAAGCTGAAGGCAGGCGATCCGTCACGCGAGGATACCGACGTTGGTCCGATGATCTCCACAGAAGTAGCGAAATGTACCGAGACGGCAGTCAATGAGGCCATTGACGCGGGTGCGAATTTGTTGTGCGGACACCGGCGCGAAGGCTCCCTGTACCATCCGACTGTCCTGGAAGGCACACCTCAGAGCTGCCGGCTGTGGCACGAGGAAGTGTTCGCCCCCGTCGTGATGCTGGCTCCCTTCGATACGCTCGATGAAGCCATCGAGATGGCCAACGTTCCGGAATACAGCCTGCATGCCGGCATCTTCACCAATAATCTCTCGGTCGCGCTTGAGGCGGCAAAAAAGATCGAGGCAGGCGGCGTCATGATCAACGACTCGTCGGACTATCGGTTCGATGCCATGCCCTTCGGGGGCTTCAAATACGGCAGCATGGGCAGGGAAGGCGTTCGATTCGCCTACGAGGAGATGACTCAGCCAAAGGTGGTGTGCATCAATCGCGGGTAAGCCATGTGACAATCCGGCCGCCAATCCTTTTAGCCTCCCAAGGCGGCCTGACTGTCATCGGACGAGTTCCGGCGCTATTTGGTAATGCGACAGTTGAGCGGTTCGAGATGCTACACTTCTCGCTTCCGAGGCTGGTCAACACGAAGCTGGAAAGGAAGGTTGCCGAATTCATGGCCTGGCGTGAGACCGAGCGCATTGAGGAGCCGTCATAGGCCTTTGGTCACCTTGTCGCAAAAGAGCTGCCCCGTCTCGAAGCTCACGAACCGCTCGCGAGCTGCTTCACCTCAGTTCGCAGTCAGGCTCACAGGCTGATGCAGGCCTATGACCGTGATGGCGCCACGGCCTGACTTCGAAGAAGCGCGGCCGGCGCGAACAATCTGGGGGCATGAAGATGACTTCCGGAACACTGCGCTCGACCTGCTGCGATCACTACCGGGACTCCGGGACTTTGACCCGACACTTGCCCCGCGAGAATGTGCTTGAACGGCACCAGATCGCCATCAGCACCGAGACGAGCTTCAACCGTCAGGCTGGAAACCTGGGTTTCACGCCGTGAGCGCGCGAGCCAGCTGCATCAGCCGCGCGGCCGGCGTGACTGCCTGGGCGAGCTTGGGCAGATCAACAGGTCGCACCATTGGTGGTTGGAGATCAGCGGCCCCAAATCCGCCTTGCTCGTCTACATCGATCACGGGACGACCGGCAAGCTGCTGCATTTGCGCTTCGCGAGTTCCGAGAACACGATCGACTACCTGATCGTCACGAAGGCGTATTTCCAGGAATGCGGCAAGGCAATCTCGTTCAACAACGACAAACAAGCATGGGGTCTTCCGTACGACGCATGGGTGGAGAGAGATCGAACGACCGGCATGACGCGATTCCGCCGTGCGCTCTATGAGCTGAACATCGACAATTATTTTGCGCGCAAAGCCCGCAGGCCAAGGGCCGCGTCGAACGCGCGCCAACCACACGCTGCAGGACCCACTTGTGAAGCAGTACGTCTGCGCGACGTCGGCATGAATCGAGGCGGCGCTCGGCAACAAAGAAATTGGGGCTGCGTGGCTTGCGGGTAATTACCCACGCCCTTGTCAGGGGCAAGAATCCCTGAATCCATTTGGAAATGGATCGCAGTGATTTGCAGCGTCTGACGAAGGAGGAACTGATCGATCTGGTGCTGCGGATGCAGCGACCGGACAAGACGTCGCGCACGTCATCGAAGCCTCCGTCGAGCGATCGCAAGGAGCGTCGGGACAAGGCGAAGCCCGGCGGCGCCAGCCGGGACATAAGGGTCACAGCCGCGCCCTGAGCGAGGATGCCGATCGCATCATCGACCATCATCCCGACCAATGCCCTTGCTGCCAGGCCTGCCTGTCGAACGATCTTCCTGCCGAAACCGTCAGCGAGCACGATAAGATTGAGCTTCCCGCGATCAGGCCTTTGATTGAGCGCCATCGGCGTCTGGCAGTCCGTTGCCCGTCCTGCGGCACGCTGGTCGTCGCGGCTGTGCCAGATGCGGCGAAGGGGACGCCGTTTGGGCCACGCGTGCACGCCGTAGCGACCTATCTCAAGACTTTCCAGGCCCTGTCCTACGAGCGGCTGCAGGGCGCGTTCGCGAACCTTTTCGGTCTCACCATCAGCCAGGGCGGACTGATGAACATGTTGCGCCGTGCGCAGGGCGCCTTCGCGGCCGAGTGCGACAAGGCCGTCGCGGCGTTGCGCCGGGCCAAGGTCATCGCCTCCGATGAGACCGGCGTGCGGATCGAAGGAAGCAACGCCTACCACTGGGTGTTTCGCTGCCCCGAAGCGGTTGTTCATCGAGCGGCGCCAACGCGCGGCGCCGTCGTGGTCCGGACCCTGATGGACGGCCATCGGCCCGACGTCTGGTGTTCCGATCGCTATGCCGCGCAACAAGGGCACGCAAATGCGCATCAGACCTGCCTGGCGCATCTCGCCCGCGACGTCGCCTATGCGGACGAGGCAAGTGAGGACATGCTGCCCTCACGGCTCAAGCGTTGGCTGCAAAGGGCCTTCGCCCTAGCCGACGGTGTCGAAACCTTCGCCGCCTCGACCATCGCCGGCAAACGCGGCGCCCTGGAGCGAAGTCTGAACGATATCCTTGCCACCACAACGTCGTGCGATCTGGCCCGCGACATCCAAAACAAGTTCAGGCGAGCTCGCGATCAACTTTTGACCTTTGCCCAATGGCCAGGAATGGTCGATGCGACGAACAACGCCTGCGAACGCGCCCTCAGACCCGCCGTCGTTCAACGGAAGATCACTAACGGCTATCGCGCCATGTGGGCCGCCCAGGGCGAAGCCGACATTCGAACCGTCGTCGACACGGCTCGTCTCGCGCCGGGCACGAACCCCTTCAAAATCATCCTTCAAACCGTCAGCGCCTGAAATCCGCCATGACTGAGCCCGCGACCTTGATCTTCCGAGCCTCTCTTCGGGCACGGCTTTTTCGGGACATCGAGGTGTCGAGTTCGAGCACCCTAGCGGATCTGGCCGAAGCCATCGTAGCGGCATTTGGCTTCGACATGGACCACGCCTACGGCTTCTATTCAAAGCTGACGGGAAAGCTGTTCGACTGTTCGACTCGCCGCAGCGGTTCGAGCTCTTCGCCGACATAGAGGGGAGCGGCTCTCGCAGCGTGACAGGCACACGCGTCATCGCGGCCTTCCAGAAGCTGGGCTCGGCAATGACCTTCTTGTACGATTACGGTGACGAGTGGCGCTTCCGCGTTGAAGTTATTGGAACAAGGCAGGCGCAACCCGATGCCAATTACCCGAGGACCGTCAGCAAGGTCGGCAAGGCTCCCCCGCAGTACCCGGACATCGAGGACGAGTGACGACGCACTGTGCCCCATCGGGGGGTGGGTAATTACGCTTGCGGCGATGGTGTGTCTCATCGGGCGGCATAGTCGGACAGCACGGGGACCATCGTAGCATAGAGCGGCACCAGTCGCGGCTTCCCGAACTTCGTCACACGAATGGTGAGGATGCGCTGGTCGAGACCGGCGTCGTCCCGGCGCAGATCGAGCACTTCGGAATGGTGTAGCCCGGCGACTGCTATCAATCCCAACAGGCAGTGAGAGATACATCCAACGACATAAGGCGTCACCTGGCGGCAGCGACAGTGCCGCCGCCAGAATCTTGGCGCCGCTTAGATATAGGCTTCGCTCGCTGCAGCGGCCCAGCGTCGTACGCTGGCACTTCCGAAAGAGGGTAGAAATGAGCGAGGTGCTGAGCGAATTATCCTCTTGAGTCGCCCAAGACCAGATCGGCGTACTCTTTCATTTGTGTTATCGAACGAGACGTATTTGCATCAACAATTGAATGCGCGTCCAACTTTTCAAGACGCATTATATACCTGTGTTCTTCACAAAAGGAATGCCTAAACACTGGTATGGCATTTGCGGCGGAAATATAAGTGCGCTTACCACTGCTCATACCTCCCTTACATAGCTCGATATTTAATATCAAACTCAAAGGTAAATGCGGCGCGGTAAACCAACCAAAGGTCGTGCTGCCCAATGAATAAGCGATAACCGCAATCCGATTGGGATCGCGCTTTGTGCGATAGTATTCTACAGGTTGAATAACATGGGGATGATGGCCTAATATTAGGTCTACCCCAGCCTCGACCAACGTGTGTGCGGTCTCAGTTTGGCTTTGGCGAGGAAAAAATTCAAATTCCCAACCCCAGTGAATCGACGCAACGATGAAATCACAGCCTTGAGCCTTGCAGTCCGCAATCTGGCCTATAAGCAATTCGAGATCGGGAGCAACGTGTTTTGAATTGAGTTTGGCTACATGAATGCGATGCGTATTATCTGATGGAAGCTTAAACTTTCTGATGCCAAATGTTGCTGAGACGAAGCCAATTTTAATTCCTTTGCATGGTAGTATGTTGGCCCGGCCATATTCCTCCAAGTTTCGAGGCGTACCTACATTCATGATCCCATTTTGTTCAAGCAGCCTTTGGGTGTTCTCCAAACCAGCCAGACCGAGATCTAACGCATGATTGTTCGCCGTGTTTAGAACCGTAAAATATTTTCCCCTATGTTGAACCATGGCCGAATATTGGTCATATGAACAACATATCGTGAAAGAGCGTGCGTCGCTCATGGCCTTCTTAACGACGTCATCGTTCGCGACTATCGATTCATAGTTAGCAAACGATATGTCCTTGTCGAACAGTATGTCGCTTACGTTCGAAAATAGCACATCTTTAGAATGTTCAATTCCTTCCGTTTGGATCAAATCACCCGCGGCACCAATTGTGAGCGTGGAGTCTTCATCGAAGCCGCTGGGCAATTTCACAACAGACCTGTCCCGCCTGCCCAGGACTTCAGAAGCATTTTCTTCTGGTCTTATGATCGGCCGTACGCTTTTGTACCACCAGTATACGTCATCGAAAAATTCGATTTCTGCAGCATCTGTGGCGGCGCCCGCATACGGACGATCCCAATAATTAACCAGCAAAGCGCACTTTGCTGCTAACCCTATCAAGGGCGACTCGGGCTTAAACGCGTCGAACATACTAACGGGTAGGTGACGTCGCATAGCGCTCATTTTAGTCTCCATTCAGCCTCGCCCATCGAGCAATTTTTTAAGTCGTAGAGCCAGATTCGAGCCAGCTTACGCCACTTTTGAACCCACCTAGTTTCTGGTCGCTCAAGTTGGGAGAATACAGGACAACCTACTTATCCGATCTAACTTTGTGTCGGTGGAAAGCATTTTTTGTTCCAATAATTGATAAACTCTCGATACCCGAGGAACTCGGAAGCCGCATCAGGTCGACGGCAAGGCCGAAGCCACTTCATCCAGACCGCGCTCAGGGAATTGGCCTATGCCGCCACATACCCACTTCGACCATCGGGTCGCCGAGTTGCCTGGCTTCCAGCACTACAATTGGCACAGACCGCACGGCAGCCTAAGGTCGCAACGCCTTTCAGGAGACTCGGCCTGACCGGGACAGCCTGTTGAGGCACCAAACCTGCCAGCTCCAAGGACGTGCGGTAGTTCGAAATGTCTCGTGCGCATCCCTTAGAAACGGCGGCTTTCTGTCTGCGTTGCTGGTTGTCATGCTTCAAAATGTTAGGTCCGCGAGCGGGGTCCGTTGCGAGCCTGCTGGGGAATGGCGACGCGATGATATAGCGGGCGGCTGCAATTATTCATCGACGCGCGCTTCATTTTTCCAGCCTGTTGGCAGCAACTTCTGATCATGCAAAACGCCAGCATTCCGCCTTGCTGTGCGCACGGCCAAGGCTACAAGGTATCCCCCCGTTCCAGAGGTAATGATTCCGCCCCCGATGAGGGTCGATAGAGAGGGTGTTTCGCCGAATGCGAGCCACACCCAAAATGGAGCAAGTGGAGTTTCTAGCGCTGCAACCAAGGAGCCCTGCGAAGCTGGAACTCGACGTGAGCCCGCCGAAAAGAACACAACAGCCAACCAAACTTGCACCAGGCCGAAAAGCGCAAGATATTCCAGATCTCTCAGATTTGGGGATAGCGGCGCGGCAAAGCACATGCTGACCAGTGAGACAAAAATGTTAGCCAGGCAGATGGAAGCCAGAAGCGATTCTTCTCGGTGCCGGCGAATAAACACAGTGACGACAGCGTTGATGAAAGTCGTCACGAGAGCGAACGCGTCGCCGACGATGTCGGACCCTGAAACGGTTCCACAGACCAGCACGCAGCTGCCGGCAACAACCATCACTACTGCAAAAAGGATACCAGGCTGAATTTGTTCTCCGAGCCAAAGCCACGCCAATATGGCCGTGAAAACCGGTGTCGTCGCATAGATGGCTGCTCCGTTGGCGATCGAGGTTAACTGGCACGCCGGGATGAACGCAAGCATGGCAAGTGCCAAACAGGCGGCAACGATCAGCCCGCGCCCTGTTGGGAGGAGGCCATGTCTTGGACCCACTAGAAAGAGATGAACAGCCAGGAAGACCGCTGCAAACACACTGCGCCAAAACACAATTGTCCAGGCGTCAAGTGGGAGAACCCTGACGAACAGCCCTGCGGTACTCCACGCGACTGCAGAGATCATGATAAAAAGCAGCCCTTTCCCATAGCTATCCTTAATTGCGCTAGTTGGACTGCCTAATGGGCCGACCGATGAACGGGAACGAGTGTTTTGCTCCATAGCGCGGTGCCTCTCGAAATCTAGCGGTGTTCACCACTCGCCCGTTCACTCTAGGCATGGAGGGCGCATGGATCGTACCCATGAGCCTGCCTTGGTTAGAATTGCCCGGGAAACGATCGACGCAAGTCCCGAAAGGTCCTGAACCACAAGCGCCTCCGAACGTCACTATTTCTGTTGTTACGCATCAGCCCGACGCCAGATCATACTGCGGTATAGCAGGTGCATCTGCAGGTATTGAAGCCAAAAAAAGAACGGATCATGTTAAGTTATGTTACAATATCTTGTAAAATGTATAACATAAGAGTCACATAATTCACTTGCAATGCAAATCGTTGGATCGTACCATACGAGGATTCCATCCTTTGGCCACAAAATACAAACTGCACATGTCGGAAGCCATTGAATGGAGGTGTTAAGTGGCAACGAGGGCCTGAGATTTTGGGACAGCCGATGCCCGATGAGACTCCGAGAGCTGAAGAATGAGGCAGCTGATTGGCGCCGCTGCGTCCACCAGCTCGCACTGGCGCTGGCGGTCGATTGTATGGTTGCAGGCCGGACTGCCCGAGGGTGTGCTGAACGTCGTGACCGACCTGCCGCCCATCGGCGAATACTCATCACGCATCTGGCAGCGCGAGTACCCGCCAGCCAGAGCGACCGCGGCCCGGGTTCGGAATTGTTGCTGAAATCCTCGTGGAGAGATAATAAGCCCTTCGGCGGAAGCGCTCGGCAGACGGTAAGCCTTCCGGTCCGAGGGCATAGAAAACGCGATATGTCCCATCCCCGGTCTAGCAGGCTGTTGAAGAAGTCTGACGTATTGCCTTGAGGATGGCCTCGTCGCCGTTGTGGTAGGCGAATGTGATCTCGATCGAG
>NZ_JAMYOL010000052.1:0-17142 GCF_040319815.1 Mesorhizobium sp. M0854
TCTCGCAGTCTCCAGCCGAGGGGGTCTACATGAAAGTTGCTCGAACGATCCAAATCAATGCGATCGATGCTGCACCGTGAGTGCGCCCCGCCAATCGAAGCTTTGCCGCGTCCGTCGCGGGTGCCGCTGTCATTCCCCCAGCAGCGGCTTTGGTTCCTTTCGCGTCTGGCGGGCGGCAGCGGGGCCTGTCACATCCAGATGGGGCTTCGGCTTCGCGGCGAGCTGGATGAGGCGGCCCTGCAGTCGGCCTTGGACGGGTTGGTGGCGCGTCATGAGGTGCTGCGCACCACCTTCGGCGTGGAGGACGGCGAGCCATTCCAGCAGATCGGGCCGGCGGACGTCGGCCTGCCGCTGAAACGAGACGATCTGACGGCGGTAGCGGATGTGGAGGCGACGCTCGCGGATTTGATGCGCCGTTGGCTGGCGGGCCAGGTGTTGGAGCATTAGTCGGAATACTGGCTCCGGATGCTGGAGGGCGCGCCCGCTCCCCGCTCGGCCGGCCGTATCGGCGGCGGCACGGGTCCAGACGATCTGTTCCTCTCGATTAGTCAAATCCCAGTGTATGAACGTGATAGCGAGCAAACAAAATAAGGGAATGAGTCATGCGAGTAGCCGTCGTGTTGAACCATGATCGTATGGGCGTGATCAACCGGTTCGGTCAGCTTTGTCCGAAGAGGGACGACCGCAAAACGGTCGAAAGCGTGGTGGCGGCACTGCAAGAGGGCGGCCACGAGACACTGCTGTGCGAAGGCGATAAAGGTCTGCTCACTACGCTCGAGCAATTCATGCCACCCGATCCAGAAGCTCGTCCATCGGGAATTGTCTTCAACATGGCGTATGGAATTCAGGGCGAGTGCCGTCTCACCCACCTTCCAGCCATGCTCGAAATGGCCGGCGTCCCGTATACCGGATCCAGCCCGCTCGGGCATGGGCTGGCGTTCGATAAGGTTGTCACCAAGAGGCTCATCCGCGATTGCGGCGTGCCCACGCCGAACTTTCGGGTGATGCGTCGCGGCACCGAGAGGACCGGCGACCTGCGATTCCCATTGGTAGTGAAGCCGCGTCTCGAATCCGATAGCTGCGGATTGCAGCTCGTGCATGAGCCCGCTCAGTTGAGGCAGGCCGTAGAAGCGATCGTCGCGCAGTATGCGCAGGATGCTCTCGTGGAAGAATACATCGAGGGGCGAGAAATTTGGATCGCGCTACTGGGCAACGGAGAGCTCGAGGTGTTGCCTCCAGTGGAGCAAGACTTCGGCCACCGCAAAACGCGTCTTCTCAGTTGGGAAGACAAGATGCACATGGCGGGCGCGGCGCCGCAGAGGATTTGCCCGGCGCAAATTGGGAGCAAGCTTGCGAGAACGCTGCGGGATATTTCGGTTGCGACCTTCCGTGCCTGCGAGTGCCGGGATTACGCTCGCGTCGACTTCCGGATCGACCGGTCCGGCCAGCCGTTTGTTCTGGAGATCAACTCCATGCCGGGGCTCGGTATGACCAGTGCTTATGTCTTGGCCGCGACGACCGCCGGATACAGCTTCTCAAGCTTGTTCAATCGCATCCTCCATATCGCTAACACGCGGTATTTCGGAATCGGCATCCCCTAGGCCGAATACGCGTCGAATCGCAACCGGATTTCTCCGCCCCTAGCGGACCGCTGGGCTGTACTCTGCCGGGCTCGCATGGATTCAGCGAGGCGACGATGCCGAGGTCGGCACAGGTGAATGGAGACGTTTTCCTGCCGCTCTCGACCGCGCGATCAGACGCGCATTCTTGTGCATGTTCATCCGGTCCTCCGAGGAGTCACTGAAGTCTCGCAACCTCAACTTCCTCGACAGGGACCGGATGGACAACTTGTTGAAAGCTCACATCTATCCTACGCCTAACCCGTGACCAGGGTCTTTCAGTGCGTGAGGTGGCCGAACGGCTGAAGATCAGCAAGACCTCGGTTTCAACCTATCTGCTGCAGGCGCGGGAGGCCGGTTTAACGGGCGGGCCGCTGTTGCCCGGCTATGACGACCACGCCAAGCTCGAACGACTGCTTTCGGCCGCGCGGGCCATCCTTCCTTTGATCTGAGTGAGCCGGAGCTGGGCGGCAATCGCCCGGGAACTCAAGCGCAAAGGGGTGACACTAGCCCTGGTGTGGCATGAATATCAGGCGGCCCGTCCCAACGGCTATGGAGCTGTTGGACTAACCCGGTCCTCGCCCCAATGCAGGCTGCGACTGATCGCCTCGAGCGTCTGGCCCTTCGGAGGGTGGAATGGATGCGTAATGCGGACCGTCAGCCCGGTCGTCCCCACACGGGCTGCAGTTGACGGCTTTAGCGAAAGGCAAGGTCGAGGGCGCAGTTCTCATCGTCGAGCACTAGATTCTGGCGCGACTGCGCAACCGCCAATTCTTCTCGCTAGCCCAACTCAATGCAGTGATCGCCGAGCTTTGGAGGAACTAAACAACCGGCCGACGCGTCATGTCGCCATAGGCCACGCGAACTGTTCGATGAGCTCGAGAAGGCGGCGCTCGCGCCTCTGCCGGCCACGCCGTTCGAATATGCCGAGTGGAAAGCGGCCAAGGTCAATCCTGATTATCATATCGAAGTCGACAAGACTTTCTATTCCGTGCCCCATCAGCTGATCGGCCGCACCGTCGAGGTCTGGCTCGCCACAGGATGATCGAGATCTTCCATGATCACCAGCGCGTCGGCTGACTCATTTCTGCTCGATGTGCGGACCGAAATTCTGTCCATGCGCATCTCTCACGACATTCGCTCGGAAGCCAGAAGGGAGGGTATGGCGGCCATGGCTGCGAAATACCGCGAGGGCGGCGATCTCCAGGCGCGCGGGCGCCATTCAGCGGCAGCCCGAGTTCGCGGATGATTAGTTCGGGCACCCGGATCGCGAACATTGCTTCTATCTTTGCGGCGGTCTGATCAGTAGGGGACCAACGTTCAGTGCGGCGGCCAACCGCCCGAGCACGCTTACGCTCGCAGAAACACGGGCGCGTTCGATCAATCCCACGTAGCGCATGCTAAGCTCAGCGCGCGCAGCTAGCTCTTCTTGCGTCAGGTCCTGCTCATGGCGCAAACGACGCAGATTGATCGCCATGATCTCCTTGAGATCCACAGCGGATAGGGACCTGAACGGGAACTATCGTTCTAGGAATGATCGTTCCTATTCGCTAGAGGACCGGTCGACAGAGCCCTTTGTGCGGATCACCACCGAGCCGCCCTAGGTACGCTGGAAACCCGAAAACGTTTAAAGTTCGCCAGCTGACGAAATGGGCAATGCGTTCGTCGCGCCTTCAAGCAAGGAAGTCCCTGTACCCGCCATTCCAGAGCGCATGGCCGCGGTGAATGGCGCGGCGGATGCGGTCACGCAGATGATCGCGAGGAGCTTTCCAGTCGGCCTGGCAGTTCGCCGATCAGCGCTTCGGAATTTTCGGTGCGAAGCCCCCGCAAGCGAAGCGGAGGCGGCGACCGCGCGCTTCCGGCGGAAACCGGGTCTTTGGCAGTCGTGCGCCGTAGACTATTGAGACATTCGAGTGCCCACAGCCGATGCTTCAACTGCCCGGCGGGCCAGATTGCGTCGATATGAAGTCGGACGGGCAGCAAAACGCTATCGCCAAACACTGGATATCCGGCCACCGCGCGGGTGTTGCCGATTGTGGGCGGTTCGCCGATCCGCGCAAGCGGGCCATCCGGCGCGGCCAAGTATGCGCTCCATGCGCAGATCGGTCACTGTGACTATTCGGCTGGGACAGCGCGACAGGCCGAACCCGATCATGCCGGCGAAGAGCTCGTAAGTCCCGACAGCACTTCCGCCAGCGCCCTTCGGCGCGGATGGCGGAAGATAAAGGGAGAAACGGCTGCTTTCCCAGATGCTTGCTTCCTCGGGCGCCGTCTTCCACCAGCACCGGAACGGTGTCGCGAAGCATGGTCGGCCCGTTCGACGGAAGCAGGCAGACGCAACCATCGACCCGGCCGCCGGAACCGCGCAAAATCACAGAGTGCGGTTTCAATGCATCAAATGAATCGATCTCGTACCCGCCATTCGTCCGCCCGTCCCGTTCGAGCCGCTCCTTGAAAAGGCGGTATCGCAGGCGGTGCATTTCGTGAAAGTTCGTCGGCAAAGTCGTTGTAGCAATCGGGAGCGATAGGCCGGATCATAAGGGCCGCAAGGCAGAAGTGACCATGCCATTGGAGACGAATGCGCCCACCGAAACAGCCTGTGCACATGCACAGGCCCAAAGACGAATTCAGTTTCTCAGAGAACTGAAGGTCCGTGAGGAGACCAGCAGCGCTATGGCCTGATTTTGCGTGCGCACGCCGAGCTTCTTCTTGGCGTTGTCCAGATGGAAAGCAGCGGTGCGCCGCTTGATGCCCAGGATGCAGCCGATAGCCCAGGCGGACTTGCCGCGCGCGGCCCATTGCAGGTACTCATATTCGCGGGGTGTCAGCGAAATGCCGTCCACTGTTCGATCACCTGCCAGCTTGCGGAGAACGTAAATGTGAAAACAGGTCGCCATGAGCTGAAGAGCTTGTTCATACCGTTCAGCGACCCGGAGAAATGCCGGATTGGGCTCATCAGCGGCAAAAGTAACTGCGGCAATGCCCCCGCGGCGATTGGCAATCGGGATCGTCAAACCGCAGCGGATGCTGAACTCGGCCGCCTCATCAAGTAGTTGCTGTTGAGCCGGTGACATCTCAATGCCACGCAAATCCGATCCCCATCGGAACGGGCAGCCGCCACAACGCGCACGCAAGACGACAGGATCGAGTTTCTGATACCGGTTTTGCAGATAGTGCGCTGTCCAGCGCTCAGGGTAGTTCGAGATCACCTTAGGTTCGCCCGAACGTTGCGCAGGTAAGGACAGGTACGCGAAGGTGATCAGATCGAGGCCGGCGGCCGCACAACCCATGGCTTCGTGGAAATCTTCCTCATCGACGCTTTCCGACAACTTTTCTATGAATGTCTCAAAGACAATTTGCGTGTCCTTCGTCATGCCTTGAGCTCAATGCCTCGATTTGTCTGTTACCGACATTCTGACGTGTAGGCCCCATCTGTCAGCCTACTGGCTGAACGTGGCCAATCTCGCGGGCATTGGCCGGCATGTGACGACCGCCTCCACAAGATGCCGCATGCGCACGACAGCCGCGCCAAGCCTCGCCAACCGCATTTACCACTGCACTCTTTCTCATCAGTGCATTCCGAGAGGCGCGTTCAGCGGCGCAATGCAGATGGCTCAGGTCGACTGCTTGATGAGAAGCCTTCGGCCGCGTGTAGGAAGCTACGATGCGGGGCCGCAGTAGCGTCGTAGCGAAGATGGGGAAACTTGATGTGCCATTCGGATATACGGTCACTCTCCTTCTCAAGCCTTTGATCATGGACGCGCTGCAGCCAATCTCATCCAGCATTTTTGAGAACATCGCCCTGCCAGTGGGGAGGTGCACCGGCAGGGCGGGCCGCGCTTCGGTCGCGGCCGCGCGGCGACCAGACAGCGGCGGCAGGGTATGGGCTTGCGAGCGAGTTCGCCTCTATTTCGCAATGGGTTTTGTTCTGTTACATCGTTGGGGAACGCTCCACATACAGTCCCGTGAGTGTGGCGAAGGGCAGGCTCATCCTTCAACATCTCCGCGCGCCTTACCGGGCGCACGGTCCGCCCAACCCTCGCACGCGTATTACCCTGAAGCGAGCGCCTGTGGAATTTGACTAACTGCCGGCGGCAATCCTACCAGTATCCACCGACTTCCGTGAGGGTCAAATGGCGCCCTCGGCCTTCAGCGCGCGATAGGTCGTGTCGACTGATTTCGCAGTCGCATCGACGATGATGTCGATCTCTTTTCGGGTAATGATCAGAGGTGGGGCATAGCCGAGAATATCGCCATGCGGCATAGCGCGGCCAATGACACCATTCTCAAACAGAGCAGCGGCGGCGCGCACGCCGACCTGAAGTCCGGGTTCAAATGGTACCCGCCCTTTAGGATTCCGCATCAGCTCCACGGCGGATAGAATGCCGACGCCGCGAACCTCGCCAACAATGGGATGTCCCTCCAGTTCGGCTTTCATGCGGGCATGCCAGTACGGTCCGACATCCCGAACATGTTCCAAGATGTTTCTTTCCTTTAGCAATTTAACATTGGCAAGCGCGGCCGCCGCGCAAAGCGTGTGACCGGAATATGTCCAGCCGTGGCCGAGTGGCCCGTGCTTCTCCGTTCCTTGTTCCAAGACCGACCAGACGCGGTCGCCGATAATTGACCCGGAGATGGGCAGGTAGGCTGAACTCAAGCCCTTGGCGATCGTTACGAAATCCGGACGCATGCCATAGAGGTGGGAACCGAATTTCTCACCGGTTCGCGCGAAGCCACAGACCACTTCATCGGCGATCAGAAGAATATCGTATTTATCAAGCACCCCTTGAATCGCGGTCCAGTATCCCTTTGGGGGTGGAACGATGCCCCCGGTCCCAAGTACCGGCTCTCCGATGAAAGCTGCAATCGTCTCCGGGCCTTCAGCGAGGATAAGGGCTTCAAGTTCGTTAGCACAGCGCCTGGAGAACGCTTCTTCCCTTTCGCCATCATACGCCTGGCGGTAATGGTGGGGCGCCGTCGTATGGCGCACCAAATTCAGAGGCAGGTCGAAGAAATCGTGAAAGAAGGGAAGGCCTGTCAGGCTACCGGTGACCAGCCCGGACCCGTGATATCCGCGATGCCGCGAGATGATCTTCTTCTTTTCAGGGCGGCCGAGAATGTTGTTGTAGTACCACACCAGCTTGATGTTGGTTTCGTTGGCGTCGGAGCCGGAAAGGCCGAAATAGACCCTTCGCATGTTCTGCCCGAAATATTCGACCACGGCCTCCGCCAAAAGCGCGACCGGCTCCGTGCCCTGGCTGGCATAGACATGCGCGAACGGCAGCTCGTGCGCTTGCCGGGCGATAGCCTCGGCAATCTCCGTGCATCCATATCCCATATTGACGCAGTAGAGCCCGCCGAAACCGTCAAGGCTCTTTCGGCCATCCGTATCCCAAATGTAAACGCCTTCTGCGCCGGCCATGATCCGGTTTGGCGTTTCGCCGCGACTGTGCTTGGCTAAGTGCGTGGACGGATGGAAGACGAAGCTTCGATCCTTCTCCCGGAGTTGCTCGGTTCCCAGATTGCTCAAGCGCATCGTCCCTCTCCTCGCGATCAGTCCCCAGCCGCCTCTTTAGCCATTAGCATACCGGCAAACACGCCTCGAGTTTCGCTGGAATACACGTCTTTAGCCGACGAAAGCATGGAATCGGCACCAATTGCCGTGGAACCCAAGGCTTCGGGAGTTTACCGTTGTCTCAGTGCGGACAAGGGGATCGGTGAATTGGATTTCACTGGTTTCGTCACGACAAGGCTGTAGTATTGATCGATCCCCAAGCCTGCCTGCAGCAGTCCCTCCATAAAATCCTGATACGCAGCCATAGAAGGGGATGAAACGCGCATCAGATAATCGATCCGCCCCCCTATAGCCCAGCAGTCGAGGATTTCCGGGATGTCTTGGATCGCAGCCTCGAAGTGTCGTTGGTCCTCGAGACGGTGTCGATCCAGAACCACCTCCACCATCACAAAAACAATGCCCCCGACGAGGGCTGGACTTAATCGCGCGTAGAACCCCTCAATGATCCCTGCGGCTTGGAGTAAACGAAGCCGCTCCGAACAGGCCGAAGCCGAAAGGTGAACACGCTTTGCGAGCTCGCTTTTCGAAATCCGACCGTCTGACTGAATCTCTGAGAGAATCCGGACGTCCCAAGCGTCTAGTGGCACAGGGTCGGGTTTCGACTTCATGACCTTTGCTCTCAAGCCGTGGTCGACAGCGCAATCAGTGCCAACCAATTCTATCATTAATTGAAGCGAACAAATGTAGTGGACGGCACCCATTCTCGGCCCGCAATGCACCAGAGTGGGGTTGTCGAAAGTCAGGTGAGGGAGTTCGAACCATGGAAAGGCTTTAGAAGCAGTTGGCTATCGCCCCGCCGCCTAACGGGGCGATGACGCACTGGAGAGGTTTAGTCGCCTTTCGGCAGAGACCTCGTCGAAATAGACAGCGCATTTTTTGAATCTCCGCTATTTTACCTGATTGGCACCCTCGACAGTTCCCGAGCATCGATCGCGTGGACGGCATGGTCGATGCAGTGTTTATATCGGCGCATTTGGCTTCGAGATGAATTGAAGGCCTTTCTTTTTTGAATCGCCGAGGAGCCTAGGCACCGCAAATGCCTCCCGTGTTGCCGCTACGGCCCAGAGTCCGGCCCGGCCCGATGTCGCGACATTGAGCCTGGCCGGATCGCCCAGCCGGAAGACTCAAACGCCGATGCTGCGGGCGATGCTGTCGGCCGCCATGCGCTTACGCCACTCAATGGGCCCGGAATTGTGAATGGAGTTTCCCTCAACATCGACAGCCATGATGACCGGCATGTCCTGCACCTGGAATTCATAGATGGCTTCCATGCCCAGGCCTTCAAAGGCAACGATCCGCGCCGCCTTGATGGACTTGGAAATCAGGTACGCAGCGCCACCCACTGCGATGAGATAGGGCGTTCTGTGTCTGACAATCGACTCGATGGCCGCCGGGCCCCTCTCCGCTTTGCCGACCATCGCGTATAGCCCAGTCTCGGCGAGGATCTTGTCAGTAAAACCGTCCATGCGGCTGGAGGTTGTCGGGCCAGCCGGCCCGACGACCTCATCCTTCACCGCGCGGACTGGTCCGACGTAGTAGATCACGCGTCCCCGCAGATCGACCGGGAGCGCCTTGCCGGCATCGATCAGATCGACCATGCGCTGGTGGGCGGCGTCACGGCCCGTCAGCATCTTTCCGGATAAAAGAAGGGTTTCTCCGCAGCGCCACGATGCCGTCTCTTCCTTGGTGAGCGCATCGAGATTGACCCGACGGACGCGGGTTGTGTGCAAGTCCTCATGACCGATCTGGGGCCAGTCGGAAAGGTCGGGCGGTTGGAGCTGTACCGGTCCTGTGCCGTCCAAGATAAACGTCAGGTGCCGGTTGGCGGCGCATTGCGGAATGAGCGCCACAGGCTTGGACGCCACATGGGTAGGATAAGTCGCAACCTTGACGTCAACCACTGTCGTGAGACCACCAAGGCCCTGGGCGCCGATGCCCAGCGCGTTAACCCGCTCATAAAGCTCAATCCGCAGCGACTCCTCCGCGCTTGACGGCCCCCTGGCGATCAGTTCCGACATATCGATGGGCTCGTTCATGGCCTCCTTGGCCAGCAGCATCGCCTTTTCAGCGCTGCCACCGATGCCGACCGAGATCAGGCCGGGCGGGCACCATCCGCTGCCGAGCGTCGAAACGGTGTCGACCACCCAGTCGGCAACGGACGCGCTGGGGTTCAGGGTGGTGAAACGGGCCTTGTTTTCCGACCCGCCGCCTTTTGCGGCGATGGTGATCTCAATCTGGTTGCCGGGCACGAGATCGATGTGAACGACAGCCGGCGTGTTGTCGCGCGTGTTGACCCGGGTGGCGAGGGGGTCAGTGACCACCGATGGCCGCAGAGGATTGTCTGGTTCTAAGTACGCCCATCTCACGCCTTCGTTCACGAGCTCGGTGAAGCTGGCGGTTGACTCGATGCGGACGGACATACCAATCTTTGCGAAGACCACGACAAGGCCGGTGTCCTGGCAGATCGGCCGGCGTCCAAATGCCGCCATCCGCGAATTCAAAAGGATCTGACCGATGGCGTTCTTCGCCGCCGGGCTCTGTTCGCGCGTGTATGACTGCGAAAGGTACCGGATATAGTCGGGCGGATGGTAGTACGAGATGTACTGAAGGGCGTCGGCGACGCTCCTTGTGATATCCTTGCCGGCAATGGTCCGCGTTTTTTTATTCACGAAATCTCATCCAAATGACCCGAGCCCGTTGACCAGTTTCAAGCTTTGGAAGCTCCGCAATCCCTGCTCGCCCCCTTCATATCCATAGCCGCTTTGTTTGACGCCACCATAAGGTGCATCTGTGGAAACGCCTTTCAGATAATTTACACTGACAGCGCCCGCCGCAAGACCGCCAATCAGCGCCCGTTTCGCATCGGCTTGACCGGTGAAGAAGTAGGCGGCCAAGCCAAACTCGGTGGCATTGGCTTCTTCGATCGCCTCCTCGATCGTGCCGAACGGTGCGACGGTGAGGATCGGCCCGAACGGCTCGTCATGAAGCACTTTCGCATCCTTTGGCACCCTTGTCAGGATGGTCGGCGGCCAGTAAAAGCCCGGCTGGTCGAGGCGAATGCCGCCGGTTTCGATGCAGGCGCCGCGATCGACGGCATCCTGGATCAGACGCTGCATGGCCTCTATTCGCCGCGCGTTTGCCATTGGACCCATCTCCGTTGCCGGGTCATCCGGTGGACCGATCTTGATCTTGCGGGCAGCTTCCGTCATCCGGGACAGAAATCCCTCATAGAGAGGCCGCGCGACGAGGATCCTGCTGGGCGCATTGCAGCTCTGGCCCGCGCACTCGAACTTGTATTCCGAAATTGCCGGTATGGCCGTTGCCAGGTCGGCATCCTCGCATACAACGACCGGGGAGTGCCCACCGAGTTCGAGGACGCACCGCTGCAAGTTATTCGCGGCGAGCTTGGCGAGCTGTTTTCCAACTTCGGTAGAGCCCGTGAAAGTTAAGACCTTGACGAGCGGCGAGTTGAGGAGATGCCGGGATATTTGCACCGGCACGCCAAAGATGAGATTGACCACGCCGTCCGGGATACCCGCTTGTCGCAAGGCTTCGACGAAGTGGACAGCCGCGCTTGGTGTCTCTTCAGCCCCTTTGAGGATCACAGGACAGCCTGCCGCCAGCGCTGGGGCAAGCTTGCGGGCGATAAGCACTGCGGGATAGTTCCACGGCGTGAAGGCAGCGACCACGCCGAGGGGCTCAGGGACGATCATTCGGTTTGGGCCATGTGGAATTGGGGCCGACAATTCTTCGGCGTGTGTGCCGTTCCACTCCAGCGTTTCGACTGCCCGTGCGTACTCACCTGTTGCTTCGGCAATCGTCTTGCCCTGTTCTTTCGACAAATCCTTGGCTGCGTCTCCTACCTTCGTTGCCAGGATCCTGGCGGCCGCCACAAGGATCTCGCCGCGCTCCTTTGCAGGCCGTGAGGACCAAGCCCGGCGGCTTTGCTCTGCAGAAGCGAGGGCCTCATCCAGATCCGACGCTGAAGCCGCTGCCACCGAGCCAAATACCTTCTCTGTCGCCGGGTTGGTTACCGGCAGAGTAATTCCGTCACTACCGGCTCGCCACCTGCCATTGATGAAAAGGTGATGGCTCGTGGCGTTGGACATCGCATGCTCCGCGTGACTGAATTCCGGCCAGTGCGAGACCAGCCGATATCCGGACCATGGGCTCGCTTCTCTGCAGTTTCATCGCGATGGTCACGCCCGGTCAAATATGGAATATCGACCAAAACCATCTCGAATACAGATTGATACGGCTGAGGCAGCGGTAGCAACCGGAACTTGGTTTGAAGGATGTGCTTAAGCCCGGTCCGGAACCGTGGCTGACCAGTGCCTGCTGTCGATCAATGTCCTGACGACCTTGGGGATCAGCTTGCGGACGGCAGAGACGGCTGGAGAGCGCTCATCTTTCGGGTTGACGGCAAGGACAACGGATCGGGTAATTACGGGATCAATGATTTTCACCGTTCGGACCTGCCCTTGAGAGGCTTCTTTCTGAATGGCCGACGGGGTAAGGATAGAATACGCCTTTCCCTCCATGACCATATTGATGATCGTAGAAAGGGAGTCGACTTCGAATCTGACGTCGAGCACACAACCGTGCTGCGCAACGACATCAGCCACCGAACGCCTGACATTGTTATTGCGCATCGGAACCGCCAGCGGAAACGCATGCAGGTCGGCGAGCGGTATCGAATCTTCGAAAGGCGGTTCACCCGGCGGCACCACCAGGCAAAACTCTTCGCGGGCCAGCACCGTCATTTGCCCCACGCTCTCGGCAGTGCGGTACAGGACCGCCAGATTGAAGCGGCCAGCAGCCATCCACTCCTCCAGAGGTCCCGTCATGCCCTCGATCATCTTAAGCGAGATCCTCGGCAATTCGCTTCTTACCGATTCAAGCAGGGGACCGCTAAGGACGCGAGCGGCTCCGGACGGAATGCCGATGGTCACCTCTCCGGAAGGAGCAGCCACCGTGTTGGTCAGTTCCGTCTCAGTGAGTTGAATTTCCTTAAGGATGCTCCGACCGCGCTCAAGCAATTTTGCACCGGACGCCGTGACACTAACGCCGGTCCTGTCGCGTACCAGCAGCTGGGTGCCGAAGCTTTCCTCCAGTTGACGCACATGCAGGCTTAGAGCACTTTGAGCAATGTGCAGGATCGCAGCTGCCCTCGTGAAGCTGCCTGCCTCGACTACGCCGACAAAGTATCTTAACTGCCTGATGTCCACGATGAACAAATCCAACCGGGCATGATCCCCAGTGTTTCACATCTATCTCGAAACGAGATGGTCGACAAGTAAAAAACTGTCGGGCCATGAATCGAAAACCAGCGCCTGTCCGGCTACTGATTAAAGGCAGGTCAGTTATTGTTGGCGAGAGCCAGTATCTCGTGGGCGCGCCGAACCACTGGCGGATCTATCATCTTACCATTCAATGAGAATGCAGAGAGTCCACGCGTGGCGGCATCGTTTTCCGCCGCGACGACACAACGGGCCCACTCGAGTTCCTGTTCGCTTGGCGAGAAAGCTTCATTGAATATGGCCACCTGTGTCGGATGGATCGCCAAAGCTCCGGCAAAGCCAAGGCGCCGCGCATGCGCCGCGGCTTCACGAAGTTTATGAGTGTCCGAAAACTCGCCGATGCTTCCTATGAAGCCTAGCGGGAGCAGCCCGGCGGCACGGGCGGCAAACAGAACGGAAAGGTTCGGCGTCAAGAGAAGGTCGAATTCCGGGGCGCCGCCAACAGCGGCACTGAAGTCCTCAGGACCAAGCGCCATTGCGACCATCCTTGGATGCGCCGACGCAATGGCCGCGAGGCTTTGCAAGGCGCCCGGGGTCTCGATCTGGGCAAGGAACCGGATGCGTCCCAGCGGAAGATTTCTTTCTCGTTCAAGCTCCGATACCGCATTCGCGATCTCTGACACCAACTCTGCCGAATCCGTCTTCGGAAGAACAAGTGCGTCAACACCCGCCAGAACAGCTGCATCGAGATCGGCCGCCAAGGCGCGCAAACCACGATTAACGCGGACCAAAACCGATTTGCCCTTCTGGCCCACCTTTGCCACGGATTCAGGAAGCCGCCGCCGTGCCTCATCCTTCTGATCCTGCGGAACGGAGTCCTCCAGGTCGAGTATGACGCCGTCTGCCCCGCGCTCATGGGCCGCCTCCACAAAGCACGGAACGTGAGCGGGAACGAAGAGCAGGGATCTCCAGCGTGGCACAGACATCACGCTTTCAACGGCCGCCAAGGTATCCTTGATCATGGAGTCGCCTCTGCGGCCGATTTTAGCGAGGGCGGCGGCAGTGACCTTGCGCGGCGGCCAGCGTGCCGAGATGATTCGAGGTACACAGGCTCTTTGGAAATCGCGTTCGCGCTCACCTTATCGAGATGCGTGCTCACGCTGACGCGGCTCTCGCGCGCAAACGCCCCAGAACCTCCTCCCGGACAATCTCGGTGTGAGCGCCAAGAGCCGGAACCGGGCGCAGCGAGGGGTGCTTGGAGTTGAAAATCGCCGCCGGCGCTATCGTCTCGACGGTTCCTTCGGGTGTTCCAACCTCAACCCTGCGAATATGTGGATGCCTTGACACATCCGCCACTTCGTTCAGTCGGCCATATGCCAAGCCGGCGGCCTCGAGCTGCCCCATGGCTTCATGGCAGGACAGTTCGGAAAAGCGCCTTTCAATGATCTCATCAAGTTGCCCACGGTGACCGAGGCGCTCCATGTTATCAGCAAAACCGGGTGCGCGTGTGAGTTCCGGCTGTTTCAAGAATTTCTCGCAGAAATCTACCCATTCACGGTCATTTTGAACCGAAAAGATGACGTCTTTGCCATCGGCGCAGCGATAGGCGCCATATGGCGCCAAAGACGGGTGTTTCACGCCCGCGCGTACCGTGTGGTAGCCGGTATAGTCATGTTGCAGAACCGGCACGTTCATCCAGTCGGCGACGGCATCGAACAGTGACACCTGAATTCTGGCGCCCTCGCCGGTGACCTCGCGGTGATAGAGCGCCTGAAGAATGGCGCTATGTGCCGTCATCCCTGCCGAGATGTCGCAAACCGATACCCCTACACGTGCAGGCCCTTGTTGGGTGCCGGTGATCGCGCACAGACCTGTTTCGGCCTGAACGATGAGATCATAAGCCTTCAAGTGGGAATACGGCCCTGTCTCCCCGAAACCAGAGATGTCGCAGGTGATCAGCCGCGGAAAGCGTCCACGGAGATCGGCAGACCCGAAACCCAGTTTTTCGATGCTCCCCGGCTTCAGATTCTGGATAAAGACGTCAGCAGCGGCGATGAGCGATTCCAGGACGGCACAGTCCGCCTCCGACCTTAGGTCCAGGCAAACCGACTCCTTACCCCGGTTGAGCCAGACGAAGTAGGCGCTCTGGCCCCGCACCAGCTTGTCGTAGTTTCGGGCAAAGTCCCCATCGGGCCTTTCGACCTTGATGACTCTGGCGCCCGCGTCCGCAAGGCGAGACGATGCATAAGGCGCGGCCACGGCCTGCTCCACAGCAACGACGGTGATCCCCTCAAGGCAGTTCTGCATGGCGACACACCGCGCTTATCATCCAACGGTTTCGGTTTGAGCCCGACGACAGTTGAGCATCGCCAGCAACCGGTTTTGTTCATTCCCAACAATTGAGAATGCCTCGTCGACACCCATTCCGGGCTTTGCAAGCATCATGTCGGCCTGGGTTGCCACGGACACGTGGACAGAAGCCTGAGCAGAGAGATCCGTCTCGGTGCAGCTTCCCCCGACATACGCCCCCACCTTGTTGTCCTTACAGAGGATAACGGCGCGCGCCGTGTCGGCCAATGAGCCGACATCGGGAGTCTTGATTTGCACGAGATGCGCGGCCTTCGCTTCGGCAAAGCGCCGGACGTCCTCAAGCGTATTGCACCGCTCGTCCACAACAATGCGAGCGCTGGAAGCCCGATTGTCCAAAACCGATACGATCCGGGCGTAGTTCTCGACTTGAGCTTCTGTGGAACCAAAGTCCGCCGGCGATTCAATGTTAAGTGAAAAACCGGGTACACTTTCGGCAACCCTGCAGATAAAGTCGGCAATCCGTTGCGGCTCCATGCCGATTTCCAGGCCGATCCAGCCATACACATCAAAATGCAGCACCGGATGATATCCCGGGCGGCCGATTTCGAGCGTGCGCGTTGCGACCCACTTTACGAACTCCACGAAGGTTTGGCCGTTGACGCCGAATTTCTGCCGTGAGTTGATCAAGCCGTGCGGGAGCACATCCACGGCCTTCAAAATCATCTTGTCCACATTGATTTCGCGAGCGTCACCGCTCTGGCAGTAAATCGGAACCCTGCATGTCGGCAGCGGCAGGTTAAATTCACTGCATACGATCTCCGCCATCGTCGTACGGTGAAGATGGGCGGCTGCGCGAAGAAGAGCTTGGCTCACGCCATACTCAACAGCCAGCGGTAACCGCTGATGTTCGACGGGTTCAAAAGCCTTTGCGCAAGAATTACGAAACCGAGAGGCATCGACATCAAGGAGCCGCGGTGCGACAACGCGCGACGTTAAATCTGAGATTTGATTGGTGTCGAACAGAGGATCGCGTCCACCGGCACCAGAGTACTGGACGTTCATCATGTCGCCCCAAACAACGGTGTCGTCGGTAAGGACGAGCCCGACGCTGAGCGAAGATGCTGGAATGCGAATCGACTCGAATCCAGGCGTTGTCGGTGCGCCGATATAGATGAAGCCGTCCTGGATTGCGCCGGACCTAATGGCTTCCTGATCGTCATAGAAAAATGCGCCGTTGCCAGGCGCGAGCAAGACATCTTTGATCTGCACTTCGTTTCGCTCGATCTCTATGGGACCGCGTTGGCGACCACATGCGTTCTTTCCGCTACGCGCCAAGTATGCGTCACGTAGCATTGGGTTTGCCAATATAATGTCCCGGCTGGTACCATCGTCTTTCAAGATGGCCAGTGTCCGTCCAAAAAAAGCTCCGTCGCCATAAAGAATAGAACGAACGTGTGAACACCTGATATTGCGCCAACTCAAACGTCACAGGCCAGCGCGTCAAAGCGATTTGGAGACGCGACATCGCCACCAAGTTAGAAATGCGACAGTGACGCTGCACCTGGCTCCAGCGCGAGCACCCGACCGGGCGTCAGCTGGTCAGGGGTTGCGCAGCCCGGTCGGGTGCGACCAAATTTAGGCTCCTTCGGCTTTAGCTTTGAGAACCTGTCAACGACATGGATGCGAATGGCAGGGTCCGACATCTTGCTGCGGGCGTCGGCCAGATTGCCGGCCACAAAGCGTCTGACGGGCATTCCCCTGCCGTGTCCCGCCCCCGCCCATGCGCGAGATGAAGCCGTCGCAGCGGTCTACGATCTGATCGCCTGCGCCTCCCTTGCAACAGCCCACATGAAGCCGGCCAGCTCACGGGCGATCGCTGTGCACACCACCGTTGTCCTCTTGCCTCGTCCGCTCAATATTCGATAGCGGGTGGTCAGCCGGGTTTGACGCGGGCTCTCGAACCGCTGCACGTCGCCAACCTCGGTGGCGAATGTCACGGCAACGATCAGGTCTACGCCCCTCAGGGTCTGCAGCGCCCGCACGATCGGCGCCAGGGACCAGGTCGGAAGAACTCCTCGATCACAGCCTCAAGTCGCTCGACCCGCTCTTTCGAGACGTGGACCGCTTCGACCATTTCCTGAAGCGCGATCTGATGTTGATAGGCATCTGTCGTTCGGCGAAGTCCCTCAGGCTGGGTAAGAAGGTCCTGACAGTGCCACCCATTTCGACGTGATCGGGAATGATATTGTAGGCTTGGGCTGCGTTCAATTTGGTAATGGAGAGTACGAGCGAGTCGAGTGGGTTTGTGTTGCGCCCGTTGACGGTGATCTCGCCCTCCTGGTGCGCCTCGAGCCGATTGAAGCAGCGGATCAGCGTTGATTTTCCCGATCCGGAAGGG
>NZ_JAMYOL010000053.1:0-16670 GCF_040319815.1 Mesorhizobium sp. M0854
GAACCAGCGGAACAGGAGGTCGTATTCCAACCGTTCCATCAAAAGCCGCTCCGAGCGGATCGAATAGAACGCCTGCAAAAGCATCGCCCGCAGCAGCTTCTCCGGCGGGATTGATGGCCGTCGGATCCGCGAATATAGCGCTGCGAACTCACGCTCCAGCGTCGACAGGGCTTCAGTCACGATCGTCCGGATCGCCCGCAATGGGTGATTGCGCCGAACCCGGACTTCAAGGTCCACGTAGCTGAAAAGTTCGCCAGTTCGATCGTCGCCGCCGCGCACTCGTCACCTCCGAATCCCTTCGGAGCCAGTGAATCATCGCTGCGGTCCGGTGGCGAGGGCCTTTTTCATCAGCCTGCTAGAGGTCTCGACCGAAGCTGAGATCGGCAACCTCTGCGGCAGGATCATTGATATACATCCAGATGGGACTGCTACTCGCGTAAGTATTGGATTGCTCAACCTAGCTCACCGCGAGTCGAATACAGAGCCCAAGGCCATGGTGAAAGGCCAGAAGACCAGGATTTGATTGACGATCGATGCGATGGGTTATCGTTTTCTCCCGGGACATCGCATACGCCTCTCGCTTTCGACGGCATATTGGCCAATGGTAATCCCGCCTCCTACGGACAAAGGTGCCGCGATCGATCTGTCGACCCTTGAGTTAGCTATCCCAAACTGGGTGATTATAAGCTAATTTCCGTCCCCGAACCAGCTGATCCGAACCCGTTGCCGGAGACACTAGAGATAGAACCAGGTGAGATTCGGCGGTTTTTTAAACGTGATGTGATGACAGGGGTAACGTCTTACCACCATCCATGAGGATTGGGGTCTCAATCTGTTCCCGGCAGACGATGGCCTTGCAAGAAGGCACGTACGCGACGAAGTGTGGTCGATTACCGAAAAAGGACCCACTTTCCGTGAAAGGAACCTCAACTATCAATGTCAAACTCCAGCGTGGCCTGGAGTATTCGGACTGTAACCGTCGCAACCCGCGCATGCACAGTTTATGATTGGATTCTCTCAGCCTCCGTCACGGGATTTGGAGACGATAGTCAGGTCTTCGAGAGGAGATTTGACAAGGTGATCCCACGCGATTTCACGTAGGCGAGTGAGCGGTATTCGATAGAACTTAAGTTTCCGGGGGGCGGGCCAAGCACACCGCCCCGTTGCCCCATTAACGAATTCGGCAGGCGTATATCGGCCATACTTCGTCTTTCTGCCGGTGGACTATGAGATGCCAAACATCCCTCCCAGCGTGAACTCCTAGAGGCAGAAGAGAATGAAATCTAGCCCCGCAAAAATCCTTGTTCTCGCAACGGGAGGCTCGATCGCGCAAACATCACCAACAGATCCGACTTTGCTTGGTGACGATTTAGTCGATGCAATCCCCGAGCTCCGGAATATGGCCTCCATATTGGTGGAGCAGATCGTTCAGATCTCAAGCTCCAATATCTCAGTCGAGGTCTGGCTAAAACTGGCATCGCGAATCAATAACGCCCTAGCGGAAGACGACATCCAAGGCGTGGTGGTTACGCATGGCACGGACACTTTGGAAGAAACAGCATACTTCCTTAATCTTGTCGTCGAGAGTGAAAAGCCGGTCGTTGTGGTTGGAGCCATGCGCCGACCGTATTCCTTGGGTGCTGACGGCTCAGCGAATCTTTCCAATGCTGTAGCCATCGCTTGTAATCCTAACGCGAAGGGCAAAGGCGTGCTCGTGACGCTGAATTCCGAAATTCATTCGGCGCGCGATGTGACAAAGACGACATCCAATTTGGACGCGTTTAAGGCGCCAGGTCTTGGCCCTCTTGGCTATGTTAGAGCTGGGAAGCCGCTTTTCTATCGTATGCCGACGCGCATGCACACATCAGCGAGTAAACTGCACTTCAGTAATAGCAGCTTGCCCCGCGTTGCGATCCTTTACAGCTACGCAGGTGTGACCCCGGATATATTCGAAGCAACGACTGCGTCTGGTTACGACGGCGTGGTTTGGGCCGGGACCGGCAACGGTAACCTCCCGAAGCCGCTCCGGGTGGCCGCTGGTGAAGCAGTGAAGCAGGGACTGGTATTTGTCCGTGCATCGCGCGTCAATTTCGTCGTTGTCGAGCGTAACGACGAAGTTGACGATGACACGCTCGGCTTCGTCACAGCTGACTCGCTCAATCCGCAGAAAGCCCGCATCCTGCTGATGTTGGCGTTGACCAAGACAACCGATCCAGCGAAGATCCAGGAGTTTTTTGACACCCACTAACTTTATAAGGGTTGCACGCACCGGGTGAGCAACAGGGTAGTGGTAGGTCCAACTGACGTCCCGGATACCGCTCGACATTGGGAAATTGGCGAGCCCGCTGTGTAACTCGATCAATCATCGGTGATTCCAAAGCAGTTCAAAGAATAAGACACCATCAGCAGATCTCGCCGATCGCACGCGGCAACCGCGAGCATTGGCGCACGACGCTCCCGCATATGAAAGGAAGAAAATATGTCGTCGGAGGAAGATGCGTACGCATCGACGGAGGCCGTATGATTGTTGCGCGCGCGAGGGCGCGGCGGGCTCTATGATGGCGTTGCGTGAAGGTGAGGCGGCTTGCAGATCGGCGGACTTGTCGGCGTCGCGCAGACGATGGCAATCCCAGGGCAGCAGGTCATGCAGACGCGAGCGGGAAGAACGCCGATGCGGGCGAGGACGTCAAGCTTTCGGGTCGACGCCGTTGAGGCGTGCGGTGGTAATGAGGTGAGCATGACGGCGGCGCGGTCGGCGCCCCACTCGGACCCGGCAAAGGTCCAGTTGCGCCTTCCCAGCGCAATGCCACGCAACGCTCTTTCGGCGGCGTTGTTGAGGCAAATCCTACCGTCGTCGACGAAGCGGGCGAAGTCGGCCGAGCGCCTGAGCATGTAGTTGATCGGTTCCAGGACCTCGGAAGAGAGTGCTCCGATACCATTCTCTGGACCGCCGGAAGGTAGAGTTTCCCGGCTTTCTCACGATGGCGGGCTGACGGCGCCATCGGGATTGAGCAACGAGATCGGCACCTTGTGCCCGATCGCCTCATGCGGACGTTCATCGTTGTACAAGACGGCGACAGAACGCCCACGGGATCGCGGAGCACGAGCTTTTTTTACCCGTGGCATCCTGGGCCGGGAGCCTGGCCCATATTCATGAGGTGCGAGAAGGCTGGTGGAGAGGTTTTCCGTTGCAGCCTCTCTTCCAGCCTGGATGTTTGATCGGGCGGCTAATACTACAGCTGCGGATCATTTGATTTTCTGATTCATTTCGACAGGTTATGGAGGGAACCATGTCTGTCGCTTCGTGGTCAGGGTCGTTGTTGGCTTGGGAGCAGGAGCTCACAGTGCTGAAGGCGCGGGTTGGGCGGGTGCTTCCTCGTCGTGAGTTGCGGTAGACGGGCGCAGATTTCCTTGACGGCCTTCTTTCCGGCATTGAGCGCAAGACAGGCTGGCTGATGGCTGAGCAGTCCGGAGCGGAGCGGCCCTATCGGATGCAGTCGCTGTTGGGGCGCAGCCACTGGGACGCTGATCGGCTCCGAGACGAGGTTCGCGATTATGTGGTGGAGGCGTTGGGCGATGAGGATGGCGTCCTGATCGTCGACGAGACGGGATTTGTGAAGAAGGGCGATCGTTCCGCCGGTGTCGCTCGTCAGCACTCCGGCCATTGATCGCGCGCTCGATCTCGAACAACACATCCAGGCGCCTGACCCGCTCCAGCGCGATCGGGGAGACCGGCTTGCCATTCTTGCCGCCCGGCATTTTTCGCGATGTCGGCAACTCGAAGAAGCCTCGTCGCGCATGGGTGAAGCAAACGCCGGCGTGATGGGCGTGCTGACTTTCATTGAGGCATGCGGCTTCTGGACGGCTGTGACGGGAAGTGTACCAATATAAGTTTGCACCCGGGTGAAGGAACTCACGACGTGCTTGCAGTCCAGGCTGTCAGTCTGCGGCCCTTACGCTATGCGTCAGTGACGTCTCCCTCTGTAAAGTCGCTGCTGGTCTGCAGGATGGTCTCGGATAGCAACTTTGCTGCTCGGACCAAAGGCTCACGGAAGCGCTCGAGGTCGTCAAAGCTGACGCGAGCAACTGGGACGGATACACCGAGACAAGCGATCAGCGTCCCGCCAGGTGCGAGAATAGGAACGGCGCATCCAACTACGCCTTTAACGGATTCTTCGTTGGTCCGCGCCCATCCTTCTCTGCGTGTTTGCTCTAGAACTGAGAGAAGGGCATCCGGATCAGTTATCGTCCTATCCGTATGCTGCTCCATATTCAAGGATCTAACTAGTTTCGCACGTGGCTTCGCCGGAAGCATGCTCATGTAAATCTTGCCAGTGGAAGTACAGTAAAGTGGAGCACTATGCCCTGGATCAAACTGCAGTCCCTGCGGGGCTTTAACTCGTACGCTGTCGACATAAACAACGACATTGTTTCGCACGACTCCTATTTCACATTGCTCGCCAATTTCCTCGGCGACATTCTGAAGAACTGCATGGCGTCGTGCTGTCCGAAAGGCTGAACCAATGGTTTTACCCGAAAGCACGACCAGGTTATTGCCGACAACGAATCGTTTCGCGCCCGCCGCGCGCTGGAGCAGTCCGCGGGACTCAAGGTTGCTAATCAATCTGTGGGCTGTCGGCAATGGCAGATCAAGATTCTTGGCAATCTCCGCCACAGTAACTGCCTTGAGTTGAGTAGCTACAAAATCAAGGATTGCAAATGCTCGGTCCAATGGACCATCTGGATTGGGGTTTTGCTTCATTGAAAATCCGGGGATTAGAGTGATGGTTCGAAATATGAGAGTGGGAATTCCGAAATTTGATCATAACAACGAACATCTGCTTTTGTGAATGTCAGGCGCCAACCAAAATCGCAGCCCCTGCGGAGCATCATTTCACGGGTCAATGATTTCCTGGTAGTTTGCTGTCATTATTGCGATATGTTCGGGTTCCCGACGACAAGACGAAGCCCGTGTGGAGTATGTGAACGATGCTAGCCCAGAAAATTCACGGGGGTTGGCGGATGTGGAGCAAACCATTGAAATGACGTAGGATTTGGTTGCTAAGGCCGATCCGAATCATTTCCGAGACCACACCCGCGAAATGATCCTACGCTGCCGCTGACCGGTTTGTCATCCGTTCGCGGCAAGTCCATCGTCGCGCGTTTCGACGGCGGCATGCTGTCGACCAACAGTGGGGTTCTCGCTCTGGCCGAGGTGGAAAAGCGGCTGGGTAGCTGACCGTCTGGCGCGTTGCATCGATGATCCGCGCTGCCCGGACCAGGTCGTCCACAGCCTGGCCGACATGATCGGCTTTCGCATGAAGATGATTGCCGCCGGCTACGAGGGTGGCAATGACGCCAATCGGCTGCGCTGCGATCCGGTCTTCAAGATGGCCCAGGATGCGCTGCCTTCGGGTCGGGATCTGGCCGCGCAATCGACGATGTGCCGGCTGGAGAACCTGCCCGGCGTGCGCGAGCTGGTCGTTATGGGCGGGCGGTGGTCGACCTCTACTGCGCCTCCTTCCGGCAGGTGCCGAAGCGGATCGTGCTCGACATTGACGACACCTTTGACGCCGTGCACGGCGGCCAGCAATTGCGGCTGTTCAATGCCCACTACGACGAATACGGCTTCCAGCCGATCGTGGTGTTCGATGGCGCGGGACGGTTCGTCAGCGCGATCCTGCGACCGGCCAAGTGGGGCTGAGATCCGCGCTCACCTGCGCCGCCTGGTGCGGGCGATCCGGAGCAACTGGCCGAACATCCGGATCCTGATCCGGGCCGACGGTCACTATTGCAGCCCGCAGATCATCGACTGGTGCCGCGCCAACGATGTCGACTTCATCCTCGGCGTACCGCCCACCACGACCCTGCGCAAGCATGTCGCGGACCTGGAAGCCCGCACGACGGCGCGCTTTGAAGCGTCACCGAAGACGAACAAGGTCCGCAGGTTCAAGGAGTTCCTGGATGGGGCCGCCAGCTGGAGCCGCGTCGAGCGCATCATAGCGCGGGTCGAGGTCGGCGCCCAAGGTGCTGACACCCGCTTCATCGTCACCAACCTCGCCGGTGGAAAGGCCAAGGCGCTCCACCAGGATGTCTACTGCCGGCGCGGAGCGGCCGAGAACCACATCAAGTCCTGGAAGACGCATCTCGCCGCCGACCGAACGTCCTGCACAAGAGCGACGGCCAACCAGTTCCGGCTTCTCTATTCGGCGTGTTGAGGTCAAGCGCTTTTCGAGCTCTCCGACTCGCCGGCATTTGATGTCTTTCGCGGGGTCTCGCTTCTCTACGGGATCGGCGCTCTGGCCCTCCCTCCATGGGATTCAGAAGAACGAGGTGGAACAATCTGTTACCGCGTCCTGATGCCCAGTGCGATCGGTACTTCCGGAACTACGAACTCACCTCATCCTCGTCCCGCGAAGGACGGCTTTCCAGCGGTAGGTGGAACTGTGTCGCCCTTCTATCGGGGGCGATGATTTTCACATTTGATCCTCTGGTTCATTCCCTATGTATCTCCTTGTTCGGCCGATAGGGCGACCTCTCCTCGTCCCGACCTGCTTCGACACTGGCCGCCGCGCGCAATGATCGTCAAGGGTGGGGCCGCAGGGGCCATCGCGCAGCGACTTGCCCTTGACGGGCACGAGCACGGCGGCATGCTGGACGCTGGTCGGGACGAGGAGAGCCGGCGACCGGCATGATTTCCGTCCTGGTCCAGCGGAACTGCGTGCCGTCGCGCCAGATCCGGTGCATGATCACCGCCAACCGACGGGCGAGCGCGACAACGGCCTTCTGCTTGCCGCGCCGCTTGGCGACTTTCATCGCCCAAGCCTTCAGCCAGGACCATTTCGTCACCCGCGTCAGCAGGGTCTGCGCGGCCTCGTAGAGCAGCGTTCGCATCATGCGGTCCCCGCACAGCGAGATCCGACCGATGCGGCGGCTTTCGCCCGACTCGTTGAGCACCGGCGTCAAGCCTAAAATCGGCCCGATCGCTTTCGAATTGCGGAAGCGGGCCGGCACGTCGATGGTCGCGGTGTAGGCCAGCGCCACGACCGGGCCGACACCGGGAATCGACATCAGTCGGCGGCAATTCTCGTCATCCCGGACGATCGTCAAAATCTTGCGGTGCAGGGCGGCAAAATTCTGGCGCAGCTTGGCGCGCGTCTCGAGCAGCGGTTCGATGATCTCGACCAGATCGGGCATGCCGTCGGTGAGCTCGCGGATACGCGCCGCGAAGCCGGCTGCGCCGTCGTCTGGGGGTGTAGGTGGGTTTAATAGGATCGGTGTTTTTCCGGTAGATCGGTAGCTGAAGGCCAACCTCAAGGTCGCCACCGATCACCGACAATATGATGAACCAGCGTTCACTCGATGAGAGGAGCGCGGATGCAGATCTGCCGCCGAGAAGCTGATGGCGCTGAAGTTGGCGGAACGACAGGGACAGATTAGGTCGAGAAGAACGCGCTCTGGCAATTCCAAGAATTTTCTCATATATCGGAATAAAAGTTCTAATAATATAAGGATACATTGGACAGGTTTGCGCCTGTGTGCGACCGTTCCTTTGCTTCAGATACCGAACGCCATCAGCGCGGGCGGCGTCTTTTGGGAGAGCAATTTGAGTGGAAAGACATGTCAAACCGAGAAGACAGTTATCCCGGAAAGGCAACGGTCATGGATCGCAATCCTTCCAAAGTACCCATCGACGACGCGCCGATGAGCGCGGAATGGAATTGGCATCCCAATTTGCCGATTCCGAATTCACCGTTGTTCGAATGGCCCTTGCGGCCCAGCGCGATATTCAGGTGGTTTGCTAAATCCTGGCTCGAACTGTCGATGACAATGGTCACCCTAGGCACCGCCGTTCTCACCGCCAACTACCTTCAACCCGCTCTCGAGCGATGCGCCACTTTCGAGTTCGGATGGATCGCCCAGATCTATCTGCGCAACTTTGCGCTGATCACGATCATCGCCGGCGGACTGCACCTTTATCTTCACACCTACAAGCTGCAGGGCAAGAAGCGCAAATTCATCGCGCAGGAATTTGCCAAGAACAAGAAGATGTTCACGTTGAGCAACCAGGTCTGGGACAATATGTTCTGGTCGCTTGCGAGCGGTGTCACGACCTGGACCGCCTACGAGGTTCTGTATTTCTGGGCGCTCAGCAATGGCTACATACCGCAGCTGAATTTTTCCCAAAACCCGATTCTGGGTGTAGCTCTTTTCCTGCTGACCCCGTTCTGGCTTTCATTCCACTTCTATTGGGCCCATCGCTTTCTGCATTGGGGACCGCTCTATAAGCGTGTTCATTCGCTCCATCACCGCAATATCGCGACCGGACCGTGGTCGGGGTTCTCCATGCATCCCATAGAGCATGTCCTGTACCTGTCCTCGTGTCTCATTCACGTGGTGGTGCCGTCCAACCCAATTCTGATGCTGTTCCACATGCATTTACAGGTATTGAATCCGCTCGCCTCACATTCGGGCTTCGAAGAGCTTCTCGCTCACGACAAAAAGCAGCTGGCGCTAGGAAGTTTTTACCATCAACTCCATCATCGTTTTTTCGAATGTAATTACGGCTCAGCGGACGTTCCGTGGGACAAGTGGTTTGGCTCGTTCCATGACGGTACTGCCGAGGCCACCGAGCAAATGCGCAAACGGCTCAGTGGTAAGTGAGCATTTTGAGATGAGTATTTGGTCACGCGCGTTCGGCGGCGCTCGAAAAACCGCCCCCCAACCCCCCACACTTAACGTTCGCGTCGCTGCCGTACGCGAAGAAGCACTTAATGTACGCTCGTTCGTGCTCAGTCCGACGAGTGGGTCGACGTTGCCACCCTGCGCTCCAGGTTCTCATGTCGAAGTTCACATGAAACCTGGTCTGTCGCGGACGTACTCCATATTCAGCGATCCCCACGACGCTTCCAATTACCGAATTGCGGTGAAGCTCGAAGGGTCCTCTCGCGGTGGCTCTCGGTTCATGCATGAAACGTTGTCGGCAGGCGACCGGCTGGAAATAGGCCAGCCGCGCAACAACTTCCCCCTGATCGAAGCGGCGGCGCATACCCTTCTCATAGCGGGAGGGATCGGAATCACACCGATCTTATCAATGGCCGACCGCCTCGCACAGACAGGAAGAAGTTTTGAGCTCCATTACTTTGCTCGGTCGGCCGAACAGGCGCCGTTTCGCCATGAACTGTCCAAAGCAACCTATTCCCGTCAGGTACATTTCCGTTTTGGGCTGAAGCGGGCCGCTATAAAGGATCGCTTCGTCCAACTGCTCGCGGCCCCGCCTGCCGATGGCCATCTCTATCTATGCGGGCCGGAGGGGTTTATGGACTTGGCCCAGACGACAGCAAAGGCGAGTTGGCAGGCCTCGGATGTCCATATAGAACGTTTCTCCGCCGATCCGGTGGCATCGGCTGGCCCACAATCGAGCTTTGAGGTTCGCTTGGCCCGCTCGGGGGGAAGCTTCTTTATACCCGCCGACCTGACTATTCTCGAAGTGCTCGAGAAGCAGGGCGTCAAAATACCTTCTTCATGCCGTCAGGGTGTTTGCGGTTCCTGCGCGACGGGTGTTCTACAGGGCGAACCCGATCATCGCGACGTGTTTCTCTCAGCCCGAGAAAAGGCGGCCAATGACCAGATCTGTCCCTGCGTCTCACGGGCCAAGACAAGCTTTCTCGTTCTTGATGCCTAAACTAGTGCCCATCCATAAACAGCTGTTTTTCCGAGCGTTCAAGGGTCGTTTGGACGCCGAACCCATGCTGCTTTGCGCCGCGTGATGGCACGAGGATGCAGTCGGCGAGCGAGAATGTTTGCAGCGGTCATGCGAGCATAGCGTATCGGCCGGGGCGCGCCAGCGTGCCACCGAGCGCGGGTCTGATGAATGGCGTCAGGTCGGCCTGAGGCGGGCGAAGAGGGCGAGATTGTAAGCGACCGCCGAGGACCAGACATAGGTCTTGAAGTGGTCGAGCCCGCGCCAGGTGCAGCGCCCCAGGCCGTAGGCCCGCTTCAGGCAGGAGATGCCGGCCTCGATGCCGGCACGGAAGTTGCGGAGCTTGCGATAGACCCAGCGGCTTTTGACCATGTCTTCGATCCTGAGGCCGACTTTCTTGTGGAAGGCCATGTCGCGCACGCCCCTGGTCTTGGCTCGGCGCAGATTTTCGCGGCTGGCATAGCCGCCGTCGGCCGTCGCTTGCCGTGGCGCTTCACCATAGAAAGCGATGTGGCGCTCCAGCATTGGCAACAGCCGCTCGCTATCAGCCGGGTTGCCGGCTTCGATGACGAGATCGAGGATGAGGCCGCTCCTGCCAGTGGTCAGGTTGAGTTTGTGGCCGTATTCGACGTCGCGGCTGCCCTTGACGATGATGTCGGCATGCGGCTCGAACAGGCTGACCAGCTTCTCGCCGGCCGGCACCACCTCCCCATTCAGAACCCGTCGTTCGGTCTGGGCGATGATCTGCTCGATCAGCGGCTGGTAATAGCGGACCTGGGCCTGCCAAAGTTCGACGGCAAGCTCCGCTGCCGGGGTCAGCCGCTCAGCCGCCTGTCGTAGATAGCCCAAGGTCGTGCACGTGATCTTGAGCAGTTCGCGGTAAAGCTGAACCCGTTTGGGGCGGCCGCGGTTATACTTTATCGCCCGGGCCCGCTTTTTCGCCGCGTGGCAGTGATCGTGCCATAGGGTGGCGCTGCCCAAGAGATCGGCCTCCTGCAGAAGCCGAACCATCACCCTGACGGCGTCCCATAACAGACTGCTGTCGCTCGGCTCGTGGATCAGTGCGGCGGTGACGGTGCTGTCCACACGCACAACCTTGCCGCTTTCCAGCTTGTCCTGCCGGGCGCTCGCCAGCAGTGCTCGATTAATCTCCTCCCAGGTTTGCGCCCGGATGGCGCTGATCGTCTTGTGCAGCACCGACTTCTTCGGGCTCCGGCCCCAAGGCAGCCGGGCAAACGCCCGAAACGAGGCGGAGTCTTCCAGATGGAACGCCAGCTCTTCATAGCTCAACTGGCGGTATTGTTTGAGCAGCGCGCAGCCCAGCACCGCCTCCGCCGGCAGGCCGCGCCGGCCGGTTTCCTTGACCCCGTGCCGGCGCAGGTCGCCAGCCACCAGTCCGAGCAGATCACGATGCTCGTCCAGCCAACCCGACTTGGCTTTCAATTCGCGACCGATCTCGTGTTCGGCAAACAGATCGAATATACTCGCCTGGAGGGTGCGTTCTTGGCGCATTGTCGGCTCCGGCGGTTGCGGGTTTCCCTTTAGAATCAGTTGCTTGATCTAAAGTGTACCTGAAAGCGCCGGGCTTTGTTCGCGGGAAAAACGCAATTTCTACAACAAATTCAGCAGCTTGCCGTTTATGGATGGGCACTAAACTAAAGCGTGTCGCGATTAATTGGCCTCATATCCGGCAGCTTTGAAGAAGTAGGATCATCAGGTGAATGGCACTTCATCGCGCCGGGCAAGCCGATGCAGAACGGCTTGTGCGAAAGCTTCAACGGGCGGATGCGGGACGAGTTGCTGAACGAAACCCTGTTCTTCGGCCTCGACCATGCCCGAACAACCATCGCCGAATGGGCAGACGACTACAACCGATCGCGCCCACATTCGGCGCTCGGACACATCATGCCTGCGGCCTATGCCGCCAATCTCACCGCAACGGACGATCGGCTGCGCAACCCCGACCAGCTCCGCCGATCACCCGTTGCTCAACCCGCGCCATACGGCGTAAAACCCGCCGAAGCTCTAACTGCAGCCGGATGAAAATTCCGTGGCAGGTCACCGTGCACCAGCGTCGGGAGACTAGGGGGCGCAGATTTCCTATTTCTCGTCAGTCGGAAACGGTGTGATGGACCAAGTGATTAAGTCAACCGCATCCTGAAGTATCGCATCGGTTCGAGCACGGCTGGGCGAGGCGGCGATGACATATCCGATCGAATCTCGCTCGTCGCCGTTTCTGACGATGGGCGTCTTCGATCCAACATACAATTTGACCTAGGCGACACCTTCTATAGCCGCCGCCTGACTGTCATCTCCGATCCAATCCAGCGTGCCATCGCGATCAGCAACCAGAACCCGCGCGGCCGCAGTATGCGACTGCCTTCTGCACAAATCCGATTCCTCGCCGATGACAATCTTGATGTCCTCGGCGACGAGATCGACGCCATAAGCCAACTTGACCATTTGAGGATCTGGCGTGCCAGAAAGACGCGGATTGACTTCAATGACGACCGGGCCACGCTTGGTCCACCGGAGTTCAATGTTCGTTGGTCCCCAGCCAAGGCCGAGAGCTTTCAAACAGTTTAGTGAAACGTCTGCGACACGTTCATGCTCCCCCTCGGTCAGCGGGGCCGGAAAGGTCAACTTATGATAGACGAAATGCGGTGCGGGCCCAAACTCGGCGGTCACAATTCCAATGACCTCGTTTCCCATTATCTCAGCGAGGTAATGGACGCCTTGTGCGAATTCTTCGACCAGTATCCTCGGTGAGGACCGCCACACGTGCTTCCCGCCCAACAGATAGATTGTATGCTCGACTAACTCATCGGCGTTGCGGCATAATCGGACACCGATGCTGCTGATGCCCGTGGCTGGCTGAACGACCACCGCAGGCCAATCTCCGCAGCAGAACTTTCCATGTCCATCGCACTCGCTGTCAAGCGATACGCAGGTATTGGAACGCCGGCGTCGGCGAGGAGCTGACGCTGAGCGAATTTGGCGCAGCATCGTTCAATCGGTGCGGGGTTCGGGCCGGTAGACCGAAATGCCGGCAGAGCTTGCCAACTGTCGCATAGGCCTCCTCCCTAAAGGACGTAATGCCGGCAATGTCATAGGTTGCATGCAGCCGGGAACATTCGTGGATCAGCGCATCGAGATTATCTGTATCGATATGGATTGCCCCGGTTCCTTTCACAAGACGGTCGTAAGAAGCTCGATCAGCCGAGAGGACAACTGGATGAAGACCAAGATTCTGGGCCGCTTGGATGTATAGCAGACCGACATCGGTTACTGCCCCCGAGCAGGATGAGCGCTCTTTTTGCCATGGCTTTTGACTCCTAGGTTAGGATGCGGTGTGCAAGGCATCAGCGCTTTGTCATGCCTGATTTCAGACCTCGGGGGGAATGTTAAGTAAGAGTTAAACAAGTCATCGCTGTTCCGTTTCGTATGACGTGCATCATCTCAGAATCGCTTTACGTCGTTGCGACACTCGCAAATGACTTGAGAGTCCATTTTGAAATTCACGGATGAGCGTTTCGGCGGATGAGATTGCCGCTCACCCAGGGCCAGCGCTTGGGATTACCACCCAGGATCGCCTGAGCGCCGGCACTGTCGGAGATATCGGTGGTGGTGAGATTGACCATCAACAGCCGCCATCCGTATCGACGGCAATGTGTCGCTTTCGGCCGACAATCTTCTTGCCGGCGTCGTAACCCTTTGTTTCGGCGTGCGGAGCCTTCACCGACTGGCTTCTCTATTCGGCGGTTTGAAGTCAAGCGCCTCCTAGTTCTTTTTCGCTTTGCCGGCATTGGACGTCTTTCGCGGGGCCTTGCTTCTCTCCGGGATCGGCGCTCTGGCCCTGCCCTCTATGGGGATTCAGAAGAATGGTGGAACAATCTGTCGAGCGCCTTGATTGCCGATGATGGCCAATCGAGCCAAGCCAGTCGACGAACTCACCTCCTCCTCGTCCCGCGAAGGACAGCTTTCCACCGGTGGGTGGAACTCGTGTCGTCCCCGTCTATCGGACGTCTATCCGGGGGCGATGTTTATCAATTGTTCAGCCGGCGACCGGCGTGATTTCCGTCCTAGTCCAGCGGAACTGTGTGCCGTCGCTCCAGATGCGATGCATGATCACTGCCAGCCGGCGGGCGAGCGCAACGATGGCTTTCTGCTGGCCGCGCCGCTTGGCGACGTCCATCGCCCAGGCCTTCAGCCCGGACCATTTCGTCACCCGCGTCAGCAGGATCCGCGCGGCCTCATAGAGCAACGGTCGCATCATGCCGTCGCCGCATAACGAGATCCCGCCCACCCGGCGGCTTTCGCCCGATTCAGGAGCGCCGGCGTCAGGCCCAAATTCGGACCGACCGCCTTGGAGTTGCGGAAGCGGGCGGGGATCGATCGTCGCGGTGTAGGCCAGCGACACGACGGGGCCGACACCGGGCATCGACATCAGCCGGCGCAAGATCATCCCGGACGACCGCCAGAAGCTTGCGGTGCAGGGCGGCAGGAGAGCGAAGCGTCACAACCCCCGAGGAACTGTGAGCTCCATCGCCGTCGGGATCGAAATCCGACCATACGGCAAACAGGATTGATTATCATCTTTCGGAACAAAAATTGCTGCATCATAAGAACATGGTGGACACACCGGTGCCCTCGTGCCAATTCTCTGCGACAAGAGTAAACATGCTACCAGCGCGTACGACGTCGTGCGCGCCCTTCTAGTCTCCACTGTAGCCTTGGGGCTGGGTCAATACGTGCGCCTGCTTGAATGTGGAATCTGAGTGGGTGCCTTGATTGCCAGCGGATAGCCGGTCTGCGCGCGTCGTCACCGGCAGCGTGCGGTCCGCGCAGGCGGAAGCCGCGGAGCTAACGCTTCCAAATGAGTCAACCAAATAGTTTGAGGGAGGATACGATGACAGAACAGTTTTGCTCCAGCGCCAGCCAGGCGGCGAATTTCTCTGAAGTCGACGTCGTGCGTGAGATATCTTATGTGACGATGAAGGACGGAACGCGCATCGCGTACATCTCTTATCGCCCGAAATCCGGCCGTTATCCGACTGTTTTTGAGTACACTGGCTATACAGCAAGTGCGGCTCGTTTCGAAGTTGTGAAGCCATTTCTCGATGCCGGCTACGCTTTCGTCGGCGCCAACGCCGCCGGGACAGGTTGCTCAACAGGCATGGCTCAATTCATGTCCCGCATCGAAGGCGTTCACGGGGCGGAAGTCGTCGAGTGGATCGCCAAACAGCCTTGGAGCGACGGCAATATAGGGATGGTGGGCTATTCGTATGGGGGAACAACTCAAATGTGGGTCGCGGCAGAGCAGCCGCCCCATCTAAGGGCCATCGTGCCGTCAGGCCTTCAGAATGGCTACGATACTATGGCCTATTTGGGCGGCATGCTACAGCCCAGCATACTTCAGTGGGCATTTAGCAACGAGGCCGTGCAGGGGGAGGGCGCGGAATGGCGCATCAGCCAAGGCGATACGGAATGTGCCAAGTACCGCAGCAGCGATAGGTTCGTCGATTGGGATCCATCATTCGTTGATTTGGTACGACAGCATCCGCTCAAGGACGAGTGGTGGGATACAATATCTCCCTCCCGAGCCGAGGTCGCAGGTAAGATCACTGTGCCGACGATGATCGTCGCCGCGTTCCAAGATGAGTGGGGCGCCGCTACTAAGGAAAGTGCCCGAGTTTTCACGCGATATATGCCCGACGTGAGGAACAAGAAGCTCGTGCTGTTGAACGGAGCCCACGCGAGCGGATCAGCACACAGGGGTTATGCCCCGATCGTCGCGGAGCATATCCGGTTCCTGGATCGTTGGGTCAAGGGAATCAAGAACGGGATAGACAATGAACCGCCGGTAAAGGTGTTTTGGGAGGTAAGGGAGCCCGAGGGAGACCCCAAGAAAGCAGTTGTCGGTTGGACTACGACGCATGAGACTTGGCCCGAACCTTCAGTGGAGCGTCGGCCCTTCTATCTCACCGCGGACGCCAAGCTCTCACTCGAACAGCCCGGGCCCAGCCCCGACGAAGGCTCTCGCGCGTATCTTTACCCGATAGGAACCGAGCAATTCGGCGACAACAAGCAATTCACAGTACCATCCAGCACAGGAACGTTCCAATCGACTTTGAGCTCGCTCTGGCGCAGGGGCGTCCTGAATTATCGAACGGCCCCATTTGCATTAGACATGACGTTGCTTGGGACGCCAGAAGTAACGCTATTTCTCAGCATCGACCAGGGCAACGATGCTGACCTCGAGTTGACATTGAAAGATGTCGACCCGGATGGCAACGTGCTTTTCCTTCAAGCAGGCCTGCAGCGCGCGTCATTTCGCGAAATTGACGAGGCGCTCACCAATGTTGAGGAAATTGTCCCAAAGTTTCTCAAAAGCGAGAAGCTCGAACCGGGCAAAATCTACGAGATACGAATGTCATTGCTGGGAGCGATTGCACACGTCGTTCGGAAGGGACATAGCCTCGAACTCACTATCGGTGCGCCAGGCCTGGTTCCCGACCGGGTGATCGGAAGTCTGCCGGTTGGCGTTCCCTCGATCAACCGCATTTATTCTTCAAAGGCATACCCTTCGAAAATCCTTTTTCCAATCCTACCCGGAGCTGTTGCCCAAGCGTCGGCGCCCGAATATGGCACGCTGCCCAATCAGCCTTGCCGAAAAGAAGCCGGATTCGTGCCCGGCGGATTGCTGATCAAATAACGTCGCAGTTCGCGGTAGGACGCTGATAGCGGGAGGGCCTAGGACGGCGGCGTGCTTGGCGACCTCGCTGTCCAACCGAGCGATCTGCTCGTCCAGCATCTAGCCCGTCCTATTCACGAGCAGGTTAGTGCCCTTGTCGCTGAGCGTTCGGTCATGAAGGTGTGATACCAAACCTCATTGATGCTGACTCTCGGCATACTGGGATACCCAAAAGCCGGCGAATCTGAATCGATGGCGCAAACAGGAGGTTTG
>NZ_JAMYOL010000054.1:0-15011 GCF_040319815.1 Mesorhizobium sp. M0854
GCATATCGTTCGAACGACGGCCTCATTTCGGGGCACGGGATGACAAAGCGGCGCCAATGGCGTGAACAGTTCGGCGTTCAAGACACATGGCAAGGAGATTGATAGCACGTTACGGTTGAAGAGCTGGCAAAAGGCAGGCTGTGGTGCAAGCGAAGGCGGATTGGCCGCGCTTTTCCAGCGACCTTCCTCTTTTCCAACCCGACAACGACTGACTTACCTGTTTTCTGACGCAGCCGGAGACGGAGGCACTCAGTTCATACAGCCGTAAATTACCGGCGTCATCGTCCGTGCAACGCTACAGGGAATGCTCGACAGCTTTGTAATGCCATTCCGCCGACGCGGCCATGGCTTCAATGAACGCGAGTTTGACGGTAGCGACTAAGCAACCGAACCGTGGCGCCAATGACCTTCTGAGCTTCCTCCCATTTCGGAAGATCTCGTTCCCCAACACGCGTGGCGATCGCGGCCAGTATCCAACCTACGCAGCTGATGTCTTCGGCAGCCTTCAGTTTCTCATGCTGCAGGATGCAAGCTTCAATGCCCGGTCGGGGCGGAGACCCGGGCGTAGTACGCTCAGCGATTAGCTGCAGACCGGCGTCGTAGGCGGCGCAAATTTTAATTCTATCGCCCCTTTCCGATTTCATCACCACATTCGCCCAAAGGGCCAACTCAGTTAAAAGATCGGTTACTTCATCTCTCATTAAAAACTGCCGCTGTTTTCTTCATGAAAGGAAATTCCACGATCAGATAGCGCGTGGCCCGGACAATGAGCGAGGTATTTTCGGGGTTTGTTGTTATCGAGCGAACCACTCCTTCTAAGCTTGCCGAGAATGTTAGTCAAAACGCTCAGTTTGCTCGGCAGGATCGCCGTCTAGACACAGCGGGCAAACATACGCATGCGGTTTCGTCACCACCAAGACCACCGATGGCTTGTGGCAGCGATCACAGGCAAAATCCCGGTGTGCAGTAGGCCAAACGTCATTTTCTATCTTTAGAGCACGGAGCCCCATCGTTTGGCAGCCGTCATCTTGCTGCCAGCCGGCGGAGGGCGCTGGGCTGGCACAGTGGTCTCGGGTTTAATGCGGAGGTATGGGAAAGAGAGGCTCTCCCGGCTCACTGCGCCAGCAATGGTATCGGCACTCACAGGGGCGTCCCAGGTTGATTGGTGGCCCGTAGCGAAAGACTCGATCGGGCGAGTTTGGCTGATTACTCGCATTCTGACCGCCGAATTCAAGAATAGTGTTGCCCTTGAGATAACTCTTCGCGCTTGAGTTGCACGTATGCAACAGTCACTACCGACCTGCGAGGAGCGGAAAATCCCGAAACCTTGTCGGCGCCGCGAGAGGCCCCTTATTTGAAATCGCGTCTTGGCTTGCGACCTGGATGCCTCGCGCGAATATGCCGGTCTGATGGTACAGGCGAAGGCGACTGGTAAAGCGATCGGCAAGGCCGAAGGTTACGTCGCCGCCACAGCCGCTGCTCGCGAGTTCTTGTTCGTGGGCACGATCGGCATCGGGCGGGCCAGACCAAGATTGGCATGGCCAATCTCGCCTACAATCTCACCCGCCCGTATGGCACCAGGGGCGAACTGCGCCCGCATGACGACGAAGGCGGCGCAAACCGCCACCGCGATGCCAAAATCGGCAATCTCAACAACCAACTCCGAAGCGATCGCCGTCATCAGTCCACGCAGAAATCAGCGCGGCCCTACCGGTCCGCGAAACGCCGGTAGTTCGAGGTGCCCAGGTGGCTGGAGGCCATTCCTATGAAGGCAAAGCCTGACCCTATTCGTGATATTCTGAAGCGCCTGCAGTGGTGCTGGGTCACGTTGGCTTCCCGCGCGATCTTGGCCGTCCATCAACCACGGCGCGTCCTTAGTTCCTCAATATTCACGACACTGTCGAAAATATACCCCGCGCCGCGCTCGGTGCGGATATACTGCGGGCGCGGCGCCTTATCCTGCCCCAACTTACGGCGAAGGCGGACGATAAGAACATCGATGCTGCGGTAGTAGACCTCCTGATCATAGACACGGGTCGCCATCAGAAGCTGCTCACGTGAAAGGACCCGACCTGGGTTCTTGAGAAAGGCCATCAGGAGGTTGAACTCGCCGGCGGTGAGCTTGACGTCAGGATCCGTTCCCCGGCGCAAGCTCCGACGCTTGGTGCTAACTCGCCAGTCATCGAAACGGTAGATGGTGTTTCGGTCACGCTCCGGCCGCTGGCGCATAGCGGCGCGCACGCGGGCGCGGAACTCCGTAAGCCCGAAGGGCTTAGTAATGTAGTCGCGAGCGCCGGTTTCGAGGCCAATCACCTTGTCGGCCTCATCTACGAAGTCACCGCTGATGATGATGATCGGAAGATCCCTCTTGGCACCAAAATCTCGAACGAACTGCAAACCGTCCTCTCGGCCGTAGCTCAGGTCGACAATTGCCAGATCAATCGCTTCAGAAGCCATATTGCTGGCGGCCTGCTGGCGGTTTTCGACCGCTCTGATGTTAAACTCATGCTTAGACAAGAAGCCCATAAGCGGTTCTCTCGTCAACGCGTCCTGACCGACAATGAGAATGTTCTTCATGGTCACTTCCTGTTGACTGCAGCTTGGGCTGCCGGGGGCGGTAACAGTCAAATTAGTGACGCTCAGCAGGTGGGACAATCTTCTTCAGGCGTATTGCGGAATAGCGCAGACAAATAGGTCCTATGCGGAGTTCCTGCTGCGCAACAGTGCCCCCAAAGCCTGCTAGTTTTTGATGGATTGTCCGTCCTCTGCGACCACTCGTTCGGCAGACCGGGTTTATCCCCGCTGAGATTCGTATCACTCCGGTCCTCTGGCACCATCACTGGAGCGCTTTTGCACCCAAATTCCTCTCCCGGTGGCTCCAATTCAGTTCAGCTTTGTTTCAATTTAAATCGCTGAAAAGTTGACATTCGTATGGATTCGTCGAGATTTATTGATCAGACGCACAACTCGCCTTGATGTTAATTCCGCTGTCTATAGGAAACTAATGATGATCAACCCTTTATGTAATTCCAATCCCGTTTCTAGATCCATGCTATTCTTTCTTTTGAACTTGCATGTCTTATTGTGCAGATCGCTCAGGGGGCGGAGCTTTCATGAACGGCGGGATGTCCGAGAGCAGGAGAGTGGAGATGAGTAGACTGGTCGTAGTCTCAAACAGGGTTTCGCTGCCCGACGAGCATGGTTCCCCGCCGCCAGGCGGGATGGCGATTGCGCTGAGCGCTGCGCTCCGGCGAAGGCACGGCCTATGGATGGGCTGGTCGGGGAAGGTGAAAGCCGGGGAGGACCCGTCAGGGCCGATCTCACGCCGGGAGGCCGGCGGGATCAATTATGCGCTTACCGATCTCTCGCAGACAGATTTGGACGACTATTACTACGGCTTTGCCAACCGGGTTCTTTGGCCGGTTTTCCACTGCCGAGTCGACCTCGCCGAGTATTCCGAAGCACGAATGTCCGGATATCAGCGCGTCAACCGACTGTTTGCAAAGCTGTTGCAGCCGCTCATCAGCGACGACGACGTCATATGGGTGCACGACTATCACCTGATCCCGCTTGCGAAAGAACTGCGGAACCTCGGCTGCGGCAATAAGATCGGCTTCTTCCTGCACATTCCGTGGCCGGCGGCGGACATCCTCTTCACCGTACCGCACTATGATGATTTGCTACGCGGGCTTTCGTGCTATGACCTCGTCGGCTTTCATACCGATGACGATCTTAGTAACTTCGCCGAATGCTTGCGCCGTCAGGGGTTACCGGACCCCATCACAAACGGTGTGTGCCAAGCCTATGGACGTGTGTTTCGCTGCGGCGTTTTTCCGATCGGCATCGACACGGCCGAGTTCGAACGACTGGCCGAGCAGGCGGCGCGCAGCGAGACTCTGCAGGAGCCCTCTCAGAGGATTCCCGGTTGTAAAGTCGCGATCGGCGTCGACCGCCTCGACTATTCGAAGGGCATCGAGAAGCGCATCGTCGCGTTTGACCGCTTCCTGCGGAGCAACGACCACCGCATCGGCAAGACGCAACTGCTGCAGATCACACCGAAATCCCGCACGGAAATACCGGCATATCTGGCGATGCAAAAGGACGTCGCCGAGCGGGTGGGGCGCGTTGATGGCGAACTCGGAACGATCGATTGGATGCCCGTTCACTACATCAACCGGTCCGTTGGACCCAGCGAGCTCGCCGGTCTATACCGCATGGCACGCGTCGGCCTGGTCACGCCGCTCCGCGACGGCATGAACCTTGTAGCTAAGGAATATGTCGCCGCACAAGACCCACAGAATCCAGGTGTTCTCGTGCTCTCGCGTTTTGCCGGCGCAGCCAGAGAGCTAGGCGGAGCGATCCTCGTCAATCCCTACGATCCGGAAGCGATGGCGAGGGCCATCGAAGAAGCCCTGGACATGCAGTTAGATGAGCGGATCGATCGTTGGCGTGCGATGATCGGCCGGCTCCGCGAATACAACGTCTATCGCTGGTGCGACGACTTTCTGTTAGGCCTGGATCAGCGCTGAGCTTTGCCGCGTTCCTGGGCCTAGCTTCGCCAGCATGAGGCTGACCGCGACCAAGTGAATCAGGCAGCATTTCGGCCTCGCTGAGCGATGCCGAATGTGCTGACGCTTAGCGCGAGCACACCGCTTACTAAGACAAGAGGAGAAGGCCGTGGATGAGCTCGCTTGCAGTCGCGAAACTTCAAAAAAGCGGGCGCAGCCGTTTGTCGCGGAACCTCGCGCCACACGGCAGCGGCAAATGCTGGCGTCGATTGACCTGAACTTGCTGTTTGCTCTCGAAGCGCTGCTGGAACACCGCAACGTCACGCATGCGGCTCGACACGTGGGCTTGAGCCAGCCCTCGATGAGCCGAGCGTTGAGGAGGCTGCGTGGCATTTTCAACGACGATCTTTTGGTTCGCGGCTCCATGGGCCTGGTTCCGACCCCGCAGGCCCAACGCTTGAGCCGAATGCTGCCGCCGGTGCTGGATGCGATCCGCGGGATAGTGAACGGCAGTCTTGCCCAAGCCAATTGGCGATCGAAGGCGATAATGGCGATGCCCGATCATCAAGGACTGGTCCTGCTGCCGCGGCTCCTGCCCCGGCTGCGCCAGCACGCGCCTCATCTGGACGTCGTCATCGATCCGCTTCTCTCCGGCGCGATGCGGCGGCTTGAGCTAGGCGAGATCGATTTGGCTATAGGGCAGATTAGCGCCTCGCCGCCCGGATACTTGAGGCGCAGCCTCTACTCCGACCGGTTTGCCTGCCTGCTGCGCCACGACCATCCAGCCCTGGCGCGGGAATGGACAATCGAGAGCTTCGCGGCCTTGCGCCACGCAGCCATTGCCTTGGACTCCAAAGACGGCTTCGGCCGGGTGCATGACGAACTGGTCAAGTTAGATCTCCAGGGTCGCGATCCGGTGTTGGTTTCCAACATCTTGACGGCCGCGTTGGCGATCGCGGCGACCGATCTGCTGTTGATTGTACCACGCCGCGTCGCGACCAGGATCGCCGCCTTGCTGCCGCTAGCGATTATGGATCCGCCTGTGCAATTGACACCCTATGAAGTCGCGCTGATTTGGCACGAGCGTTCCCATCGCGACCCGGAGCATCGTTGGCTGCGCCACGAGATCGCCGTCGCCGCGGCGGCGGGAACAGAGCAAAATATCCCAACTGGGAAGGCAAGTGACTGATGAGTCGCCTAGGCAAGAAACGTGATCCGAATCCGGGGCTATCGTCAGGATATGACGGAAAAAGTTTATTGCCCTGCTCGCCCGTTGGGAGGGGAAGCTGGCTCTGCTGTGCCAGCGCATTGAAACCGTGCCGGTTTCGACAATTTGAAGCGAGGCAACAGGGCCAGACGAGAAGGTATCATACGCCCAGCCATCTATATACAGGCCAAAAACCGCCTCTCTTCGACCGCCATTCGGCCGCGCCAAGCCCTCCACAGGCCAGCTTCCCATGGTGTCTGTGAGGTGCCTGCATGCTGGCAGCATATCTTGGCTCGGACCCCGAAGCATGCAAGTCCTTGGCACTAATCGCGAGTTCTCTGAGGCAGATCGATATCCTTGATCACCGTTTATTGCGGGCAGGGCGCTCCGCGCAGATCGTCATCGTCGATTGTCGCGAACCGATTCACGACAAGCACGGGCGTGCGAAGCTCTCGCCCGAACCTGTCAAACTGGCTCTGGTTCTGGAAGAGAGCCTGGATCGACAAGCGGTCTTCTCCAACGGGTATTCCGATTACCTGTTGTGGCCGCTCACCGAGCAGGAAGTTCTGCGCAGACTTACCGCCTGCATCGTTCAGTTCGCGCAGCGTTCTACCCCGCCTTTCTTCTCAGCCGATCCGATCGTTCAGAATTCATGCAGTCTGCTGGCGCAGCGGGTCGATCAGCAGATCACCCGCGTCGAATTGGCGCGAATGGTAGGGACCAACAGGACAACGCTCACCACCCGTTTCGAGACATCGTTTGGCTGCGGGCCAATGACTTGGCTACGGCGCTACCGGATGACGGAGGCTGCTGACCGGTTGCGTAACGGGCATGAAAGCATCGCCAAGGTCGCCGAATCCTTCAGCTACGAGAACAGCAACAACTTCTCCACAGCCTTCAAGGCGTTTCATGGCCTCTCGCCACTGCGCTATCGCAAAATGATACGGCGCAGAGAAAAGCCTGTCTAACGCAAAGGTGGGGGCCGGAGCGAATTGGTATAAGGCGACGCGGGCACGCAAAGATCATCTCATCTCCGAGGCGTTTCCGCGCTTTGGGCACCTTAAGCTCTCGACCAACGCTCATGTCTCACAGCAGGAGGATAAAGCATGTCGAACGCATTTTCAGTGAATGTTCAACAGCATGAACAGCGCTATTCCAAAGAACACTATGAGGCGGCGTCCGCATTTTTCTACGCCAAGCCCCTTGTTTTGGCCCAGTTAGATGCTGCGCCCCCCAGTGACGACACGATCGCCAACGCTCAAGGGACAGTGCAGTTTCACCTCATCGGCCAAAAAACCGAAGATCCGACGTACAGCGGCACCCTCAATGAGAATCAGGACAATCTACTGGCAATAGGAGGAATTATTAACGACTACATGCATACCCATTATGCGAACATCGATGCACAGAAGCTTGATATCAACACATGGACCGATGTTGTTGGCAACATTCCAGATCTCTCTATGGGCAGGCAAAAACTGAAGAGTTTTTCAAAAAAGGTGGCCGGGACGTCGGTCTCAGCTACTTTCCTCTCGCTGATTGCCAAGGCGATCATTACCGACGGGGCATCGTTGCTGCTGGATTTCCAGTCCTTCCTTACAGAAATGGGGAATCTCACCTTCAGTGCAAACGGCAAGGCGCAGCGATACAAGGCGCTGACATGCACCTACCAGAGCTACCTTCTCGATAATGGGGCAGGCGGATATTACGACTACGGAGCAATCGTTCTGCGGCAGATCGAGTTCAAAGAGCACTTCCTCGAGCTGAAATCCTCTTGTTCGTCGACCCACTACGTCCGCGTCGACATGGACTATGCCGAGGTCACCAATCTCGTTCAGACCCGTCGGATCCGCAAAGGCGGCCCCGATCACGAAAACTTCCAGGAGCTTGTGAATAAGAACTCCACCGACCAGTTCAAGAAAGCCAAGAACTTTTTCAACGGTGGCTCGACGCCGCAACAAGACATCAAGCCGCAGGTCTGATCGTCAGGCCTTTGATCGCGAAAGCAGCGCACCCAACCAATAGCGTGGATTTGGACGAACGTCGCCCGCATCATGGATGCGATAGAGCGGTCCGGTAAGCCCTTGCGAACTACCGATGCTCTGTCGCGCCCCCGGTGCCGGCGAACTCCGGTCCCGCTTCCATAGGGAAGCAGACATGAACCCATTCGCAAAAACAGCTGCGGGCCTTTTCCTGGTGATCGGCCCGCAGAGCAGCCAACCGCTCGAGGCGGAGAGGATTTGCTCTGCCATGGTCCAGAAACTATTCGAAGACCAAACCCGGACTCTGGATTCTCGAGCATGGCAGAATGCCGCGCAAATGGTACCGAACCAGGTGGAAACCGCCACGACTTCAAGAACGCTAAACCGCACGATGGACGTGGCGGAATTGCCCAGTGCCTTTGCGTCAATTTGCGCGAATGCCGCCGACGGCAATGAAGCTGGCGTCGGTCTGGCAAAGGCAATCCGTAGCTATCTGAGCAAACAAGGCGAACCGACGGCGTTCAATTGCCTCGTCCTAGATCAATCCGACTCCGCGGAAGTCCGTCTATCTTTAACCTGCCTTGCCGTGGTCGAAGTTGGAAGCGCTGACAGTCTCGCCGTCACCTCGATATTGCTCTCCGCATCGCTGAACCTGTCAAACGAGCAAACGCAATCCATTATCGCGCAGGTTTTCGGCCGTTTCAGCTCGCCGAGCGACTCACCGTACTACCTGCGCTTGTTCTCCAGCCGGCGGTCCCCACAGTCAGAGACGTAGCGACATTCTGCAATAGACCCAAGGGCAAACAGAGGAATAGCTGATTGCGTCTGCGCCGCGTTGGTGGCTGCGGGAAATGACATCAAAAGGCTGCGCGAAGAAATAGCGTGGGAGGGCGAGGTGACCGTATAAACTGCGCATTTTCCATACAATTTCGGCCTTCGGGGAGACGGACTATGCACGATATTATCGACGTCCCGCAGAACGTCGGCGATTTTGCTGTGTGCTTGGCAGAATCTGGCGTCAATACAGTAATCCGGTACTACAACCATCGGAATAGTACACCATTTCCCTCAAAATGTCTGACAGGGGAGGAACTCGCCGCCCTTCATGGTGCTGGAATATCGGTAGCTGTGGCCTTCGAGCAGCGGGGTGGCGCGGGCGGCAATATCAGAGACTTGCATGGTGCGGCTGGAGAGCGAGACTCCGGTCGTGCGCTTGATCTGGCCGCCGCGTTGGGACAGCCCGAAGGCTCCGGAATCTATTTTGCAGTCGATTGGGACTACCACACACCACAGCATCTTGCACGAATAGCACCCTACTTCAGGAGTGTGCGGAATGCGTTGGCTGGCCGTTATCTCGTTGGCGTTTACGGATCGGGCACGGTCGGACACCACGTGAAGCGCCAGGGGCTGGTGGACCATATATGGCTCTCTGGCTCGTTGGGATGGTCCGGAACGAGACAAGCGCTCAAGCAGGGGGATTGGTCGCTTTTCCAAAAGTTTATGGAAAAGCGTTCCGAGATCGGGGGCTTCGGATACGATGGAAATGTCGTCAATCCGGCCCTTGAAAACTTTGGTCAATTTGGGCCGGCAGGTACTCTCCCGTCTCGCGACGCGAAGGAACGTCTGCGTTGTTCAAAGTTGCTGCGCGAGGAGCGCTAAATCTTCGCTCCCGGCCGGGCAAGAGCTTTCGCATGGTCGATTCCTCCCGAACGGTACAAGGCACGCCCACGCCTTGTCACGCTGCACCGGAAGCTTCTCCCGCTGCGTCTTCGTCATCGATATCCCGGCATCGTTCATCCCTTCACAAACCGCTTGCCTTACGGCGCCATAATGGAAAGAGGATTATGAAAGGCTCCGCACCTGTATTCTCGTGGACACCCTCGGCCTTCCATAAACGACCGTTTGCGAAAGGAACCAGAGTGCTGATCGGCTACGCCCGCGTGAGCAGAGGCGACGACCAGTCGAACACGGCGCAGGCCAGGGCGCTCGCCGATGCCGGGTGCAAGCGTATCCTCAAGGAGGAGGCCTCCGGCGGTCGCTGGGAGCGGCCGGAATTGCACAGGATGCTTGATCATTTGAGGGAGAGCGACACTGTCGTCGTCTGGAAGCTCGACCGTCTGTCTCGCTCACTCAAGGACGTTCTCACGATCATGGAGCGGATCGAAGCCACCAGCGCCGGTTTCCGCTCGCTGACAGAAGCGATCGACACGACGACAAGCCGGCCAGTGCCGGAACCGAGCGGCGCCGATCGTGCTGGTGAAGCGCCGTGACAGCTGCGGCGTTGCGGCGGGCGTGGCGCCGCAGCACGAGCGGCTCGGTTTCATGCTGCCCTACACGCCGTTGCATCATCTCTTGCTGCGGGCGCTGGACGGTCCGGTGGTGATGACCTCCGGCAATCGCTCGGGCGAGCCGCAATGCACGGACAATGACGAGGCGCGGCAGGAGCTTGCCGGGATCGCCGACTTCTGGCTGATGCACGACTGCGAGATTGTCAACCGGCTCGACGACAGCGTGGTGCGATTCGACGGGCACGGCATTTCGGTGTTGCGGCGCGCGCGGCTTCGCGCCGGAGCCGCTGGCGCTGCCGGCGGGCTTCGATGGCCCGGTCAGGGCGCTGGCTGCGGGCGGCGATCTAAAGGCCGCGTTCTGCCTGGCGGGCGACGGCAACGCGCTGCTGTCGCAGCATCTCGGCGACCTCGACGAGCTGAAGAACCAGAACGCGTGGAGGCAGGCGTTGGGGCTGTATCGAAGCCTGTTCGACACGAAGCCGGACCTCATTGTGGCCGACCGGAATCCGGGCTACCGTTCGACCCAGCTGATGTTACTCTGCCGGCGATGGTGATGAGGGTTTCGGCCAGGTGCTAAACATCATTGGCCGCTTCCTGCGCAGTCGTCGAACGTACGCGGGGCCGAACGTCTTCCCCCACGGGTCTTTCCAAATCGTCACGCTCAACCTGTCTCAAGGGAGATCGTTGTCATCTCCTGATGCCGAATGTCTCAATTTCCCAAGTTTGGCAAAATTGAATCGCAGACTTTTGCAGCGTGCGAAGGTCAAGCAGTTTTGCGACAGTAGCAAAGAGCCCGAAGCCATCATCCGGACTCGGTGCTCCAATATATCGCCGCTAACGCCGGATGACGATAATCCCGGCCAGTGCGATGAGAATGATACCGAGCATGGAAGCCGCATCCAGACGTTCCGAGAACAGCACGACGCCCCATAGCACTGCGAAGGCTAGATATGAAAAGTCCCAAGTCGAGATGATCGAGGATGGTCCCAACTGGTAGGCGATGGCCGTGCCGACGCTGCCGATCAGCATCGTCATGCTCAAAAGCCCGATCAGCGCGCATTGGGTCCAGCCCATTGGAATCCACGCGCCCATGAACAGGCTTTGTCCACCCTCGCTCCCTGCCATCACGGTCGCCAAGCTAGCGCTGCCCCCGAGAACGATCGCTATCAGGTTGAAGATCAGCGCCAAAACGAAGGGGTTTTCGCCACGGCTCTTGGTGCGCGCCAGCACCATCGCCAGAGCGTAGAGAATTGCAGAAACCAGCGGCATCACGGCATGGATGCCAAGGTCGCCGACCTGCGGCTTCTGCATGAGCAGCACACCGATGAAGCCGAGGGCGACTCCGACCCAACCTTGCACCCCGACAGGTTCCCTGATCCAGAAGGCCGCAAAAAGGGTAATGAACAGCGGGATCGTGTAATAGACCGCCGCCGCCATCGAGAAATCGAGGCGCGGTAGCGAAGCGTAATAGATCAGCAGGCTCGACAGAAGCAGGCTGCTTCGCACGATGGCCCAGCCAGGATAGGCTGGGCGCAACGACACCTGCGGAAAGCGCCATTTCAGGATCGAGATCAACAAGGGCAGCGTGACGCAGGACCGCAGGAAAATGAACTGCGACAGCGGCATGTCCGAGATCGTGACCTTGATGATCGCATCCGCGATGGAAAGCGTCAGGTCCGTGAAAACCATCGCCGCAATGGCGATGCCCACCCTGTCCGCCTTGGGGGCCGTCTGACTGATCGACATTTTTCGCGTTCCCTGCTTCGGGTGCCGAGGCTACCGAGCCAAGAACGTTCCAACAATTCCGATCATACGGAAATTTTGTCCGTGTTATTGTACAATGAGCAACGACACGAGAGAGGATGCGTCGCTTTGTACAGCGTGGGACATGATCCTTCTGGCCGAAGTCGCCGAAACGGGCAGTTTTACTCGCGCCGGGGGGCGGATCGGGATGCCCAAATCCACTGTCAGCCAGCGCATCGCCCAGCTTGAAGCACGTCTGGGGCTGCGGCTTCTCAATCGCTCCACCCGGCACGTAAGCCTCACCGGCAGCGGCCAGGTCTATCTCGAATACTGCCGCCGCGTTCGCGCTGAGGTCTCGGCCGCGGACATGGCGTTGACCAATCTCAAGGAACAGCCTGTCGGGACGCTGAAGATCACCTGCCCAGAGGTAACTGCCACCTATTTCATGCCGACCTTCCTGCACGGATTTACCACGCAGTTTCCCCGCATCGCCGTCGAACTGATCGCCACAAACCGGCATCTCGACGTCATCCGCGAGCGGGTTGATTTCGCTTCTCGCGTTGGCACGACCACAGGTCAGGACCTGATCGTGCGGCGTGTCTCCTCGATTAAACGGGTTCTCGTCGCCGCTCCAGCCTATCTGGCGGCTGGCAGTCCTCTTCAGGAACCGACCGATCTTCTAGATCGCCGCTGCCTGGTGCATGATGCGCAGCCCGAATGGGTGTTCTCGTCAGACGACACACCGATCGTCCTGCGGCCTCCGCCGGCTGCGACCTCGGATTCTATGGGGTTCCTGCTGCAATCCTGCATCGCGGGCGGCGGGGTCGCACTCCTTCCCGCTTACGTGTGCCAGCCGTCCGTGGCGGTCGGCCGCCTTGTGGAGTTGCTCCCGGGCTGGGAAATTCCACCCTATGAAATGATGCTGATCTTTCCCAACCTGAAGAACCAGTCCAAGGCGCAGGCCGCATTCCGCGATTATGTGAATACCTTCGACTTTTCAGCGTTTTCCGTTGGGCGATAACTAGAACTTCTCAAGTCCTACGGTCGTATTGTTCCGTGTCGTGGAATGTCTAACTGGATCGAAAGCCGGACCAGGCATGGACATGAGCCAGTTTGCAAAAAGCGCGGCAGCTTTGTTCCACGGCGTTTCTTTGAGCGAAACAAGATAGACGTTACCGGGGCGTTGATCTTCCCCAGGCAGGAGCTCAACCGGTTGGCCGCGGCGTACCTGTTCGCTCGCCGTGCCAATCCAACCCAACGCTATTCCGCTGCCAGCCAAGGCAGCCTGCCTCATCATGAGGTGGTTGTCGAACACAGGACCCGGCAGCCCCTTCCGACACGTTTACCCCGAAGTGCTGGAACCATTGCTTCCAGTCGAACCACGTCTTGTCATCAACCCTGGCATGCTTCCTTTGGGTTGCCCTTACAGTGGGGTAATCACAACAAAACCCGGTGCGGCGGTCAAGCCGCCAGAATGAGCTCGTTTAATGAAGCGCCAGCCTCCGGCCGCGGGAGAAAGGGAGTGCCGTGCCTCAGGACATCCGTGTCACCATCGTGCTGACGGCCGTATCGATGGCATCCGTCGTGACGGTCCATGGTAACGATCATGACCGGACCTTCAATTCATTCGGGCCACCGCACACCTCTCGGTCGAGGCGGCGCATGAGGCAAGCCACAAGGCATGGGTGGGCAAAAGCGGCTTACAGCACTACGAGCGCATGCTCCGCTCCGATGACTTCAACGAAGGTGCCGTCGCCTTTTCGGAAAAGCGCAATTCCGAGTTCAAGGGGAAGTAGCCATGGACGCGGTAACCACAACGCGCGCGGGTCTACTTGGACAGCACCGTCTGGCACCGATGCTGGACACCCGCTCCATGGTGGTTGCCGGGGTGTCCGGCAGGGAAGGCTCATTCGGCTTGCGGCTGGCCCAGTCCGTCGTCAGCGCCGGATATTCGGGGCGCATCCAGTTCATCGATCCGCGTCAGACCGAAATCCTGGGGAGGCCATGCTTCGCCGCCTTCGCGGACGTTGACGAGGCGCCGGATCTGGCGGTGCTTGGTGTCGGCCCCTAACGCGGCCGCTTCGGCAATGCCGACGCTTCTGGTGGCGCGCGGATGCCGACAGAGGAAGAGCGTGGGTGGGCTGCGGTGGCGGGTGAAGGTCCGGGAGAGAGTCTCCCGGCGCCCGCCGAGGAGCTCCAACCATGACACAGATGGAAATTCACACGCCCACCCGTAACGAGCGTGCCGGTTACAAGGTCGACGTCAGCCGCGGTCAGCGCATCAGCCGCGTGTCGTCAGAATGGTTCAACCGGCCGGCGGACGAGCGATACCTGTCGCTCACCGACCTTCGGAATTCGGTGAAGGCCCGGTCGGAGCGCAGCAAGACCCGCATCGTCGAGAGTGAGCTGATCCGCGTCGAGGCCAGCCGCGACGATCCGGAGCGCCTGAGGTTAATGCTGCCCGATGCGCCTGCCCCAGTTGCCCCCACGCATTGGAGTTTTGGCCAACTCGCCAGCCTGGTAGGTGCACCGGCCACCTATCTGCGCCAGCTTCCGGCCCCGCTCGCGGCGATCAACCTTCAGCACGGTCTCCTCAACCGCCGCGCCGAGCAGGTGAAGACGCTGGAAATCGAGAACGGACGCCTCGAGCTGCGAGCGGTTACAGGTCCGGACTATGGCAGGATTTTCGATGAAGAGCTGATCGCGGCCGTCCAAAAAATCGCCGGCAACGGTACCGGCGACACCCGCTGGAAGATTCCTGGCGTGCTCGACTGGTCAACGGGAATCTACAATCCGAATGTCGACATTTCCAATGCCACGACGACGCTCTATGCGTCCGACCGTGATGTCTTTGTCTTCCTCGTCGACGACCTGAATCCGATCGAAGCCGGCAAGCTGCCCGATGGCTCGCCCGACGTCTTTTTCAGGGGGTTTTATTGCTGGAACTCGGAGGTCGGCGCCCGCACGCTTGGAATCGCCAGCTTCTATCTACGTGCAGTGTGCCAGAATCGTTGCCTCTGGGGCGTGCAGGATTTCCAGGAAATCATTATCCGGCATTCCAAATATGCCGCCTCGCGTTTTGCCCTGGAAGCCGAGCCAGCGCTGATCCAGTTCGCGGAGTCTTCCCCCATGCCGTTCGTCAATGGCATCAAGGCTTCGCGGGAGCGTGTCGTCGCTCGGGACGACGAAGATCGCCAGAGCTTCCTGCGCAAGCGCGGCTTCTCCAAGGCGGAGACGACGAAGATCATCGATGCCGTGCTTTCGGAGGAAGGGCACCCGCCCG
>NZ_JAMYOL010000055.1:0-13035 GCF_040319815.1 Mesorhizobium sp. M0854
ACCACCGTGCCATGGCCGCTCGCCCCTCAGAGCAAGCCCCGTTCTCTCTCCAAAACTTTTTGCAGAACCTTCAGCACACTATCGCTTTAAAAGGGCAAGGCGCACCCCGTAGCATGATCCACGTTCCCTAAGAGAGGCGCCAACTACTCAGTTCATCAACTGACCTGATCGCCCAGGAGAATCGGTACCGGCTCCGGCGAAATTCGCGGATCAGGGATCGAGGGCTCGATAGCTAAGGCGTCAAATTCCTGTCAGACGTTCTCAAATCTGAGAATCGCTGCTATAATCAAATTTCGGGAATTCTATTCTCATATTTCGGACCCTCTCACCCCAACGCGAGTCATCAATGAGTTTAAACGTCAACTCGGATGGTCCATTGGATCGCGCATTTGCAATCCTTGATTTTGTGGCCACTCAACTCAAAGCAGTTACCGCGGCGGACATTGCCAAAAATCTCGACCTGCCCCTGCCAACAGCCCACAGATTGATCAGCAACCTTGAGTCCCGCGGACTGCTCCAGCGCGCGGCGGGTACAAAACGTTTCGTGGTCGGCAATAACCTGGTCGTGCTTGCCGGTAAGACGATTGGTTCAGCCTTTCGCACGGCGCGGCGCCACGCAGTTCTTCAGAATGTCGCAGCAGAAATCGGCGAGCAATGCGAGATTGGAATCGTGAGGAACAACGCTGTGGTCTATGTCGACAGCGTGCGGGTTAAGGCACCACAAGGACTACAATTTGATCCTGGGCATAGTGCGCCCCTATATTGTACATCCACTGGCAAAATTTACATGAGCGTGCTTCCTGTGAAGCCGCGTGAAAAGCTGGTTCGGTCTATGCACATGGAGCAGCATACTGACAGGACGATAACTGATCCCGATGCCCTTCTCGCTGTACTAGAGGAAACTCGAAGGGAAGGATGGGCTCGGACAAACGAAGAGTTCGTCAAAGGTGTGGTAGGTTGCGCTGTTCCGATTCTCGCCCCGGGCGGAACTTTGATTGCTTGTCTTGGTGTGTCCGTTCCAGTTGCCCGTGTCAGCTTTGAAGAGCTTCAAAGCTTCCGTGAGCCCTTGGTCCGAGCAGCAAAGTTGCTATCTGAGACGATACTGCAAACAAGCAGCGACTTTGTCGAAGAAGACATAAGTTAAAGCGAAGGTGCCGTAGCGGGAGTGGTTGGAATTGGGAGTTGGCGTAGTCTCCGGGGTGTTCAACCTCGAATCATCCGGCCTTGCAGCGCCGGACAGGAGGCTACGCCATGAAAGGACTACCATGAATGCCGACGCCGTTCATCCTGCGGATGAGGCGACGAGCTATCTTTTCGACAACTGGTTTGATCCGATCGAAGCTGGCCTGCGCGAGCGGGTGCGTGGCTTCATCGAGAGGATACTCGAGACCGAGCTGGAAGCAGTGCTTGCCCGTCCCCGGTATGGCCGGCAGCCAGCGGCGCGCAGTGATGCGACCACCAGTATCGCCGGCCACCGCCACGGCAGCCGGACGCGCACGTTGTCAGGGACCTTCGGCACCACCGAGATCACGGTTCCGCGGGGCGCGCCTCGATGCCGGCGACGACAAGACGGCGGAGTGGAAGAGCAAGGCCTTGTGCGCCCACCAGCGGCGCACGATGGCCGCCGACGCGTTGATCGCCTCTGTTTATCTCGCCGGCACGAACACCAGGCGCGTGCGGCGCGCGCTCGCCGCGCTGTTCCGCGGTGCGGTCGGCAAGGACGTCGTCAGCCGCACCTGGCGCAAGGTCAAGACGGATTGGGACGCCTGGAACGCCCGCTCGCTGGCTGACGAGCCGATCGTGCGCCTGATCCTCGACGGAACGGTGGTCCGTGTCAGGCTGGACCGGAAGGCGACCTCGATCTCGCTGCTCGTGGTCATCGGCGTGCGCGAGGACGGACAGAAGATCCTGCTTGCGGTCAAGAACATGGGCGGCGAGACGACCGAGGCCTGGCGGGCCATCCTTGACGGTCTCGTCCGGCGCGGCCTGCGCCGACCCGAGTTCCTCATCGTCGACGGCGCGCCCGGCCTGGACGGGGCAATTGCCGCGCTGTGGGACGGGGTGCCGGTGCAGAGATGCACAGTTCACAAGCACCGCAACCTGCTTGCCCATGCCCCGAGCGGCTGCACGAGGAGATCAGCGCCGATTACACCGACATGATCTACGCCGCCACGCCGGAGGAGATCGAAACCCGCCGCAAGGCGTTCATCCGCAAATGGCGGCTCAATGCCGCGCGGTGGCCGACAGCCTGGAGGAGGCCGGCGAGCGTCTCTTCGCCTTCACCCGGCTGCCGCCGAGCCAGTGGAAAAGCGCCAGAACTACAAACGCGATTGAGCGTCTGCATGAGGAGTTCAAGCGGCGTATCAAGACCCAGACCGTGCTGCCTTCGGCCGAAACGCGGCCATGCTTTTCTGGGCATTGATGGCGTCCGGCCAGATCTCGATGCGAAAGATCGACGGCTGGCAGACGCTTCCTACGAAGCCACTCGATCAGCAGATTGATCTCTGTCGATGCCGGCTCAATACTCCCCAGAAGTGCCGTTTGAATCTTCCCCAGTATAGCGCTGCCGCCGGTCTTCCGGAGCGCGCTCCGGGAGACCGGCGGCGCGTAATCGTTGATGCTTCTCCTGATGGTCGGGAGAGGGATTTCGGTGATCAAGATCGCGGGGAGATGATGATGATACTGGATTTGCATCGGCAGGGCCTGTCGGTGTCGGCGATCGCCAGGGAGAGCGGGATCGACCGCAAGACGGTGCGCAAATACATTGAGCGCGGGCTCGAGGCTCCGGCCTACGGACCGCGCAAGCCGCGTCAGGCGGTGATCGATCCCTTCACGGCCTATCTTCGCGAACGCGTCACGCGATATCCCGGACTCACCGGCAGCCGGCTTTTCCGGGAACTGAAGGACCTCGGCTATGGCGGCGGCTACACGGCCGTCACCGACTTCCTGCGCGACGTCCGTCCTGCCGCGGCGGAGCGTGGATACGAGGTTCGCTTCGAGACCCCGCCCGGCGAGCAGGCGCAGGTCGACTTCGCCCAGTTCAATGTCGTCTTTACCGATGAGCCGACCACGCCGAGAATCGTCTGGCTATTCTCCATGGTGCTTGGCTTCAGTCGCCTTATCTGGGCACGCTTCGTCGTCCACCAGGATCTGCCGACTGTCTTGCGCTGCCATGCTGGGGCTTTCGAGGCGCTGGGCGGCGCTCCTCGCGAAGTGCTTTACGACCGTATGAAGACGGCTGTGATCGGCGAAGGCGATACCGGCGGCACCGTCTACAACCGTGCCCTCGTCGATCTTGCCCGCCACTATGGTTTCCATCCCAAGGCCTGCCGGCCTTACCGCGCCAAAACAAAAGGCAAGGTCGAGCGACCGTTCCGCTACATTCGCGAGGACTTCTTCCTGGCCCGGTCCTTTCGCAACCTCGAAGACTTGAATGCGCAGTTGCGTCACTGGCTGGACACGGTCGCAAACCCGAGAGTTCACGCAACCACACGGCGTGTCGTCAACGAAGCTTTTGCCGAGGAGCGGGCAGCGCTCCGGCCGCTGCCGTTGGCTCCGTTCCGATCGGTCCTGAAGCTCGAGCGACGCATCAGCCGGGAGGGCATGGTTAGCGTTGGCGGCAATTTCTATAGCGTGCCCGACGCCACCAGGCGCCGTGTCGTCGAGGTGCACACTCTGGCCGAAGAGGTACGCATCTTCGAGGACGGCGCACTGATTGCCATCCATCCCATTCTAGAAGGTCGGCACCAGCGTCATGTCGAGCCCGGGCATCGCAACATCCACGTCCACAAGCGCCGACAAAGACTGAGGAACGACGAGGTCATCCTTCATGGCTCAGGCGACAGGGTCCCTCAGCGCCCGTTGGCCTTCTACGATGCCGTCGCCCGGGTGATGGCGAAGGAGCAGCGTCCATGACGAATGCGCTCGATACCACGCCATCCACAATCGAACGGATCCGCCACGATCTCGTCGGCCTGAAGATGCCACGAGCGCTCGAAGCGCTCGATCATATCGTGCGCCGGCTCGAGCAAGGCGAGATCGCCGCCCTCGAAGCCATGGACATCCTCCTTTCGGAAGAGTTGACCCTGCGCGAGAACAGCCGGATCAAGACGGCACTGCGCATGGGGCGTCTGGCCACGATCAAGACGCTCGCCGGCTTCGACTTCTCTTTCCAGCCCTCGCTCGACCGATTCGAATCTTCACGCTCGCCCAACTCGGCTTCGTCGCTCGCTGCGAGGTCGTCCACTTCCTCGGCCCACCCGGCACAGGCAAGAGCCATCTGGCCATCGCACTTGCCGTCGAGGCTGTGAAGGCTGGAAAGAGCGTCTATTTCTGCACGCTCGCCGAACTCATCGCCGCACTGCAAGGGCCGAACGCGAAGGCCGCCTGCAGGAACGCATCCGCTTCTTCTGCCGGCCTGCTCTGCTCGTTGTCGACGAGATCGGCTACCTGCCCGTCATCCACGGTGGCGGCAATCTGTTGTTCCAGCTCGTCAACGCCCGCTATGAGAAGGGCGCCATTATTCTCACCTCAAACCGCGGCTTCGCCGAATGGGGCGAGATCTTCGGCGATCCTGTCGTCGCAACCGCACTTCTCGATCGCCTGCTTCATCATGCGGTCGTCGTCCAGATCGAAGGATCGAGCTATCGGCTCCGACAACACGCCGAGCTCATGCCCGAACACCTGCGATCAAAAGCCTCCATCACGCCGCCGACGCTCAACGCACCATCACGACCGCGCGGCCGGCCGCCGAAAAATGGACACCCTTCCGCAACAGCCTGAGCGGCGAAACTGGGGAATTTTACTTCGGCACTTTTGGGGAAAATTCGAGCGGCATTGACAACCTCGCCGCAGGAACCGATAATCTCAATTTGCCGGAGGCTGCTCTGCCGAATTCCAACACGATCCGCTACGGCACCAAAGCGAAAAGCTGCAACCATGTCCTCACATGAGCTTTCGGAGGTATCTCAGTCACACCACGGGTTGTGCTCGGGGAAATCGATTGATCGAGGTAAGTGGTTTCTTGGCCGATAAACACGTGTGCCTTGAACAAAAATCCAAGATGATGGTGCCCCTTTCACCGGCCACCGCACATTTCTCTAGCGATCAGCACGCCTCAAACGTCCGCCCGCACTCTTTGCACTTGCTGCACGTCCCTCCTGTGCCGGCCCCCCCGGCGAGTGCCTTGAGCGGAAAGACGGCTGCGTCCTTGACCGTTTTGGTGACGATGTAGGTGAGATATCGGTCAATGCCGATCTCGCGCCCCAGTAAACCATCGACCAATCTCTGATAGGCATCGATGTCTCGCACGAGATCTTCAGCAGGTAGTCGACACCGCCTCCGACCGACCAACAGGTGACGATTTCAGGGGTGTTGCGTACGGCGCGCTCGAAATTGTCAAAGTTTGCCTGGCGATGGTTGGCCAGGGTGACCTCCATCATCACGGTAGTGAACGGCGCAACCGCGCGCAGTGATACGTGCGCATGGTAGCCGTCGATGCTTCCCGCCTTCTCCAGCTTGCGCAGGCGCATCCAACAGGGAGTTGGCGAGAGCCCGACCTTCTCCGCTAAAGCCAAATTGGTGATACGGCTGTCGCTTTGGAGTACCCATCCGGTCAAGCCCGGTGAAGCCTTCACCGGATGCGTCCGTCGGGTGTGTCGCATCTCCTACATAGTGTGTGGCCCAGTTCGCACCGCACTTCAGCTAAATATTTGATAATAATACTAAACGCCTTTTCCAAGGTCTTTTTTGCCAAGTTGGCACAACTTTTGAACCTTTCATTGCGCGTCGCCAAGCGATGCAAATCCAAGTGACCGGCATCGTTATGCTTCAGCGGTGCGGGCCTGCGAACGACAGCGCGCAAAGCAGCAGCTTCTACAACGATCAGCTAATGCAGCACAGTAAACGTGTGGCGACTGAGGACACAATGGAAATGACTGCAAAAGGCTGCGCCCTAACAGAGTCGAACGCTGGCAACCGCAATTTTCGAACGGTTCTCTGTGGCGCCGCTGCCTTTTCCGGATGCATCGAGAAAGTGCTCGAACTCAGCCCATCTTTCGACCAAGACGAATGGTGCCGCCAGAGCAGTTGTTCGGCCGGCTGAGCTAGCAGTATCACGTCTGACAGGCGACTTGTCTCTGGCGCAAACCGTAAGAACTAGGAAACATCGATGATCGATGACATGCCGCAACCCAACCTCCGGACATTCCAACTCCCTGGGAAACGAAAACCACTTGGAGTGGTGGGCGGAATGGGCAGCTTGGCAACCGCAAAATTCTTGGAGGTTCTGGCTCAAAAAAGTGAAGTGGAAAAAGATCAGGACCACATCCCCTATATTACTCTATCACTTCCTAATATCTCCGATCGTTCCCGCGCAATCACAATGGGCAGCGACGCGCCTTTGCGGCAAATTTTGGAACGCGCGCATTGGTTAGAGAAGGCTGGTTGCGGCGCTATTGCCATCCCCTGCAATACCGCACATTTTTGGGCCTCGGAGATTAGGTATGCGTTATCAATCGAACTTATCAATATGATAGAGCTCACACGAAAGTTTCTATATTGCACGACAGAAAAAGTCCACGACATCCGCACCGTTGTCCTAGGAACAAATGCAACTATGATGCAGCCCCTTTATCCCGGAACGAATACACATTGTTTCGGATATGACTTTTGGCAACAGATCATCGAATGGCGGGATTGCACTGCCGTAATTATTGCCGATGTAAAGGCGGGACACATCACAAGAGCGACGGAAACCTTAAAACAGCTTGTCCGTGGCGTAAGGTCACTCAATCCAGACGCAATTGTTCTTGGATGTAGCGAATTGTCAGCCATTTCTGGCGGCCTTGCGCCAGAAGAAAACGTTGTCGACCCAATTGGTATTCTCGCCGATGGGTGTATTCAATGGTGGAACGACAGCAAGATGTGATAACAGTTAACGTTTCTCTTTTAACCAACCCGCTAGGAGAAAACGATGTCAAGGATTATACTTGCAAATATCGGGTCCGACTCGATGGCGCCGCCAGCACCCCTGTTGTCGAACAAGTTTCTGCGAGCGAATGCTGCGTCAGCTAAAAGAATGATTTGGCTCGCTAAGGGCAACGACGTACTAATCACTCCGACGCCTGTCACGAAACCGTTTTTTGACTATGTTAACTCCCTAACGGGTAGAGGTAACATCGTTTCGATTCCTACCTCATCAACATTCGCTAAGCGCCCGCTGCCGATCTCGGAAAAGGACACAGAGCCCAGTAGTTATCTGTCCAAATCGCTGCGTGTGTTAAGCGCGGATCTCAACGTGTCGTGCCTGGAGCCGTATATCGTCGACCAAGTGTCTCTTTCCATTGCAAAATGTGTTGGGGACGTCCCCGTAACGTTCTCAGATCAGAAGGTGCGGGCAAGCCCCGAGGCAACTCGGCTTTTTAACGACAAGGCAGAATTCCGCGAGTTTGCCCCCAGACTTGGCGTGCCCATTGCCTATGGCAGTGTCTGTGTAAACACCCAGGAAATGGTGGATGCTGTGTGTAGAGCTCTGTCGGTTTCCGATAAGGCAATTCTTAAGGTAGCTCGTCATTCGGGTGGCGATGGCAACGTCGTCATCTCGAAGGGTATTGAAAGATCGTTCCAGGGCGCCATGCGTGCGATTTGTATTCATGAAGTTGACGCCGACTCAATACGTGCACGCATTAATGAGATAAGGTGGACTGCAACACGGGACCGACCAGTGGTTGTGGAAGTATATAGTGAGAACGAGCGTTCAATGGGCGTGCACTTCGACGTCCGTCAAGACAGAAGTGAGCTTGTCGGCGTGGCATCAATATTGCTGAATCCGGGATATGGAGGGGCATATTGGGGTAAATCGTTGATTGGCGATTTGCCGAACGATGTTCTATCCTGGTGTCAAAATCTTGGTGATTATGCCCGAGAGGTTGGGTGTTTTGGACCTCTCAGCATCGACGTAGTTAAAGCCACCGATGTTGGTTTTTTTGCATGTGAAGTAAATGGGCGGCACGGGGGCTTCTCTGCGGTCAGGGCCGTCATAAGTTCTGTGGGATTAGAGTCCGATATCGAAGACGGAGAGCGAGTTGCATTGTCGCGGAATGCAGTTTCTATCGGCGTGCGGTTTTCCGAGCTTGTCGATCTTCTTGAAAAGGGAAACCTTCACTACAATTGTTCTGCGAGGCGTGGAGCTATTGTGATGGGGGAAGGCTGCGAACATAGCGGTCCGTTTGACTTCGTGATAGTCGGGAGGGACCTGAGCGACGTTCAAGGCATAGAATGCCACCTCATCGAGTTGGCTACGGGCGGCTATTAAGTACTTTTTCGCCATAACGTTATAGATTGGGCGCAAAATGAGTGATGATTCATGCGCGGTAGATTGTGATGTTAGCAACCTCGTGCGCCTCGAGGAGCGTCGGCAATTAGATCAGATAAGCTTGGTTGCCTCCGAAAATTATTCCTCTCCTGCAATCAGAGCGTTTGAAGGAAGTATATTTGCCGACAAGAATGCGGAGGGCTACCCCGGTAAGCGGTGTGTCTCAGGTTGCGAATATGCGGACCAGCTTGAGATTTTGGCGATCGAGAGAGCAAAATCTGCTTTCGGCTGCGAACACGCTAACGTTCAGGCCATGAGTGCTACCATTGCGAATTTCGCGATAATGACCGAGCTTTTTCAGCCATCCGACAGACTAATGGCAATGCGGCTTCAGGACGGCGGTCACTTAAGTCACGGCGCCCCTTTTCATGCGAGCGGCCGAAATTTTCGATGGTGTTTCTACGGAGTTTCGAGGACCGATGAGCAATTGAATTACGATGAGGTGCGTTCAATTGCGCTGGAAAATCGACCTGCAGCAATCATCTGCGGAGGTTCATCATATCCGCGGTTGATTGATTATGAAAAAATGGATCAGATCGCACGAGAGGTTGGCGCGCTTCTTTGGGTGGATTTGGCACACACCGCAGGTCTCGTAGCCGGACGTGCAATCCCCTCTCCTTTCCCTTATGCCGACATAGTTACGACTTCCACACATAAAACCCTGCGAGGACCACGTGGCGGTGGATTAATCTTGTGCAAAAGTAGTTTCGCTCAACAAATTGACAGATCAATTTTTCCGGGCTTGCAAGGCGCTCCCAAAATGGACCTGATTGCAGCGCGGGCAGTTTTACTGGCGGAAGTCCAGACTTCCCGTTTTCAAGAGTATGCGAAAGCTGTTTTGTTGAATGCGAAGGCCTTGGAGCGCGGCCTAGTTTATGCGGGGGCTACACTTGTTTCTGGCGGCACTTCTTCGCATCTGCTGCTTCTTAATTTGTTGAGGTGCGGTGTGACTGGTAACGAGGTTGAAACCTCGCTGCTAGAAGCTCGGGTCGTCGCGAATAAAAATTCGATCCCATTCGACACGATCCCACCATCGAAGGCGGGTGGACTGAGAATCGGCAGTGCCGCACTGACAACGCGAGGGTTCGATGAAGCGCAATTTTTCGAACTCGGGGTAATGATTGCAAAGGTTATCACGTCGGCTAGTAACCATGCTAGAATTGCGGACTTGAGGTCGTTTGTTAAGCAAAACACACAGGGACTTCCTTTGTTTAACCGGAAGTGGGTGGTTGGTGGACGCGAAGCCGCTGAGTAGAACTGGTACCGTAGCGCGGCCCTCAGGCGATGTCCTGCCATGATTTAACGAATAACTTTAACAGGCTTCTCTGATTGGGGTCACTGAGGTCAAGCACTTGCTGATATTTTTCCGGACCATGTCGCCCCGCGTCACTCGCTTCTCTTCACGGTCGGCGCAGGGCCGCCGCATGATGTTGGGGTCGTCTAATCGCAGTGGCTGAGTCAAGTATCTTTGCATGCGTGAGACGCGTATGCCGGGTGCAGGGTCGTCTTCGCGGTCGACATCAGCCGCCGCATGATGGAGTTCGCGGGTGAACTTTCCAATGCGTCCAACGCGCTGTAAGCTAAGGGCTTGTTGGCGCAACCTAAAAACCGGAATAGTTCAACGGTGCTGGCGGTCGGCGTCATTGGTCGGTGGATGACCAGGCGCGGATCATCGCGGTGACGCTGGAGCCGAACGCAGTTATTTCCGAGGTCGCCCGGCGGTATAGTCTCAGGCCGCAGCAGGTCTTCGCCTGGCGCCGCGAAGCGCGCAAACAGGCCGCTTCGGTGCAGCAAGATTCTCCTGCCTTCGTGCCGGCGGTTGTGACGGCGGCGGAGCCTGTAGCCAGGCATCCAGCGAAGCAGCGGAAACGGCAAGCCACTCGAGACGCCGGCATGATCGAGCTTGAGATCGACGGCATCGCGATGCGCGTCGGCCGGGGCGCCGATACCAAGACGGTGGCCGCAGTGATCCGCGCGCTGAAGGCGACGTCGTGATCGGGCCGACGGGTGCGGTCAAGGTCATGGTGGCGACGAAGCCGGTCGACTTCCGCAAGGGCGCGGAGGGGCTGGCTGCGCTGGTGCGAGAGACGATGGGCGCGGATCCGTTCTTATGCGTCGGGCGAGATTATGTGGCGGAGCCGCCCTGACGCCCGTCAGGGCCGGCCAACCCAGCTTGCCTCCGCCACATAATATTTCGTGTCTCTCTCACGGGCGCGGGATTCCCCTGCGCCGCAATGTCGGAGGGGCAGGATGCTCGAGTTCTATTTTTCGTATCGTGGGGTGCTCAAGCGCCTGCGTAGCGGTGCGCTCGGTGGCGAGATGGATCGCATCGCGAAGCATTTTTTCACGCTTGGTTACAAGCGAGCGTCCGCCAAGATTTACCTGAGCCGCATAGCGCGCTTTAGCCAGTTTGCCGGGCCGCGCAGTGGTCCGATGCCGATCCGTCAAGATGTCATCGATAGCTATTTATGCACGTTTACTACGGATACTCCGCGCATTGGGGCAGGATCGGCGCTGGGACACGCACGGCGAGTGGCTCCTGAGCGTTTCATTGTTTCCGTTCCAAGTGTAGAGGATGATCCGGTTGCCCCACTTCTGGCTTCCTTTTCGGACTATCTGCGCAGGGTGCGGGGCCTGGAGCCGAAGACCCGCGAAGGCGTTCTTCTGGGCGGCCGCCGCTTTCTGGATTGGTTCCGCCATCACCATCCCGGCCAAGACCTCGAGGCGTTGACGGCTGAGCACGTCCTCGCCGCCGTTGAGCATCGGCTGTCGCTATCGGCGACCTCTGCCACCCGCACGGCGGCGATTTCTCACATCCGAACATTTCTTCGGTTTTTATGTTGGGCTGGCCACCATGAACAGGATCTCGCCCGCGTCGTCCCAAGGACGCCTCATTGGCGTTTGGCGCATTTGCCGCCGCGCCTTGCATGGGATGACGTTCGGCGCGCAATCGATGCGATCGGCGCAACGACGCCAGTCGACATCCGCGATCGAGCCGTCCTGTTGCTACTCGCCACCACGGGCATTCGCAACGGCGAGCTTCGCGCCATTCGGCTGCAGGATATCGACTGGCGTGCTGGCGAGGTTTTTGTCCGGCGCACCAAGGGCAAGCGTGATCGGGTGGCACCGCTCCTCGAGGAGACCGGCGCCACGCTCGCCGACTACATCCTGCGCGCTCGACCGAAGGTGGATAGTCCGTATCTGTTCCTGTCCTTCACGCCGCCCGTGGGACCGTTCAAGTGCGCGTCGCCTGTTTCGAGGATCGTGCGGAAGCGGTTGCGGCATGGCGGGGTCGAACTCGGGCGGGTCGCAGGTGCGCATCTCCTGCGCCACAGCCTTGCCACCCAACTCGTCAGGCAGTGAAGGCCCATCAACGAGGTCGCCGATCTTCTCGGGCACCGGAGCATCAACACAACGGCGCTGTACGCAAAGGTCGCGGCCTCGCAGCTCGCCGAGGTCGCACTCCCTTTTCCGGGAGGCGTCGCATGACCGGCTTCGTCCGTTTCCTCGGCGAGAAGGCCGAGCGTTACATCGAGCTGCGCCACTCGCTCGGCTACGCCTTCAGCAAGCAAGCCGGCACCTTGCGGGCTTTCGTCCGCTACGTTGAGCGCGCTCAGCTCGATGCGCCCGCCACCCGGACGATGGCGCTGGATTTCGCCTTGTCGTTCGGCGGCGCCAACAGCCGCGCCACCCGTCACGGCGTGCTTCGCCGATTTTACGAGTATCTCGCTGTCTATGACGTCCGAACCGAGGCCTTGGAGCGCAGAGCTTTCCCCAGATCCAGAGCGATTCCGCCTCCGCGTATTCTCAGCGAGGCTGAGTTGGCGTCGCTCATCCACGCATGCCATCGCATTTCGCCAGGCACCCCGCTCAGAGGGCGGACGATGGCGACGCTAATCGGGTTGTTGGCGAGCTCGGGGCTGCGATCGGGCGAAGTGGTCAGGCTTGACCGTCCCGACGTCGATCTGGCCAACGGGGTGCTCCTCGTTCGAAAGACGAAGTTCCGCAAGGACCGTCTCGTTCCAGTTCACACGACGACCCAGGCAGCGGAGGACGGCGAGTTCCGCTGGCCGAAAGTACATGACGGCATGATGCGGCTGACGGCCGCGCAGCTCTCGGCGCTACTCGAAGGGCTTGACTGGCGGCGGGTCCACGAGGCGCGCCGGACCCGCGTTCCAGCCCAGGCCGGCTGACCGCGACGAAGTGAATCAGCCTGGATTCCGCTGTCGCGGGCTGTCGGCGAATATGGTCTGATCCTGTAATGGCGATGACTGCTGACCAGCTTCCCGATGATCCGGACGCGCTGAAGGCGATGGTCCTGGCGCGCGACGTCGAGAACGCCCGCCTTCACCAGATCATCAAGGAATTGCAGAGCCACCGCTTCGGCCGTCGTGCCGAGACGCTCCCCGAGGATCAAGGGTATTGGTGCTGAAGTCGCTGCGGTTCTCTGGTCGGAGGGGCTCTTCCGCAGCTTCGATAATCGCCGCCAAGTCGCTGCCTATGCTGGCCTGGCGCCTACCCCTTGGCAGAGTGGCTCTGTAGATCATGAACAAGGTGTCGGGAAGGCGATAGTGATGGGGTTGTCTAATCGCCGCTGGGACGTCAAGCATGTAATTGCGTCGAGACGACGCTGCCGGGTGCATGGTTGTCTTCGCGGTCGA
>NZ_JAMYOL010000056.1:0-11410 GCF_040319815.1 Mesorhizobium sp. M0854
GGCCTCTATGTTGATCCGCCGGCTCACGCCATCGTGCTGTCGGTCGACGAGAAGAGCCAGATCCAGGCGCTCGACCGCACCCAGCCCGGCCTGCCCATGGAGAAGGGTAGGCTCGGCACCATGACCCACGACTACAAGCGCAACGGCAGGACCACCCTGTTTGCCGCCCTCAACGTGCTCGACGGCACCGTCATCGGCAGGAACATGCAGCGCCACCGCCACCAGGAGTTCATCCGCTTTCTCAACGCCATCGACGCCGAGGTGCCGCCCGGCAAGGCCGTCCACGTCGTCCTCGACAACTACGTTGCTCACAAGCACACCAAGGTGCGTGCCTGGCTCGACCGCCATCAGCGCTTCACTTTCCACTTCACGCCGACCTCATGCTCGTGGCTCAACGCAGTCGAGGGCTTCTTCGCAAAACTGTCGAGGCGTCGCCTCAGACGCGGCGTCTTCCACTCCGTCGTCATCAGCGGCGTGAACTGCTCCCACTCCTCGTCCGTCAAATCAGGCGGGTAGCGCTTGGTCTTCTTGGCGATCTGGGCCATCCGGCCACGCCTCTGCTCTGTCCAAATCCACAGCTTGAATCATAACCCAGCCGCAGACGGAACCCCAGTCAGCCGATTTTCAAAACAGCCTCTTAGCTCAGGGCGTAGACTATCGAAAATTGGCAGATGGGTGCCCTCTTTGAACATAAGCAATTTCACGACTTCGGTCAGCGCTTCTGGAATGAATGGGACGTTTATCTAGAAAGGCTTCGACCGCCACGAGATGATCCCGAGCATTGTGATTAGGGAGGAAAGGTCGTGAGCGATACTGCGCCCGTATCTACACGCGCCACTCCGCTCATCTTTTGACGCCTTTGCGTTTTGCCATACTTTCGCCACCGCCTATCTCGCTTAAGCGATCGCCCTATACGATGGCGGGATCAGGCTGATTACGCCTACGTTGCCGGATTTTTCCTAGGCCGACGACTCTGTCGCCGCAATGATACTCTCTTGGAAGAGCAAAGCGGGACGCATGTGATGAACTGCAATTCGTCTTCGGGTTCAACGTCATCTTGAGACAGGCGCATGGGGGAGACCAGAAGTCGCGCGCGGCACAGCCCGAAGCGGCCTACGACGCCATTCGGCGCCAGCTTGTGAACGGAGATAACCACCGAGTGGCTACTACGCAATCCGGTCGTACATAGAAGAAACGCCAACCAAGACGAAGAAGACCGACAAAGAATTGTCCTGATGTATCAGGGATTGGACGCTGTTCAGTGGTTTCCGCTTGGTCATCCAAACTTTCGCGCGTGTCTCCCGTTTCTTCGTCTCCATGACTCGTGCACGTGCGTAGCGGGTTCGACCTACCTCGGAAGCTTGATCGTGTGAGCTGCCCGAACTGCCGCCCGTAATCGGGGCGAGCGCCTTGCCGAGCAGCAAAACTGTGCGTCGACCGCGGGTCAACTGGCGATCGCCGGCGACTCGGCGGCAAAAACAGCTCCTGTGAAGCAACGCAGGAGGCGAACGATGGAATTCTTTTGTGGGCTGGACGTGGCGATGGACGAGACGGCGGTGTGCGTGGTCGATGATCATGGCACGGTGCATCTTGAGACGACAGCCGTGACTGATCCCGACGCGCTGTTTGCGACGTTGAAGCCGTTTCTGCCGCGCCTGCGGCGTGTGGGCCACGAGGCTGGCGCGTTGTCGCCCTGGCTGCATCCCGAACTCAAGAAACTTGGCCTGCCGGCCGTCTGTCTGGAGACGCAGCACGTGCGCGCCGCGATGTCGGCGCAGCGCAACAAGACCGACAAGGCCGATGCGTTCGGCATTGCCCATATCATGCGCACCGGCTGGTTCCGACAGGCTCATATCAAGTCGGAAAGCTGCCACCGGACGAAGCTTCTGCTGACACACCGGCGCAATCTGAAGGCCAAGGTCCTCGACCTGGAGAATGCCATTCGACACTCGCTGAAGTCGTTCGGCATCCGCTTGAGCAAGGTCGGACGCGGAGCATTCGAGCAGGCGGTGCGCCAAGCTGTGGTGGACGATCCGCTGTCGGCGGAACTGATGGACGCCATGCTGTCGGCGCGCGCAGCGCTGTGGAGGCAATATTGCCGGCTGCACGATCTCGTCGTCAAAATGGTGGCCCGCAGCGAACTGTGCCGACGCTTCATGGCAATCCCCGGCGTCGGCCCCGTCACAGCACTTTCGTTCATGACGGCCATCGATGATCCGTCGCGCTTCCGCCGCTCACGCGACGTCGCGGCCTACTTCGGGCTGACCTCGCGGCGCTGGCAGTCGGGTACCTTGATCGCATCGATGACCGGTGCAACGGAAGTTGAAGCACATGGCGCCGGCACGCTGATGGGCGCCATCTGACACAAGGGATCCGCTCCGGCGGATGAGGACCGATGCAGACCAGGAACGACGGAACGCACGTTATCTTGCCTGCGGCCGCGCCGATCGCGAGACGGCCGGACCGCGCCGGATTGCCTGTGACGATGCTCCGTCAGTCCGATGGAAAAGTGCGCCACGACGGTTCGATCGCTGCAAATAAGCAGCGCCACTACCCCGTCGCAGAGCGCGGAAGACTGCACGGCGCATCGGAACTCGACGCCAGAACGCGAGATCGTGGTCTAGAGCATAGAATAGTGTATTATCGCACTCTTGAAGAGGAACGACGATGGAAAACAGGTATCACAAAGTACGACCGATTAAGACGGCAAGATAAAGATCAGAGTCGACGCTCATCCGCTGCCCTTTCAAATCGTTTGTCATGATAAGCTCACTTCCGCGATCGAATCGCCCTACCCTCTGCTACGTACCCCGTTCATTGGAGCGGAAACGCCGAAAAATGCGCGAAACTTGTTGCGATCCCGATCTATGGACCGCCCGAAGGTGGAGTTTCCGTGTTGTCACGACGGCGGGTGGGCAGCGCTCCATTCGGATTGATCAACGAGATCGGTGCCTTGTGGCCGATCGTGCCGTGTGGGCGAACTTAATTGTAGTATCTGCGCCAAATCAATGCCTGTTCCTCTAAACAGGCCTTTCTATCCGTGGTTTGACCGCCACCCTTTTCCTGGGAGTTCCAGCCTGCGAAATGTAGGAGCTGTCATGGGAACTGATTCGATACGGTATCCGACGAGGATCGTGAGCGGGCTGTCCGGCAGGTTTCGGTCCATCAGGGCGATCGCAGGGGGCGCGGGTGAGCGTTATGAAGCAGGACCCGCGATGCCCCGGATGGAGTTATGGCCCTACGTCAAGCTGAGTCCATCTAAAAACCAGATCCTCTCAATGCAGAATCTGAATTTGACGCAAGCCGAACCGGCGACCGAATATGATGGCTATCCAAACAGAACGAACGGGAACGTCAGTGCACCGCGTCGATAATTTCCAGGACTTGCAGAGCGAGGCAACCGAGTGGCGCCGCTTTCTCCATCAGACCCCGGAGCTTGATTACCGGCTACACAAAACGGCCAGGTTCGTGGCCGAGAAGCTGGCATCGTTCGGCATTAATCACATCGAGACAGGCATAGCTGAAACCGGTATCGTCGCTTTGATTCAAGGCGAGGGCGGCGATGGTCCGACTATCGGATTGCGAGCGGATATGGATGCCCTGCCTATACTTGAAGTGTCACAAAAGCCTTGGTCGTCGACGATACCCGGCAAAATGCACGCATGCGGCCACGACGGCCACACGGCTATGTTGCTCGGCGCCGCCAAATACCTTGCGCATACGCGCAACTTCAAGGGTACCGTTGCCCTGATTTTTCAGCCCGCCGAAGAAGATGGACGCGGCGGCCAGAGGATGGTCCAAGAAGGGATTATGGATCGTTTTGAGATCTCCCAGGTTTTCGCCATGCACAACTGGCCAGGCCTGGAGGTCGGCAAATTCAGCATTTGCGACGGCTCAATCTGCGCCGCGCTCGACGAGTTCGACATTGTCGTGAAGGGCAAGGGCGGCCATGCCGCCAGTCCGCATAAGAACGTTGATCCGATTGTGATAGCAGCACAGATCATCCTGGGTGTACAGACTTTGGTCTCGCGCAACACGGACCCAACCGAGTCGCTCGTAATCTCGGTCACCAAGTTGAATGCTGGCCAAGCCTACAACATTATTCCAGAACATGCTGAAATCGCCGGAACTGTCAGGACCCTCGCACAGGCCTTGCGGGACTTTGCGGAACGACAGATTGAGGTGTGCGCAAAGGGTATCGCGCGCGCATTTGGCGCGGAGATAGAGTTCAGGTATCGGCGGCTCGAACCCCTCGTGATCAATCACACGGAGGGAACCAATTTGGCACTCAAAGCGGCACGCGGTCTCGTCGGGCCAGCCGCCGTGGACGACAAGTGCAAGCCGAGCTTGGGGTCGGAGGACTTCGCTTACATGCTTGAGGCGCGGCCGGGTGCATACATTCGCATCGGTAACGGCCCGACGGCTTCCGTGCACCACCCGGCATATGATTTCAACGACGAAGCCCTGCCCTATGGCATCGGCTATTGGGTGAACCTGGTCGAGACGGCCCTGGCTGCCGGAAATTGAGACTGAGCGACTCAATACGAAGTGAATGGCATCTCTTCCGAGGTTGGGGCATCTGACTGCCGCCCAGCTCGCCGCGATCACGCGGATCCGATACGGGAATTAACTGTGACGCGGCCGCCGTTGAGTGGCCGCAACGCCCCACTGATATTCCCGGTGTTTCGCTCAAGCTGCTCGCGAAATTTGATCATGCGAAAACAACCGAGCTGAAGAAACCAAGCTTGATACCGTCAAAAGGGGCTGTTGCTAAAGTTCAGGTTCGGGCCAGCGACAACATCGCACTGGCGAATGATATCGCCGCATCTGCCAATGAGAAATGAGAACCTCCGGATCGAAGATTTCCATCCGAACTTGACACTAAAATCGGCGCATTGGCAGGCGACGGAAGTTTATACTAGAGCACGTCCGGTTTAATCCGGTTCATAGCCTGCGGCCTTGAAGTAGTTGCGCATTCTGTTGGCGTAAAAAGGTCGACGAGCGCGCCGACGGTGTCCCATAGGGCCGCGATTGTCCGCTCGGCCCGCAGGAGCGCCTTGAGCTTTGCGAAGGCGTTTTCGATGGGGTTGAAGTCGGGACTGTAGGGCGGGAGGAACATCAGCCTTGCACCGGCGGCTTCGATCGCCTCGCGCACGCCCCCGGACTTGTGCGCCGGCAAATTGTCCATGACGACGACGTCGCCTGGCGCCAGGGTTGGCGCCAGCACCTGCTTGACATAGGCGAGGAACACGACCCCGTTCATGGCGCCGTCGTAGACGAAGGGCGCGGTCATTCCGGTCAGCCTGAGCGCGCCGGTGAAGGTCGTGGTCTTCCAGTGGCCGTGCGGCACGCCTGCCCGGCAGCGTTCGCCGCGCGGCGCTCTTCCGCGCAGGCGAGCCATCTTGGTCGACAGCCCGGTCTCATCGATGAAGACGAGCTTTGCCGGATCGAGGTCGAGCTGGCCGTCGAACCAGGCACGCCGGCGCTTCAGGATGTCGGGACGATTTTGCTCCAGTGCGTGTGCGGACTTTTTTTGAACGTCCAGCCGTGCCCCCGCAGCCAGTCGCTCAACGTGCTGCGGCCGATGCGCATGGACCGCTCGGCCAAGAGCTGCTCCACCATCTCGTTCAGCGTGATGTCCTTGCGCTCCTCGATCATCCCGACGATGAAGTCGGCATGGGCGTCGAGACGCGAGCCGCGCCGTCGTCCCTGCGGTCGCGGCGTCGTCTCGCCCCTCCGGGCTCTGCCGATCCAGCGGATCGCGCTCGATATCCCGACACCGAACCGAGCCGCTGCCTGGCGGGCCGATGCTCCTTCACCCGCCGCCTTCACGACACGTGACCGCAGATCCTCACCAAGTGCTCTCGCCATCGTCCACCTCCATAAAGTGGACGTTGAATCAGTCAAACCGATTCGCGTCACATCACAATCGATTCATCGATCCCCGGACGTGCTCTAGTTCGGACTATAATCGTTACCGCTTTCAGCATCGTTGATGGTCCGGGCAGGGGGATCGCTTCGTACATCAGAACTTTCGCCTGCCGCGAGCGGTCGCTCCGATCGCGCCGGTGATTGCGTTTACCTCGACAGAAAATCATAAGCCGACAACACGTGCGCCCGCACCACATGCAAGTAATCGTCAACCGCCACGTGCTCGTCATGAGAAGCTATGCCGATCGGAGGCGGTCCATAGACGTAGGCCGGAATATCGCGGTACCGCCAGAGCCTTGCGTCTGTGCCAGCAAGGCTGACGATCGGCCGCGTGCCGCTTGGCGTGGAGAAAGAGACGATCATCGAAGAGCTGCGGAAGATTGTCGCGCGCTATCCACAAGTCAGGTTCGCAGAGACCAACTTCACTCTGCCAGCTTATTGCGCTCCCTATGGAGAGATGATCGAGTTACTCCGGCGCAACGTCCACCAATTGTCCGGTGTCACTGTTAGCTTTCAGTCCGCCCGCCACCACGCCAATGTTAACGGTCACTTTCGGCACGATGCCGGCGGCGGCCACCATCAGTACGTTGGCGAGCCGGCGATCACTATGGTCCGTTGCGCTGAACTCAGCCCGTTCAGCTTCTGCGAGTCGAGCGGCAAGCTGAGTTGGCGAACGACCACGAGAGATCGTGTCGGGGGTGGCAGGGTTCTCATGTTGCGCCTCCGCGATGGTGAAACCATCCGGAGAGCCTCGCCGGAAACGGCGTTCGATCAAGAGCTTGTGAAGCTCAAGCAGCGCGGCAAGCGATACGCGCGGGGAGCCCAGGTCCATTGTCGGGCAAGTCACCGGATCGACCATCCAGGCGGGAGCGGTAATGACATGCCCGGGCGCGACGACGAGATGAATGATCCGGCCGTTGGCGCGTTCTTCGCTGTTCTCGCAGCGAAGCCGGCGTCCGAAATACGGGTGCCAGCGGTAATGGACCTCGACCTCCTGCCCAACATGGGCAGAATGACCCCGAGATGGCGATGAACCGCAAGAATGCGCTCTTCGCCGGCTCCGACGGCGGCGCCGAGCATTGGGCAACGATCGCTTCCCTGATCGAGACATGCAAGCTCAACGGCGTCGAGCCTCGCCCGGATCGTCGCCGGCCATCAACAAAGCCAGATCGACGATCTGCTGCCTTGGGCCTACAGACCTATGCCGCTCAAGGCCGTGGCCTGAGAACAGCGGTTACATTAAGTCGGGGCTGGTTAGTGATGCGGTTTGAGGCCCTTCATGACCATCCCTACCTTCAGAGTTGCGGGCGGTTGTGCGCCCATGGCTGCAGCTGTTCAAATGCCGCCGCGGCCTGCAACACGCCCAGATCGTCGAAGCGTCTACCGGCGATCTGCAGCCCAACTGGCTAGCCATCCGTGGCAAAGCCGCATGGCACGCTGGGCGCCGGGCTCCAGGACATATTGAACTGGCAGATGAACTCGATCCAGTGATCCAGTTGAACTCGTCCCAATGATCTACCGCCTGACGGCCGAGTATCGGCTTCTCGACCGGAAAGGCCGCGACCTAAGCCGAGGGCGTCAACAAGAAATCCCAATCCTGGAACCAGCGACGGGCCGGAGCTCGGAGCGCCGGAAGTCGGTGACCCGTGGACGCGCTCGCTCCTTCCTGCTTCGGGCGAAGAGCAACGACCCGGCACACGCTACGCCATCCCCAAAAGCGGTCGAGACGGTGAAGCGCCCGGTTGTGCGGCGCCCAGCCTCCGATCCAGCTACTTGATGAACAGCTTGCGCGGCGTCACCGTTAAAGGCTCGTACCCACGATCGGTAACTGCGAAGCTTTGGGTGATCGTAATCCCCATATTGTCGAGCCACAGGCCAGGCATCATGTGAAAGACCATGCCTGGCTGAAGAACTGTTTCATCACCCTTGCGGATACTAACCGTACGTTCTCCCGATGCGGGCGGAAATCCTATGCCAGTTGGATATCCAATCCGAGCGTCTTTTTCAATTCCATGGCGTGCAAGCGCTTGATGAAATGAGCTGAACACTTCTGAACAAGTCCGATCGGGACGGACACTCTCAAGGCCGATATTTAGGGCTTCGACAGCGATTTCCGATAGATCTTGGAAAGCGGTTGAGGGCTTGCCCACAACGATCGTCCGAGCGAGGTTGACTTGATAACGGTACCGGCACCCGGACAGCTCGAGATTGACTACAGTGGACTCCGGCACCGGTTCGTCCGTCCAAGCAGCATGTGGAGCAATTGAGCGCTCACCGATGCAAAGATCGGGAGGACAACAAGGATAGTCACCCCCGAACTCAGCCGTGCCCGAAACTTGTTGGTGGTAGATTGCAGCGGCGATATCGCATTCACGGACGCCAGCTTCTAACGTATCGATGACACGATGCATGGCGATGTCTGCAAGCTGCCCAGCTTGACGCATAATAGCGACTTCAGCCGGGCTCTTTACGAGTCGAATCCATCCAACGAGAAGGTCGGCATCCACGAATTCGGCAAATGGCAACCCACGGGTAAGGTCGGCGTGAGCCTTGGCGGAATAGTAATATCCGCCCATTTCTACGCCTATGCGTACCTTTTCCCCACCGATTTCTTTTACAATGTTGGCCATGAAGTCATAGGCCGATAGCACGGGCGAATGGACATGCGTTTCGGGATAAGCCCTGATGTTTTGATCGGCAAGATAGGTCGTCATTACCGCCGAAACGCGGTCCATTAACCGCCCCACCCAAATAGGCTCGTCATGATCGAGCGCGACGATCACCATTTGCGGAGTGTAGAAGGAGTAAGCATTGTAGCCGGTAAGATAGTTTTGGTTAGGCGGTTCTGACAGTAGAAGAATCTCAATTCCCCGCTTTGCCATTTCTTTTTTTACCGCTGTCAGACGAGCCTGAAACTCGCCAAGTTCGAAATGTAGTTCCTTGATCATGTTGATGTCCGTCTAGCCTGAAAGATTGGTGGCGGAATCCTTATGGAGCTTGGTTGCCGTCTGCAACTAGTCTATCGACGCTGCAGTCTCTCCGAATTAAAAAGACTCCGCGATCGGTTGTCGGAGGCAGATATGTTTCATGCGGTGGGATTAGATTGAGGATTTCATCTGCGACCGAGATACCGGTGGAGCACATTGCGAGTCACCAGTTCCACCATGGCATCCTGTCTGACAAGGCCTGCCACCCATTCGCAGCTCCCGGCATGAAACATCTCGCCCTTGCCACGCTTGAAATTGACGATCATCCCTTTGGAATGCTTGACCTTTGCGATATTTTGGGGGGCTCGCCTCGCCGAACAGCGTCTCAGCGACAAATCTCCCGTCCCAGTCGCCAAAGAACTGGTCTTCGGGCGCCATATCAGCGCTCTCCTCGACCTGGCTGGCCATGCCGACAGCAAGAATCTCGAGCCCGTCCGGCGCCCCGCTCGTAGTCGAAGGGTAAGGCAGGCCGTTGCGGATTTCGTAGTCCAGCCCGTCCACCTCATAGCCATAAATGTGGCTTTCAGCGCCGAGTACGTCGCCGTAAAAGAGTCCAGTGCCGGCGAAGGCCCAGTGGTTCGGCCGATAGACCGGAAAGCCTCGCACGCCGCGAGGCGAGCAGCCACCCCAGCCAGCATAGATGCCGTTCGAGGCATTCAGGCCAAAGGTCTTGCAGCCAGGTCGGCCGATCTCCGGCGCTTCCCACATATTGGTCGCGCGGCGTATGTCGCCGCCTCTGTATACCGGGTCCTCGGCGCGCGCCCGGTACTTGTAGCAAACCTGCCGGCGACCCTCGTCCTCCAGCCTGGTCTGCCACATGTAGTTGCCCGCGAAACGCGCCACACGGCCGCCCTGATCGACAAAGGTGTCAATCGCGTCGCGCATTTCCCAGGTCCAGTACTCGTCATGGCCGACGAAGACGACGCAGTCGTAGTCGAGCAAGATCTCGGGCGAGAAATGCAGATCGTGCTGGCTGGCGAGATCGATACCATATCCAGCGCGCTCGGCGAAGCGGAAGAAGTGGCTGTCGTAGGTCGCCCATCCGGCGGAGGCGTATTTCTTCGAATGGCTGGTGCCGTAGGCCCATTCCATGTGCGGATAGCGCGGCACGGTCGCAGGTGGCATCGCCACCTCCAGCGGCACGCGTGGCGCTTGCGGCGGAAGGACGATGAAGCCGCGGCACCAGGGGCGCTGCGTCGACACGAGAGGCGAATACTGATTGCAGTTCGGCCCGGTGATGCCCTCGTAATGGTTGGAGCCGCCCCAGGTATTGTAGGCGAGCCAGGTTCCGGTCGCCGCCACCTGTAGGATACGTCCGGGCTGGCGGCCCGATTTCGGCAGCACAATTAGGAAATGATGACAGAGTATTGGTTGGCCGTCCCTACCGTCCGCCATCAGCTTCAAGCGGTAGCCGCCGGACCTCCAGTCCTCTCCAATCTTGAATTCAAATGCCGTTTTCCAGCCGCAGCCGTCGACCGAGCACTGGTCCGGCGTGTCCTGCCAGCGTGCGGCGATGCCGCTTTTCTCGAAGACCCGGGTTTCGGTCGCGCCGTCGCGCATGACCTCGATGGCAAAATGCGGTGCTGTCGAACTCACCTGCAGCCGCATCGTCTCGCCAGGACGATAAGAGATGCGGTCGCTGTAGCACCAGATCTCGCCACGCGCGCCATCCATGCCGGGCCGCTCGTAGTAGTGGCTGCGCACGGCCAGCCGCCGCTGCTCATGCGTCAGCCCGAAATCCGGAAAATCCGTCGGAAGTTTCATAACGGTAACTCCTGCCCCCTTTCGGTCATCTCGGTCTTGAGTTCGTTCGAGCCTAGTGTTTGGCGAGCCACGACCCCCTCCCGTGACAACGGCATGCCTCTCAGGGCTTCAAGATCTGGCTGAGGAACAGCTTCGTTCTTTCGTGCTGCGGATTGGTGAAGAAGTCGTGCGGCTTGCCCTCTTCGACGATTAAGCCTGCATCCATCAAGATCACTCGGTCGGCAACGGAGCGCGCGAAGCCCATTTCGTGCGTGACGCAAACCATGGTCATGCCGTCGCGCGCGAGACTGGTCATCGTCTCGAGCACTTCCGCTACCATCTCCGGATCGAGCGACGAGGTCGGCTCGTCGAAGAGCATGACGGCAGGCTCCATACAGAGGGAACGGGCAATTGCGACGCGCTGCTGCTGTCCTCCGGAGAGCTGAGCCGGATATTTGTTCGCCTGCTCCGGTATACGCACGCGCTCAAGGAATTTCAGCGCAATCTTCCTTGCCTCGGCCTCTGGCGCGCCCTTGATCCACATCGGGGCGGCCATGCAGTTCATCAGCACCGTCATGTGGGGGAAAAGATTGAAGTGCTGGAACACCATGCCGACGTTCTTGCGAACTTCAGCCACGTCGCGCATTTTGCTGTGCAACCTGATCCCGTTGACGGTGATCTCGCCCTCCTGGTGCGCCTCGAGCCGATTGAAGCAGCGGATCAGCGTTGATTTTCCCGATCCGGAAGGG
>NZ_JAMYOL010000057.1:0-10922 GCF_040319815.1 Mesorhizobium sp. M0854
GTGGGGGGGTGTGTCCAAAACACAACCGACTTCGGCGGTTTGGTCTTCATATAAACACACACCCCGTCCGCGGCGGGTTTCTGGTGTTTTGCCCCCCGGGGGGGGGGGGGGGCGCCCCCGCCGCCTCTTTTCCAAGGACCGACAGCATGTTTTCAAAACTTTGATAGTGAGATCCTATTCACCGCCCGCCTGCTGCTTGGCGGCGCCTTTGTCTTTGCCGGCCTGCGCAACATTCAGAACGCGGCGTTGGTGAGCCAATTGATGACGACGCGCGGCGTGCCGCAGGCACGGCTGGTGCTGTGGCTGGGGATCGTCCTGCAAATCATTGCGGGAGCACTGGTGATCGCGGGCATCTGGACCGCTCCGGCGGCGGCATGCCTGATCCTGTTCCTGATCGTCGCCACGCCGATGTTCCATAACTTCTGGGATCATCAGGGGCCTGAGCGCGCGTCCCGCATCAACGGCTTTGTCGGCAACGTCGCGCTGGCCGGAGGATTTCTGGCGCTGATCGCGCAGTCGCTTTGACAACGACTGATGCCTCTTGGAGGCAGCCGCTCACGCCGCATACCGCAAGCCGCCATCACAGGTCAGCACTTGGCCGGTGACGAAGCTGTTCGAAACCAGGAACGCAATTGCCTCGGCGACGTCCTCGGCGCGGCCGATACGGCCGACCGGCGTCTTGCCGGCATAGTCGGCAAACACCGCATGGCGCTGTTCATCGGGTAAAAAGTCCCACCAGGGCGTGTCGATGACGCCTGGCGCCACGACATTGACGCGCAACGGCTTGAGCTCCATCGCCAGGATCGGCACCACGGTCAGCAGCATGCCGTTGACGGCGGCGATGCCGGCGACGCCCGGCGCCGACAATTGTGCCGACACCGCCGAGATGAAAGTCACCGAGCCGCTCTTGTTCAGCGTCGGCAAAGCGGCCTGCAGGCAGGAGAGCTGTGGCCGGACCTTCTCGTCGACGCCGCCGCCGATGTCGGTCAGGTCAAGTGTTTCGAACGGACCGAGCCCCTTGCCGCCGCTGGCGGCCAGCACCAGGTGATCGAAAGGGCCGAGATCGTTGAAGAACCGGCGAACCTCGTCCGGCTTCGCGGCATCGAAGGCAGCTTTTTCGACCGCGCCGCCAAGGCTTTGCCGTGCATTGTCGAGCCTTTCCCGGTTGCGCCCGGTGATCGTCACCTTCATGCCCGGGCCAAGCAGCTTTTTCGCGGTGGCGAGGCCGATGCCGGAGGAGCCGCCGACGATCACGGCGTGCTGCGTTTTCTCGGTCATGAATTTTCTTTCTTCGGTGTTGCGGAAACGGGTGCGAGCCCGACAAGGCCGAGACTCAATTCGCGCAACTGCTGCCTCGCCTTCGCGTCATAGGCTTGCGCATCGGCGCGGGATTCCCTTTGGCCGTCGAAATAGAGGCCGCTTCGCCCTTCGAGCGCCGGCGATGTGGCGAGATTGATGATGGCTTCGGCACCGGTTTCGACCGAACTCCAGGGTGTGACGCCCGCCTGCCGCACCATCGTGGTGTTCATGTAGCTTGCCGGATGCAGGCTGTTGACCGTGACGCCGGTGCCGTTCAGCTGCTCCGCCAGATCGATGGTGAACATGATCTGCGCCAGCTTGCTCTGGCAGTAGGCACGAACGCCGTCGTAGGAGCGGGTCAGCATGACATCCCTGAAGTCGATCGCCCGTTGCCCGGCCGAGGCGACATTGATGATGCGCGCCGGCGCGCTGGCCTTGAGCAGTGGCAGCAGCTCCGTGGTGAGCAGGAAACCGGCGAGGTAGTTGACGGCAAAGCGCAGCTCGTAGCCGTCGGCGCTGACCTGCCGTTTCGCGTTGGGGCCGGCGGTGCCAACGCCGGCATTGTTGATGAGGATATCGAGCCGCTTGGTCCTGGCGCGGACGGCTTCGGCGAGGCGGCGGACCTCGGCCAGGGAGGAGAGATCGGCGACAAGAAGGTCGGCCTTGCCGCCGGCGGCTTCGATCTCGGTCACGATCGCCTTGCCCCTTGTCGCGTCGCGGCCATGCACCAGGATGCGGGCGCCGCCGGCGCCGAGCCGTTGCGCGACAACGCGGCCGACGCCGTCGGTTGAGCCGGTAATCAGGATCGTCTTGTCTTTCAGTTCCATGTTCAGAGCCTCCATGTCATCGCTCTGAGCAGAAAGATGGGGCACCAGACGCATGCCAAACAGTTCAAACTTTATCCTGGTATCGGTACTGCTATAATAGCGCCGATGGATTCCACCACGCATTCTGCCGAAGGCAGCCGTCGCCGCGAGCTTGGCGCCTTTCTGCGTTCGCGGCGCGAAAGGCTGACGCCATCGGCCACGGGCATCTCGACCGGCCTGCGCCGGCGCACACCCGGGCTGCGCCGCGAGGAGGTGGCGATGATCGCCGGCGTTGGCACGACCTGGTACACCTGGCTGGAGCAGGGGCGCGACGTCAGGCCATCGGTGGAGGTGCTGACGGCGCTCAGTCAGGCGTTGCGCCTGGACACGGCCGAGCAACGGCATCTGTTCATCCTTGCCGGCCGGCCGCAGCCGGAGCGTCGTCTCGATGCGCCGGAAAAGGTCGATGGCCCGTTGCTGCACATGCTGCAGAGCCTGGTCCTGCAGCCGGCCTATGTCCTTGGGCGGCGCTGGGACGTGCTGGCCTGGAATTCTGCCGCGGCAGCCGTGTTCGGCGACTATGGCCTGCTGGAGGGCGATGCCCGCAACATCGTCCATATGGTTTTCACCAGCCCGCAGCATCGGCGCCTGCTCGTCGACTGGGAGGAACTGGCGCGTGCCGTGCTGGCGTCATTCCGGGCGGAAAGCGCCAGATATGTCGGCGACCCGGATTTCGAGCGGCTGATCGCGCTGATGACACGTTCAAGCCCGGAGTTTCGCGCATGGTGGCCGCTGCGCGATGTGGCTCGCAACCTGTCGGGTGTGAAGCATGTCAGGCATCCGACGGCAGGCGCCATGGCGTTCGAGCATATGAGCCTTTCGATCGACGACGGCTCGGACATGAAGCTGATCGTCTACACGCCGCTCGCCGAGCAGAACTCGATCGCCAAGCTTGAACAGCTGCTGGAGACGCTTCCGGCCGAGCGGCGCAGCGCGTGAACCCAGCTTCGTCATCCTGGGGTCTGCGCTGCGTCGCTCCGCTCCTTGCTGCGCCCCAGGATGACGAAGCAATGGGGGAGGTTTGCGACAGCCGAGCTGCCTCAGCCCTTCGGCTTCAGCCCGTCGATGAACAGCTGCTCGAGAAACCTTGCGGCATCCTCGAAACGGCCGTCGCCGCCGCGATCGGGGCCGAGCACGGCGCGGACCTGCACGTCGAAATCGGCATAATGCTGCGTCGTCGCCCAGATCGAGAAGATCAGGTGCCAGGGGTCGGTGCGGGCAATCTTGCCGGCGCGCATCCAGCCCTTGATGACATTGGCCTTCTCGTCGACCAGCGTCTTCAACTCGCCTTCCAGCATCGGCATGATGCGCGGCGCGCCCTGCAGGATCTCGTTGGCGAACAGCCGGCTCTCGCGCGGGAAATCGCGTGCCATTTCGAGCTTGCGCCTGATATAGCTGCGCAGTTCGGTCAAGGGGTCGCCGATATCGTCGAGTTCGCGCAGCGGCGCCAGCCAGGTGTCGAGAAGCCGCTGCATCAGCGTCTTGTGGATGTCCTCCTTGCGGCGGAAATAATAGAGCAGGTTCGGCTTCGACATGCCGGCGGCTTCAGCGATCTGGTCGATGGTCGAGCCGCGAAAACCGTTGGTCGAGAAGACTTCGAGCGCCGCCTCGAGGATGAGCTCGCGCTTTTCCACCTGGATGCGGGTGCGGCGAGGAGCAGAGCTTTCGACCGCATCCGTCACCTCGAAAAACCTTCGCTGCGAGGAGTGTCTGGACCAATTCTCTGGACCAGTTTTTCTCCGCCCTGTGGAGCGCACTTCGAAAGCCGCATTTCCGCTAGTAATCCCTTGACCGCTGATAAGGCGGTGCTAACGTTTGTCCAACCGGTCAAAAATTTGCGTAGCACGAAAACGTCGCGAAGACCAAGTTGGAAAGACCAGGCGTTAGCCGCACCGAAACAGGTTACAAGGGGAAGTCTCGGTCATGTCCAACCGGCTGAAAGTCACGCCGAACGATCTCAGTGCATTCTGGATGCCGTTCACGGCAAACCGGCAGTTCAAGCAGGCGCCGCGCATGATGGTGTCGGCCAAGGACATGCATTACACGACCAGCGACGGGCGCAAGGTTCTCGACGGCACCGCCGGCCTGTGGTGCGTCAATGCCGGCCACTGCCGCCCGAAGATCACCGAGGCGATCCAGAGCCAGGCGGCCGAGCTCGACTATGCGCCGGCGTTCCAGATGGGCCATCCGATCGTGTTCGAGCTGGCGAACCGGCTGGTCGACATCGCGCCGAAGGGCATGGACCATGTGTTCTTCACGAATTCCGGCTCGGAATCGGTCGAGACCGCGCTGAAGATGGCGATCGCCTATCACCGCGCCAAAGGCGAGGGCTCGCGCACCCGTCTGATCGGCCGCGAACGCGGCTATCACGGCGTCAATTTCGGCGGCATCTCCGTCGGCGGCATTGTCACCAACCGCAAGATGTTCGGCACGCTGCTCGGCGGCGTCGATCACATGCCCCACACGCATCTGCCGGAAAAGAACTCTTTCACCAAGGGCGTGCCGGAGCATGGCGCGGAACTGGCGAACGAGCTGGAGCGCATCGTCGCCTTGCACGACGCCTCGACCATCGCCGCCGTCATCGTCGAGCCGGTTGCCGGTTCCACCGGCGTCATCCTGCCGCCGAAGGGCTATTTGCAGAAGCTTCGCGAGATCTGCACCAAGCACGGCATCTTGCTGATCTTCGACGAAGTCATCACCGGTTTCGGCCGTCTCGGTACGCCGTTTGCCGCCGACTATTTCGGCGTCACGCCGGATATCATGACCACGGCGAAGGGCGTCTCCAACGGCGTCATCCCGATGGGCGCGGTGTTCGTGAAGAAGGAAATCCACGACGCCTTCATGACCGGCCCCGAGCACATGATCGAGTTCTTCCACGGCTACACCTATTCGGGCAATCCGATCGCCTGCGCGGCAGCGCTGGGCACGCTTGACACCTACAAGGAAGAAGGGCTGCTGACGCGCGGCGAGGAACTGGCGCCGTACTGGGAGGACGCGCTGCACTCGCTGAAGGGCGAGCCGAACGTCATCGATATCAGAAACATCGGCCTGATCGGCGCGATCGAGCTGGCGCCGATCGCCGGCCAGCCGACGAAGCGGGCCTTCTCGGCTTTTGTGAAGGCGTTCGAGCGCGGTGCATTGATCCGCACCACCGGCGACATCATCGCGCTGTCGCCGCCGCTGATCATCACCAAAGGCCAGATCAACGAATTGATCGACCATGTGCGCGAAGTGCTGAGGGCCGTGGATTGAACCAGGTGCAGCTTTCCCTCCCCCTCGACGCCGCGCAACCAATGAGGTTTTAGAATATGGCCGCCCCCGGCGAGAATCTGCGAATCAATTCAGACCGTTTGTGGGATTCGATAATGGAGATGGCGAAGATCGGCCCCGGCATTGCCGGCGGCAATAATCGCCAGACTGTTACTGACGAGGACGGCGAAGGGCGGCATCTGTTCAAGCGCTGGTGCGATGAGGCGGGGCTCGAAATGGGCGTCGACGAGATGGGTACGATGTTTGCCCGTCGCGAAGGCACCGACCCCAGCCTGCCGCCGGTCTATGTCGGCAGCCATCTCGACACCCAGCCGACCGGCGGCAAGTATGACGGCGTGCTCGGCGTGCTCGGCGGCCTGGAGGTGGTGCGCTCGCTCAACGATCTCGGCATCAAGACCAAGCATCCGATCGTCGTCACCAACTGGACCAACGAGGAAGGCGCCCGCTTTGCGCCGGCGATGATGGCGTCCGGGGTATTCGCCGGCGTGCTCGACCAGACCGACGTCTATTCACATGTCGACAAGGACGGCAAGAAATTCGGCGAGGAGCTCGAACGGATCGGGTGGAAGGGCACGGAGAAAGTCGGTGAGCGCAAGATCCACGCCTTCTTCGAATTGCATATCGAGCAGGGCCCGATCCTCGAGGACGAGGGCATCGACATCGGTGTCGTCACCCATGGGCAAGGGTTGAAATGGCTGCAGGTGATGCTGACCGGCAAGGAGGCGCACACCGGCTCGACGCCGATGCCGAAGCGGCGCAATGCCGGGCTCGGCATGGCGCGGGTGATCGAACTGGTGCACGAGATCGCTATGGACTACCAACCCGACGCCGTCGGCGCGGTCGGCCATATGGAGGTCTATCCGAACTCGCGCAACATCATCGCCGGCCACACCGTCTTCACCATCGACATCCGCTCGCCGGAAAAGGAGGTGCTCGACGCCATGGACGAACGCATCCGCGAAGGCATCGACACGATCTGCGAAGCGCTCGACATCCAATATCAAATCGAGCAGGTCGGCCATTTCGATCCGGTCACTTTCGATCCGGGCTGCGTCAAGGCTGTGCGGGATGCGGCGGAGCGCCTGGGGTATACGCATCGCAATATCGTCTCGGGCGCCGGCCATGACGCTTGCTGGATCAACCGCGTTGCACCCACCGCAATGGTGATGTGCCCCTGTGTCGACGGGCTCAGCCACAACGAGGCCGAGGAAATCACCAAGGAATGGGCAGCGGCCGGCGCCGACGTGCTGTTCCATGCGGTGGTGGACACGGCGGGGATTGTGGGGTGAGATGTTGGCGCCGTACCCCCACCCCTAACCCCTCCCCACAAGGGGGAGGGAGACTTCCGTTGGCACTGACCTCGGCAAATTGCCTGCCTTTCGGCGCCAAAAGGAGAAGTAAGGGCGGGCGGCAGCGTTCCCTCCCCCTTGTGGGGAGGGTTAGGGTGGGGGTCCATCTTCGTAAGAATCCAAATGCGATTGCCCTGCCACAAGGGGGAGGGGGACTAGCAATGCCGACGTCTTTTTCTATGGCGAAAGCTTTGATGGGTTCAGCTGTGACAGCGCGGCACCAAGCCTCCCTCCCCCTTGTGGGGAGGAATTGAGGGTGGGGGTACTCGTCTTGGCACCGACCGCGATCGATCCAGCCGCCATCAAACGTGCAAGAATGTTGCGCCGGAACATGACAGAGGGCGAGCGTAAGCTCTGGTCCGAGCTGAAGGAGTTCCGTCGCCTCTACGGGTTACATGCAAGGAAGCAGGCGCCGATTGGGCCTTACATTGCGGACTTCGTTCTGCACGAGAAGAACCTCGTCATCGAGGTGGATGGAGAGCATCACTTTATGCCGGAGCAAATGGAGAAGGACCGCATACGTGATGCATGGTTTGGCCGACAGGGCTATCGTGTGCTCAGGTTTTCGACTGGAGACTTGGCAAATTCCTTCGATGGTTGCGTCGAGGAGATATTGCGGGAAGTTGGAGTCATGTAGAGGCCGTTCAGGGTTCCTCGACGCTGAACCGACCTGATCAAGCAAGGCGCTCACAAGAAGCGCGAAGAGAATAAGGGAACAAGAAAATGTCCAAAGTCATCAAGAACGGCACCATCGTCACCGCCGACCGCACGTGGAAGGCCGATGTGCTGTTCAAGCACGGCAAGATCATCGGCATCGGGCCGGATCTGCATGGCGACCATGAGTTCGACGCCAGCGGCTGCTATGTGATGCCGGGCGGCATCGACCCGCATACCCATCTCGAAATGCCGTTCATGGGCACCTATTCGGCCGACGACTTTGAATCCGGTACCCGCGCGGCCCTTGCCGGCGGCACGACCATGGTCGTCGATTTCTGTCTGCCGGCGCCGCAGCAGTCTCTGCTCGAGGCCCTGCAGATGTGGGACAACAAGACCTCGAAAGCGTCCTGCGACTATTCCTTCCACATGGCGATCACCTGGTGGGGCAAGCAGGTGTTCGACGAGATGGCCACCGTCGTCGACAGGGGCATTACCTCGTTCAAGCATTTCATGGCCTACAAGGGCGCGCTGATGGTCGATGACGACGAGCTCTATTCGTCGTTCCAGCGCTGTGCCGATCTCGGCGCGCTGCCGCTGGTCCATGCCGAGAATGGCGACGTGGTGGCGGCGCTGTCGCAGAAGCTGCTGGCGGCGGGCAACAGCGGCCCGGAGGGACACGCCTATTCGCGCCCGCCTGAAGTCGAAGGCGAGGCGACCAACCGCGCCATCATGATCGCCGACATGGCCGGTGTGCCGCTCTATGTCGTGCATGTCTCCTGCGAGCAGGCGCACGAAGCCATCCGCCGGGCGCGCCAGAAAGGCATGCGGGTATTCGGCGAGCCGCTGATCCAGCACCTGACGCTGGACGAGAGCGAATATTTCAACAAGGACTGGGACCATGCGGCGCGCCGGGTGATGAGCCCGCCCTTCCGCAACAAATGGCACCAGGATTCGCTGTGGGCCGGCCTGCAGGCCGGGTCGCTGCAAGTGGTGGCGACCGACCATTGTGCCTTCACCACCAAACAAAAGCGCAACGGCGTCGGCGATTTCACCAAGATCCCGAACGGCACGGGCGGGCTCGAGGATCGTTTGCCGGTGCTGTGGACGACCGGCGTCAAGACCGGCCGGCTGACGATGAACGAGTTCGTCGCGGTGACCTCGACCAACATCGCCAAGATCCTCAACATGTACCCGAAGAAGGGCGCCATCGTCGAAGGCGCGGACGCCGACATCCTCGTATGGGACCCGAAGCGCAAGAAGAAGATCACGGCCAAGAAGCAGCAGTCGGTGATCGACTACAATGTCTTCGAAGGTTTTGAGGTAACCGGCCTGCCGCGCTTCGTCTTCTCGCGCGGCGAACTGTCGATCGAGGAAAACGAGGTCAAGGCGAAGCCCGGCCATGGCGAATTCGTCGCTCGCGAGCCGAACGCGGCGGTCAACCGGGCGCTGTCGACGTGGAAGGAAATTTCCGCGCCGCGCAAGGTGGAACGGACGGGCATCCCGGCGACGGGCGTTTGAGCTTGGCGAGCCACGGAGCGATTATCTCGATGGCCGCGGTGATCCTTGCCGCCGGGCCGGCGGCGGCTGACGTCCTTGCCGGCTCCTTTGGCAATGAGGTCGGTTGCGCTGGTGTACGGCTCGGTTATCAGGACAGCGACGATTATGTCGTGCTGACCGCCGACGGCGTCGAAACCTATGGCAGCGGCTGCCAGTTCGCACAGCGATTGACGACGGCGCCTGGCACCCTGTTGTTGAGCTCCAGCTGTTTCGCCGAGGGCGAGGAGGGCACGACGACGGATGTCGTCAAGGTCATCAACAGAGGAGGGGACGGTTTCTTCGTGACCATTCCCGGCCTTGAGGAGATAGGGCCGCTGAAATCATGTTCGTGACGGTGCCGATGACGACCGCTGCCTCGATGCCGGCGTCAGGCGACCAACCCGTCCAGTTCCGGCAGCAGGACGACGCTTTCCTGTTCGTTGGGATCGGTGCGGGCAATGACCGCCGAGGCGGGGCCGTCGCTCAGATTGGCCGGCAGATGCGGCACGCCGGGGGGAATATAGAAAAGATCGCCGGCCTTGACCACGATATGCTGTTCGAGCCGGTCGCCATACCAGGTATGGACTTCGCCGGAGAGCACATAGATCGCGGTTTCATGGTTTTCGTGCATATGCGCCTTGGCGCGGGCACCCGGCGGCATGGTCAGCAGATGCATGCAGATGCCGGACGAGCCGACTGTTTCGGCGGCGATACCGCCGAAATAACTCAGGCCCTGCTTGCCTTCATAAGAGCTTTCAGGGCGGATAAGATGGCAAGTCGGTTTGGGCGACATCGGGGCAACTCCGGGCGTCTATCTGATGGGACAAGGGCGTGTAAAACTGGGGCGCGTAAAACTGGGGCGAGTAGGACTGGGCGAGTGGAAAGCAACATCGGGGTAAAATCAATGGGATTCCGGCCGGCGCCGCAGTGGCCGGAAGCGACAGGCTACGGCCGATGACGGGAGTATCGCCAGCCGTTGTTTCGGCAAGCAAGCTTGGCCTGACCTTCCAGACCAATGATGGTCCGGTGCAGGCGCTGTCGAATGTCGACCTGACGATCGGCAAGGGGGAATTCGTGTCCTTCATCGGGCCCTCCGGCTGCGGCAAGACGACCTTGCTGCGCGTCATCGCCGATCTGGAGAAGCCGACATCGGGAGCCATCTCCGTCAACGGCATGACGCCCGAGCAGGCGCGCCAGAGTCGCGCCTATGGCTATGTCTTCCAGGCGGCCGCACTTTATCCGTGGCGCACGATCGAGCGCAATGTGGCACTGCCGCTGGAGATCATGGGCCTGTCCAGGGCGGAGCAGGCGGCGCGCATCAAGCGCACCCTCGACCTTGTCAACCTCAGCGGCTTCGAGAAGAAATACCCCTGGCAGCTTTCGGGGGGCATGCAGCAGCGCGCCTCGATCGCGCGGGCGCTCGCCTTCGACGCCGATCTTTTGTTGATGGACGAGCCGTTCGGCGCGCTGGACGAGATCGTGCGCGATCACCTCAACGAACAGCTGCTGGAGCTTTGGGAGCGCACCAACAAGACTATCTGCTTCGTCACCCATTCGATCCCTGAGGCGGTCTATCTGTCGACGCGCATCGTCGTCATGTCGCCGCGCCCGGGGCGTGTCAGCGACGTCATAGAATCGACGCTGCCGAAAAAGCGACCGCTCGATATCCGCGAGACGCCGGAGTTCCTGGCCATCGCGGCACGCGTGCGCGACGGGCTGAGGGCAGGGCACAGCTATGATGATTGAGGGCGCGCGCGACGGGCTTGCGCGTTCGACGCAGGAGGTGCATCGCCCTCGCGAGGGACGCGCTAACCGTGCTTTCGTCATCCCAGGGCGGAGCCGCCGCGAAGCGGCGTGCGCAGACCCTGGGATCCATATGTGGACGGCGCCCTGCCTGCAACGGTTGTTTTGCGTCGTTTTCGATCGCTTGCGTCCATATGTCCGG
>NZ_JAMYOL010000058.1:0-10049 GCF_040319815.1 Mesorhizobium sp. M0854
CGGCTCCGCACCTCACCTGACGTCTCCTCACCTCACCTCACCTCACCTCACCTCACCTCACCTCACCTCACCTCACGCCAAACCGTGCCGGTTTCGTCGACGATGCAAATGGCGGTCTCTTTCACCAAGACATCCAATCCGGCATAATGTTCATGCTGCGCTCCCTTCCTGGATGTGTGGCTGTTTCTCACAGAGCACGTCTATCATCAGCTCGAGCGCAGCACCTCAACCAGTTGCCGTCACCAAAAGATCAGGCTCCGAGCCGAATAGCCCATCTGGGAATTTCGGAGGGGTGCATCGTTTGAGGTGCTGAATCTTAACCGAGCCGGTTGGTGCCGGTCCGAACAGGAGGCACCTCCGTGACGCGCAGGATACGCCGGAAGCGTTGCGGGAGCCGATCGTAGATCGGCTGTCGAGCGACAACGCCAAGAGCGAGTTGGTTCGGCTGGTGACACGGCTGTTCATCGAGGAAGGGCCGGAGGCGCAGGTGCGCGATGCGCTCGGACACCAAGCGCTATTAGCCCGACGCCGGCGAAGCGCAGGGCCATCGCCGGCTATCGGGGCCGCATGAAGAGGGTGAAGTTCCAAACTGCCATCAATCAAGGCAGGAAGCCGCTCGCGCGTCTGCTCAGCTGCGGATATTCTCTTCATCGGGATGCTTGCTGGGGCAACCGGCGCCAACCGAAAGCCCGCTCTCCTGCTTCGATCCAAACTCACTTCCAGCAGGCCTACGCCTCCACCCTTAGTTTTATGGAAAACTTTAAGCGCAGTAACGAGGCCTGTAGTCAGTTTGTCATCTGAATTCCAGATGAAGAAAATCTTGAAACAATACTTGACCATCGCTTACCTCGACGTCGATTGTGGGTGTGCCTCAGGTTTGCGACGTGGCGCTGCACTGCCGTGGGAAAAAACAGCTTCTCTCTCCAATTGGATCCAGCTCCGGTTGACAATTTAAATTCGCGCTCATGCGTGCCAAAATCCTTTGTCGCTGACCAAGGCAAAGGGGTGAAGGGATAGTTGCGGATGAAGCTCAGTGAATACATAGAGTACGATGCGACCGGGTTGGCCTCTCTCGTGAGCGCCGGCGAAGTGACTGCTGAGGAACTGACGCGTTTGGCCCGCCAAGCCCACGACGAGGTCAATCCGCGCATCAATGCTGTGATCGAGTTCTATGAAGATGCTGAGACCGTTGCCAGCGCCGACGCAGGGCTCTTCAATGGTGTGCCATTCCTTCGCAAGGATATCGGAGCCAGCGAGGCTGGCCGCCTCCAGGAAAACGGAAGCCGTCTATTCAAAGGCTGCCGCTCCGATACCGACAGCTATTTTTTTCGTCGCGCGCGGGAGGCCGGACTTCGGACTCTGGGCAGAACAACAACGCCGGAGCTTGGAGCGACCGTGACGACCGAATCCATTCTCAATGGCATCACCCGCAATCCATGGGATTTGGAACGCTCCACAGGAGGCTCTTCAGGGGGAGCAGCAGCGGCGGTGGCGGCCGGCATTACTCCGATTGCCCATGGCAGCGACGGCGGTGGATCAATTCGCATCCCCGCGTCCTGGTGCGGTCTTGTGGGGCTGAACCCGTCCCGCGGACGTGTTTCCGGCGGCCCGAACAATCAGGACACATCGTTTGGCCGCAGCCGCGAGTTTGTTCTATGTCGGACTGCGCGCGACATGGCCGCCGCGTTGGACGTGTTTTCCGGTCCCCATCCAGGCGATCCATTTATCATCCTCCAGCCGAAGCGTTCGTATGTGGAGGAGCTCTCACAGTCCACCGGTCTCCTACTGGTCGGGGTCGCGAGAACGAGTTGGGGCGCGGTCGCCCTCGAGCCGGAAGTGTTGCACGCTGTCGAGGCCACGGCAACGCTTCTACAGGAGATGGGGCATACGGTAACGGACATCGAGCCGCCATTTGAGCCCATCGAGTACAGCAGAACATATGTCGCCTCGTCGACCCCGAGTTGGCTCGAAGAAGCGGCGCGGGCTATGGGGCGCACTATCGGCGCAGACACCTTGGAGCCGGTCAGCCTCAAACGATATGAATATGGCCGCGATTTGCCTCTTTCCCGAGCGTGGGATTTACAAGAGGCCCTCCGGAAAATGCGTTTCCGCGTAGGCGAGGCAATTCACCCCTTCGATATACTGCTTACTCCCACAATGCCAACCGTGGCCGTGCCGCATGGCGGCATCTTTTCTGCGACCAACCGGACTGTCTCCGCAGAGGAAGCTGTGGAAGCGGATACGGCGATTTGTCAGTACACTGGTGTATTCAATGTGACCGGACAACCGTCGGTGTCCTTGCCTCTGGCACAAAGTGCCAGCGGGCTGCCGATCGGAATTCAGATCGTCGGCCGCTTTGGTGACGAGGCCACACTGGTCCGTGTCGCACGCGATCTGGAGGGGGCCATACCGTGGCGCCACCGGCGACCAGGAGTTCAAGCGGAGGGCAGCTGACGATCACCTCTAAAGTTCGAATCTGGATGTGAGCAAACTTCCGAAAATTGACGCCTCGACGCCGACGCGCGCGAAAATAAGTTCAAGCCGCGGAAGAATGAAGTGTAAAAGCTGGCGATGCCGTAGGCAAAGCCGTTGCTTGAAAGTTTTGCGATAGCTGCGACTATTGCGATAGCCGACGCGAACATGAGTGAAATCACCGAAATATAGATTGTCGTCACTACCCCCTGTGTGATCGCAGATTCTCCCAAATAAAGGGAAGACTTAAGTTAAATGTCTTGAAGAACGCCAGAAACAGGGTCAGCAGTTCAAACCAAACGATGCCGATCTGCACTTTCAGCGGGACAAAACCGATCAGTACGAGGTTGAAGCAGAACACGACTGCAATCACAAAGGCGATCGCGAAGCGCCCGTAGAGTCCGCTTTGCAGCGGATCGCCGATCACCGGCCGCATGAGCTCGCCCATGGTGGTGCCCGCGAGGTTAAACATAAGTAAAACCGCGAGCACAGCCGCGAAGACCGAGGCGATAAACCACGACTTGTGGACGAGTACCTCGGATTCAACTGTGTCCGAATAGAGCATCGGCAGTCGTTTAAAAAAGCGGTCCAAGCCAGCCGGGACCGCTTCAACTTCACGACCTTACTTTCAAGGAAGCGCTCCCTGGCGGTAGCATCTAGGATGCTGACCGCTTCTGGCGCTGGGCTTTGCTGATCCCTGGATCATCCTCCGTTTCAGCTTTTTGGTCGGATCCGGCGCCGCTCTCAACGACCCTGCCTGGCAAGCTTCGGTTGGCGATATCGTGGACCGACCCGATGTTCCGGCTGCCGTTACCCTCCTCTCCGTCGGCTTCAACACTGTACGGACCGTGGGCCCAGCGCTCGGCGGCATAGTGGTTGCCTCATTTGGCCTTCTGACGGCGTTTGCCGTGACCACACTCAGCTACCTGGTACCTCTGGGCACCATATGGCGCTGCAAGTGGAAGGTTCGCTCTTCGCCTCTCCCGCGCGAGTCGATGATTTATGACGGGGTGCGCTTCACATGGCGGCATCTGCAATGGCAAGTTCAGGCGGAGGTTGTCTCAAGAACGGCTGATAACGCTCGCGTGCGTCGCCTGCGCGGCATGCTCCCTCTCCCTAGCACTCACCTCTTCGCTGGCGGTGGCGGCAATTGCACTCGCCTTGGGCGGCGCAGGTTGGTGACCGCCTGGTCCGGGCTTGGCGCAAGTGTGCAATTGGCGAATCCGCGATGGATCGTGGGACGCACGATCTCCATCTGTTATGGGTTGATAGACGGCGGTATCGCGGCCGCCAGTTGGGTATGGGGCATGCCGGCCCAGAACTATTCTTTGCGGTTGGCGCTAGAGGGTTCCGCGGGAGCTCTGTTGTTGGTCGCTGCAGTTGGCGTCTTGTTTCCTGTCCGCGATCGTCGAGCCACTTGCCGAAGCCAGGTCGGCGGTATCGCATGCTGCAGCGTATCTGCAATGGTACGCCGAAGAGGCCAATCGCATCTATGGCGAGACGATCTCCGCACCATCAACGGACCGTCGGATGCTGGTGATCAAGCAACCGATCGGCGTTGTCGGGACGATAACACCATGGAATTTCTCGGCTTCCATGGTGGAAGATCTCCCAAGGTCCGCAAGATCAGTTTCACCAGCTCAACCGAGGTTGGTCGGCTGCTGATGCGCCAGTGCTCGGACCAGATCAAGAAGGTCAGCCTCGAGCTCGGCGGCAATGCACCTTTCACCGCCTTCGACGTCGCCGATATCGATGCCGCGGTTGACGGTGCGATCCAGGCGAAGTTCCGCAATGCCCGCCAGACTTGCGTTTCGGCGAACCGCCTTTACGTCCAATCGAGCGTCCACGATGAGTTCGTCGAGAAATTGGTGGAGAAAGTCCGCCACCTGTCGGTTGGTGACGGCTTCGTCGTGGTAGGCCTTCGGGAGGCCAATTCGGAAATACCGCGTGTGGGCGACATCAAGGACCCGATTGACCAAGCTAGCGAAGCGGTCTTCGCGGCCAGGGCATAAGAGTGGTTCGCCCACCTGGATCCGAAAGGCTGATCAGGCCTTTGCGTAATTGAGGAAAAGGATGGTGGAAGCGGTCATGCGGTTTTCATGAGCGCTCCCTCGATGATGACGCCGGCGGTCGCGTATTTCCACAGCGCCACCAGCAGCTTGCGGGCGAGCGCGACGATCATCGCCTTCTTGAGGCGGCCGCCGTTGCGCGCCACCCGTTCGCTGAACCAGCGGGCCAGGCCCGAGGCAGGATGATGGCGCAGCCAAAGCCAGGCAAGCTCGACCATCGTCGTTCGCAGCCGCGGATTGCCTGCCTTCGACACGCCTTGTTCGTGATCGATCGTGCCGCTCTTCCATGGGGAAGGTGCGAGTCCCGCGTAGGCGGCCACCTGCCTGCGGTTGTTGAAATGCCGGAACAGCCCTTCGGCGTGGAGGATCGTCGCGAATTCCGGCCCGATGCCCTTCAGCTTGAGCAACATCGCCGCTGGCGTCGAGGCGTCCACCGCCGTCGCGGCGAGCAGCGCGTCGCGCTCGGCCTCCACCGCCTTGATCTGGGCGAGCAGCAATTCGAGACGGTCAAGTCCGCGGCCGATCTGGGCCTTCATGCGGGCCGGCAGGGCGCGGCCATCGCCGGTCCGCAGTTCTTCCAGGCGATCGCGCCGTCGCGGCGCAAAGGCTCGTAGTCGCGGATGCCCTGGCTGAAGAGCAGGCCTTTGATGCGGTTGACGTGCTCGACCCGTTCGGCGACCAGCACCTTGCGCTCGCGGTTGGTCCGGCGGCGATCCTCATTCTCGGGCGTCGGCACCCGGACCATCGAGCAGACGCGCGGCTCACCCCGCTTGACGGCCAGCAGGGCGCGGATCAGCGCCTCGCCATCAAGCCGATCCGTCTTGGCGCGACGGTGGCGGCGCGACACCGCGATCGATGCCGCGTCGACGATGTGACTTTCGATCCAGTCCTCGCGGTTCAGCACGGTCGATCCAGAAGCCGTCCAGCCCTGCCTCCTGGATCACCACCAACGGATAAAGCGTGCCCGTGCGCGCCTCGGCCTTGCTGCGCAGCCCGGTGAGGCAGACGAGCAGCCCGGCACTGTCAACCCCGGCGACCATGTGGCGCGACATCTTCTCGCTGCCGGTACAATCGAGGTGACTAGCCAGGTCGATCTGGACAGCTCCAGCGAGACGAAGATTGCGCCAAGATCCAAGCGAACAGCGGCTTGTAGTTCGGATTGATCGGCGGTCGAAAGATGCATGAAAGGGCCTCCAAAGGGCGAGTTGCGATGGCCCACTCTGCCAGAGTGCGGGCCACGATCCACTCCCCATGGATCTGCCGCGCCTGTGAAGATGTGGTCGTTCAGGCTCCCGCGCCGGCCCGGCTGATCGAGGGTGGTCTTCCGACCGAGGCAACGGTCGCCCAGGTGCTGGTCTCCACCGATCACTTGCCGCTCTATCGCAGGCGCAGATCTATGCCCGGCAAGGCATCAATCTTAATCGCGCCACGCTCGCCGACTGGGTCGGCCGCGCCGCCCGGCATCTTATTGCGATAGCGGATACGGACATGGGCTCGGGCTCATTCTCGAGGGGCATCCGACGCGGCATTTCAGCTCATCACTGATTGACAGGGTGGAGCTTACCGTATTCAATGTGACGACAGTGATAAGGTTTCGTGTAAGATCGCTGCATATGCGATCAATGCCGATTGCGCCGCGACTATTCGGTCGTCATGGTGTCGGAAGATTCCATCAATAGTCCTTCCACACGGCGACGTAGGAGAGATGAACTTCACATTCATGAGGACGACCAAGCGTAAAGCATGGAAGCGCTCCCGTGTTTTGACGCGAAAGTAGCCGGTGAGCAAATGCTCCGAGCTGCGGTGCCCAGCATAGCCCACCCGCGGCCGGATGCAGGGTCACTTTCGTCATGCCCCTCCCACGAGAACTCGGCGCAGGCTGAACCGTCGCGGGCGCAGTAGCGGACATCGAGAAGACCCTTCAATGCACCGAAAGCAATTTCGCCATCCGTCTCGCCCGGAAGGTGAGATGGGCCTCTTCGACGAGATCATGGAAGTCATTGTCCCAGTTGTCCATCTCGACGATGCGCCAGCGGCCGGTGAACGCCTTGGCAAAGGCAGGAACTCTGGGCATCCGCCGGCCCCTGGCGGAGACATGAAACGGCCGCTCCTCCAGATACATCAATATAGCGTCTGCCGTCTGCATCTACGATCTCGGTACCGGAGCGGCCTACGGCAAGCTTGGCATGAACGGCGCGATGGAGGATATGGGTCATGGCCATTCCTTCGGAACGCGGGCTTCAAATGGATGCTTAAGGCTGCGAATTGTTCATCGAACCGCTTGATGCCATCCAGCACTTCGTCACCACCACGACCTGTAATCAGAGACCCTAGAACCTCGGCAATAGCAAAGGCAGGGGTGATCGTGTGAAAGAATGATGGACTGTCGGTCGAAACCATGACGGTGGTTTCCGCAATCAGGGCCAAAGGGGCGACCTCGCTGTCGGTTATGGCGATAACTGAGATTCCCCTACATTTCGCGAACTCCGCTAATTCAACGGTCCACCGCGTGTACGCGTGGACTTGCGACAAGTAGGACATCGTCCTTACAAGCGCTTAAGATAGCGTCGCTCCCGGTGCCCGCAATCCCATCGAGAAGTACCGATTTGTCGCCAGCGAGCCTGAGAATATATTTGCAACTGCCAGGCTATGGCGTGACTGGAGCGCAGGCCAAGACAGTAGATCCTGCGGGCCTTGGCCAGCAATGCTGCCGCTGTCACCACTCGATCGAGCGATCGAGGCTCCGCAAGCTGTGCAACCTGCCTAGCGATTGAATTGAGCATCGCTGTAGCGAGCGCGTGCTCGCCCTGCGGCTTTTGGTTTGCAACCTGTTTTCCTGCCCTTCCAGCAAATCCAGCACCTGCATCCCGCAAGGCCTCAGCGTACATGTTACGGATATCATCGAACCCTCTCAAGCCAAGATGCTTGGCAAGACGCGTCATTGTTGCAGGTTGTACGCCGGCCTGCCGAGCCTATTCACGCATAGAACAAAGAGCGACATCACGTGGCCGGTCGAGCACGAAGTGCGCGCAGCGCTCTGCACTTGCTCCGACATACCGTCGAAAGCCTCGCGGATTGTTTCCGTGAGCGGTCCCTGTTCCATTGCCATCTCATTCTTCGGGCAAATCGTCCAACCAGCAGGCGCCCTCGAGGTGCGGCCGGGAAAAAATCTTTCCAATCTTTTCCGGAATCTTATTTTGATGATATCGCATATACACGCGGCCATCGGCTCCGAGGTCAAGAATCTCGATCTTTCCTGTGTAATGGGACATGATGTATTTGAATGTCTTTTGGATGCCGCTGAGACGTTGGTTGATGCCGTGCGCAATCTCTAATCCGCGGCGAAGTGAAACCTGAAAATGCGATGCGCCTTTCACCGGCCTGGCCTGAAAAAGATAATAAGGGCGGACACCCATTTGGTGACACTTGGCGAAGGTTGCAGCCAAGATCTCGGGATCATCATTGACTTTCGCGAGAAGCACGGACTGGTTGAGGAACTGCACGCCCTGTGTACGCAAGGAGAGAATGTTGCGCTCCGCATTGACCGAAATTTCGCCGATGTGGTCGAAATGTGTGACGATAACTGCGGCTTTACCCGCTTCATGGATCCGTTGGAAAAAGGCCGGTAGAGCGGGATCTTCGAACCGCTTGGGTTGAAAGGCGACTGCTTTTGTGCCGAATCGAATTGACTCCAAATGTGGGATCGGCAGTAGATGATCAAGAATTTTGTCGAGCTTGGCCGTGCTGAGCACGAACGGGTCGCCTCCCGATAGCAACACGTTGGTCATCTCAGGATGGCGGCCAATATATTGCGCGATCTGCGCGAAATCAGCTGTGATTTCATCGGAGTCCTTGCCAACGATGCGTTTGCGAAAGCAATAACGGCAATATGAAGTGCAACGGTCCGTTACCAGCATCAACCCGGTCTGGGCGTACTTGTGCTGAAGTCCGGGCGCGACCGTGTTGTCGTGCTCGCCGCTCGTATCCAGACTGCCGGGACTCTCGAACTCGTCGAATGAGGGCTCCACAATGTACTTGAGCTGGTCGTAGTAACCACTGTTGGTGATCTGCTCACGATAGAATTTTGTGACATGATAAAGCGTGATGCTGTTGGCTTGCAGCTCACCCTCGGTAACTACGCGCGTCCCCTCGACGAAATTTATGACCGCGGTGTCAGCCTCCAGGTCCGAGTTGGTGCGCGATGCTTGCGGCGGGCAAACGCGAGACGCCGTCGAGGTCGCCCGCCCGTTCGGCTCCCGATAGCTCAGGCCCTGGTCCTCGTAGACGACCGCGGTCGCCTTCGGGCCCCGCTCCGCCTGCGCCTCAATCAGCTCGTGAATGCAGCGTTCCTGCGGATAGGCCGGTTCTATCGGGTTGGACTCCACCGGAAGACGGTGATGTTCCTCCGCCAACAGCAGCGGCGACCAGGCCCGCTGCCCGGGGTCGGCCGCCATCTGGCTCAGTGCCTGCTGCAAATACCTCGCATACCGCTCGACCGTGCTCCGCTCAAATAGCGACGTCCCGTAGATCAGCTTCCCACGAATCGCTTCCCCGACCTCAGAAAGATCGAGCGCAAGATCATGTTGCGCGACGCGATCGTCAACGCCGACGTGCTCAAGTTCGAGCCCCGGCAGATCCGCCGACTCCGCGCCATTGTTTTGCGATGCAAGTATGACGTGGAAGATCGGTGTGTGAGCTATGGGCGGGTTGACGAGTTCCACCACTTGCTCAAACGGCAGGTCCTGGTTTGCCTGTGCTCCAAGCGCAGCGGCATTCACCCGCTCCAGCAATGTCCCCAGCGTCGGGTCGTCCGACAGGTCGATCCGTAGTGCCAGGGTGTTGACGAAGAGGCCGATCAGCCCCGCAATCTCGGAGCGCGTGCGATTGGTGCTCGGCGTGCCGATGACCAGCTCGTCCTGACCCGACAACCGCGCTAGCACGATCGCCCAGCCCGCCAGCAGAGTCACGAACAGCGTCGTTCCATGACGTCGGCTCAGCGTCTTGAGCTGTGTGGTCAGCGGCTCGTGCAGCACGAATTCGACGTAACTGCCGCTGTAGTCCAGCTGAGCCGGACGTGGCCGATCCGTCGGCAGTTTTAGCAACGCTGGCGCGCCCGCCAGCGTCCGGAGCCAGTATTCCGACTGACGCTCGAACACCTCGCGCGCCAGCCAGCGGCGCTGCCAAAGGGCGTAGTCCGTATACTGCACCGGCAACGGCGTCAGCCGATCCGCGCGCCCCCCCTGGGCCGCGGCGTAGAGCTCGCTGAGCTCGCGTATCATGATTTTCCGCGACCAGTCGTCCGAGACGATGTGGTGCGTCGTGATCAGCAGCACATGATCGTCCACCGCCAGGCGCACCAGCCGTCCGCGGATCGGTGGCCCGGCCTCTAGGTCGAACGCCGCCTGCGCTTCATGGCGCATCAGATCCGCGAGCGTCGCCTCCACATCCGCTACCGCCGTCAGATCGTCTCGTTTCAGCGGCAGGCCGACGTCCGCCGGCCCGATCTGC
>NZ_JAMYOL010000059.1:0-9936 GCF_040319815.1 Mesorhizobium sp. M0854
GCACAAGAAGGAGAGCCTGAGGGCCTTGGCCGCCTGAGCACCGTCATGTGTCCGCCGCTCCGCTAAACACGGGGGCTGCGCGGCGTACACGCCAACGTCAACGCAATGCCACACCATTTTGCAGAACTTGACGCACACAACTTTTAAAGCTGCAGGCCGGCGGGTTTTGCTCGACGCCAAAGCTCGTTCTTTGCTCGTACCCAACCCTCGAGAACGCTTGAGCATGAAACGTCCTTTCGGCTTGTGCTGGTAAATGGCGGTTTAGAGACCTTCGCACTCCACCAATCCCTCATCCCTTGTGTTCGGGGCGGACGGCGCAACCCTCGATGCTGTGTTTTACATGCTGGCTGCACGGCGAAACTGCATGCGGCGCGCCATAACGCGCTCCTACAATCCTCACCGCGCATCTGCCTGCGAGCTAGATGCGCAGCCAGAGTGCGCCTTCGAGAGGCGGGACCTGCGTAATTTATCATTTTTTGGAATAAAAAGGGCCGATAAAAGATATATTGATGGACCGACAGCCCTTTTTACATATGCTTTGGTCACTGCCGCTCGCAGGCGAAGCGTCGCAAAGAAACAGGGTGCGTGCAAATAGCATCGTCGACGTGTCCAAGGACGTGGCTCACCCCGGTGAGCAGATGCGGCTTGCCAAATCGGAGAGATAGATGACGCAGTATTACGACGTTGATGCGGTCAGGAAGCTGTTTCCTGTCGTCGAGAGAATGACCTACCTCGACTCCGGGTTCCAGACGCCGATGTCAACGCCGGTCAAGCACGCCTTTGAAGCTTTTATAAAGGAAAGTTACGAGACAGCTGGTCCGAAATCCGTGTGGATTGACCGCATGGAGGAAGCGCGGGCCAAGGTCGCGGCTTTGTTGAACGCGGCCACCGAAGAAATCGCCTTCACGAAAAACACGTCGGAAGCGATGAACATTGCCGCGAACGCTCTTCCGCTTAAGGCGGGCAACAATGTTCTGATGATCCATGGCGACCATCCCAACAACACCTATGCATTCCTGAACCTGAAGAAAAAGGGCGTCGAGGTCCGATTTATTCCCATGACGGAAATCGTCAACGCCGACAGCTTCGGCCCCCACCTCGACGCCAATACCAAGGCGATCTCGATATCGCATGTGGCCTTCCATGCAGGGCATCGCTTCGATATCGAAAGCGTAGGTGTGCTCTGCAAGGAAAAGAACCTTTACTTCGTCGTCGACATCATGCAGGCGGTCGGGGTCGTGCCGATCGATGCAAAGAAAGTCGGCGCCACATTCATCGGCTCGGGAACGCACAAGGGGCTCCTGGTTCCCCAAGGCTTGGGCCTGCTCTATTGGGATCGCACCCGCACGGAATTGGAGCCGGCGTATCTGGCGGCGATCAGCCTTGAAAATCCGCCAGCGGATTTCATCGCCCGCCCTGACGACATGGCGCCGGCTCCCACTGCCGGCCGCTTCGAGCTCGGCAACTTCAACCTGCCGGCAATTCATGGGCTTGGCGCGGCTCTTGACCTGATCAACGACATCGGCATCGAGAATGTTCAGGCTCATTGCTTTGATTTGGGCGACAGGCTCATAGCGGGGCTTGATGCGCTTAACATCAAGCTTGTTGGCCCCCGCGACCGCTCCAACCGTGCACCGCATATCTACGTCGCCGCGCTGCCCGCCGATGAGTGGATCGACTACTTCGCCTCCAAGGATGTGCGCGTCTCGCCCGAGCGTGATGGCGTTCGCATCTCGCTTGGCATGTTCAACACCGGATCCGATGTCGATCGCGTTCTGGATGTCATCAAGGAACGCGGCAAAAAGGCTAGCCGCTCCTCCAAGGTCGCGTGATGCCTTCTCCCTCCTGTCGGGCGAGTGGTGTCACCAAGAAGGATACAAGGGAGGCGGCAATGCGCTTTCTCTTGAATGTACGCATCGGCGATCCGCAAATCATTGCGAGGTATCATCGTGACGAACGCTCCACAAACCGTGCGCATCGAGAAAGACCCGCTTGGCCCTGTAACCATCCCGGTCGATGCCTACTACGGCCCTCAGACGGCGCGGGGCATCGCCAACTTCCCGATTTCGGGTATAAGAATCAGCCATTTTCCGAACTTCATCAAGGCGCTTGCCTACGTGAAGATGGCAGCGGCGCGCGCCAATGCCGCGCTCGGCGACCTCGATAAACAAAAGGCCGATGTCATCTGTCAGGTCTGCGAGGAAATCGCAGCGGGCAGGCACCTTGGCGAATTCCCGCTCGATGTGTTTCAGGGCGGCGCCGGGACCTCGACCAACATGAACGTCAACGAGGTCATCGCCAACCGCGGCTTGGAGATCATGGGACTGCCACGGGGAAAATACGACGAGCTACATCCCAACAACGACGTGAACTTCGCTCAGTCGACAAACGACGTTTATCCCACGGCGATCCGCCTTGCGATCCTTCTTTCACGCGGGGCGTTGCAGCGAGCTTTGGAGCAGCTCGCGGACGAGTTGGAGGCCAGGGCCGAAAGCTTCTCAGCCGTAATCAAGCTTGGCCGGACACAGTTGCAGGACGCCGTTCCGATGACTCTCGGCCAGGAGTTTCAGGCTTTCGCGACGACGCTGCGCGAAGATGTAGCCCGTCTCGGTGAGATTGCCTCCTTCTTCCATGAAATCAACCTCGGTGGCACGGCGATTGGCACGGGCATCAATACGAACCCTGACTATCAGGCGGCAGCTGTCGCGGAGTTGCGCGCCATTTCCGGCGTGCCCGTCGTCTCCGCCGGAAATTTGATCGAAGCCTGCTGGGATACGGGCGCCTTCGTGCTCTTCTCCGGCATGCTGAAGCGGACGGCCACCAAACTCTCGAAGATCTGCAATGATCTGCGGCTGCTATCCAGCGGCCCTCGAGGCGGCCTGAACGAAATTAATTTGCCAGCGCTCCAGCCCGGCTCTTCGATCATGCCCGGAAAGGTCAATCCTGTAGTGCCGGAGGTGGTCAACCAGGTCGCCTTCCAGATCATCGGTTACGATCTCACAATCACTCTCGCCTCCGAAGCGGGGCAGCTGCAGTTGAACGTGATGGAGCCGGTCATCGCCTACAACATACTGCACTCGCTGGAGCTTCTGACCAATGCCGTCGACGTGCTACGCACGAAATGCGTCGTGGGCATTACCGCCAATGCGGAGACTTGCCGCAAACATCTCGAAGCCAGCACCGCCGTGGCAACAGCACTGACGCCTGCCATCGGCTACGAGCGGGCAGCGGAGCTTGCCAAGGAGGTCTTGGCCTCCGGCAAAACCATTCGCGAAATCCTGGCCGAGCAGCCGGACCTTTCGGAGGATCTAATCGCGCAAACCGCCGATCCGCACCTGTTGACGCGGCCAACGCGATCACGGTTGGCGTCGTGACAGCGGGCTAGAGATCGATCGACTGTTTGCGCGCAGTGAAAGCAGCCGCCCAACTCCCAAGTAGTCAGTAAACCAAGAAGGAGCCAACGTGAAAAGCAGAGCTGCGGTCGCCTGGGAGGCAAATAAACCCCTATCCATCGAAACCATCGAAATAGGTGGCCCGAAGGCCGGCGAAGTGCTGGTGCAGGTCATGGCGACCGGCGTCTGCCACACTGATGCCTACACCCTTGCAGGTCTCGATTCCGAAGGCAGGTTTCCGGCCATCCTCGGTCATGAGGGTGCGGGCATCGTTCGTGAAGTGGGCCCTGGCGTCACGACCCTAAGGCCGGGCGATCACGTCATTCCTCTCTATACTCCGGAATGCCGCCAGTGCAAAACCTGCCTCTCGCAGCGTTCCAATCTCTGCACATCCGTCCGGGCCACTCAAGGGCTTGGGCTTATGCCGGATAAAACGACACGCTTTTCCTATGATAGTGGCGAGATCTTCCACTACATGGGATGTTCGACATTCTCCAACTTTACCGTCCTGCCGGAAATCGCACTTGCCAAGGTTCGCGAAGACGCGCCGTTCGACAAGATTTGCTACATCGGCTGCGGCGTCACAACGGGGATAGGCGCGGTGATCTACACCGCGAAGGTTCGCCCCGGCTCGAACGTTGTTGTTTTCGGCCTCGGCGGGATTGGCCTCAACGTCATTCAGGGCGCGCGCATGGTCGGCGCTGACAAGATCATCGGCGTCGATATCAACCCTGCCAAGGCCGAAATGGCACGCAAGTTCGGCATGACTGACTTCATCAATCCCAAAGAAATTGGCAACGAAAAGGTTGTGCCGGCTATCCAAGACCTGACCGACGGCGGCGCGGATTATTCTTTCGACGCAACTGGCAACGTCAACGTGATGCGCCAGGCACTCGAATGCTGCCATCGCGGATGGGGAGAATCCATCATCATCGGCGTGGCGGAAGCCGGCAAGGAAATCTCTACCCGTCCGTTCCAACTTGTTACCGGCCGCGTCTGGAGAGGTACGGCCTTCGGCGGCGCCCGTGGGCGCACGGATGTGCCGAAGATCGTCGGCTGGTACATGGAAGGCAAGATCAACATCGATGACCTGATCACGCACAAGATGCCGCTTGATGAGATCAACACGGCATTCGATCTGATGCACGAAGGCAAGTCGATCCGTTCGGTGATCGTCTATTGATCGCTGATAAGAACCCGCATGTCGCGGGAAAACCCAGGAGGAAACCATGAGCGTTCGACTTCTTCATCCTTTGATCCAGAACGGACTTCTCAAGGGCGATAGCAATCATGCAGGTGGCATTCTTGCCTGCAAATGCACCGATCGACCTGTCAAGGTGAAAGTCTCGGCCGGGATCGCCCACAATCATGCCTGCGGCCGCACAAAGTGCTGGAAGCCAGATGGCGCGGCGTTCTCCGTCGTGGCCGTGCCCCGAGCGAAAGCGTTTCGATCGTCGAAAACGGCGACAAGCTGGCGGTCGTCGATCCCTCCGCCCTTATCCAGCGCCACGCGTGCAAGGAATGCGGCACGCATATGTACGGTCCGGTAGAACGGGATCACGCCTTCAAGGGTCTGTCCTTCATCCATCCGGAGCTGTTCGACAACGGCAAATGGCCGGAGCCCGGTTTTGCCGCCTTTGTTTCCTCAGTCATTGAAGGTGGTGTCGATCCCTCGGAGATGGATGGTAACCGCGCCAAACTGAAGCATGTGGGGCTCGACCATATGATTGTCTTTCGCCGGCCTTGATGGACTATCTGGCGACTTGGACGGCGAAGAAAAACGGTATCCTGCAGTGACATTTTGAGGCGGGCCGGAACCATCCGATCCGCCGCCTTCTCGCGCAGTTTCGCTAATGCTTGCGAAGCGATTACTCTGATCCGGTATCCAACGATTACGCCGCCGGGGCTCCAATGACGGACTGCCATCAGTGCTCATTCATCGCTGCCAACCTGGCCTTGAACTCGCGCGGGACCGCGCATGGGCTCGAAAATTCTCAAAAATCAAAAATATACAAACCTATTTTTGATAACTAACATGGACATCCAAAAAAGGCTGTGCTTTCCTGACCACGTTCTTTGAGGACCTCCTCAAAGCGCAAAGCACCAGAAACTGTAGCTAGAATCCCAGGGGAATTAGGCCATGCGTGTACCATCGACTATTGGTTACTTATGCGCCGCGGTTGCTCTCGCAATTGCGGCATCGCCATCTGCCCGCGCCTCGGTACTTGATGACGTCAAGCAGCGTGGCGTGCTCAACTGCGCGACCGGCGACGGGGTCCCGGGCTTCAGCTACCTCAATCCCAAAACATCAAAGATGGAAGGATTGGACGTTGACCTATGTCGTGCTACCGCAGCTGCGGTTCTGGGGAACCCGGACAAAGTCAATTTCGTAATCGTTACAGCCAAGAGCCGATTCAACGTAGTGACAACAGGTCAAGCAGACGTCGGCTATTTCTCTACAACTGTTTACCCTGTTCGTGAATCGGCGATCGCAATCGATTTTCTGCCGATCTATTTTTATGACGCTGGCGGATTTATGGTGAAGGCGTCATCCGGTGTGAAGACGTTTAAGGATCTTGCCGGTGGAACGGTTTGCACGACACAGGGAACCGGTACTGAGGTCACCCTTGCGAACCTCTTCAAGTCTCAGAACGTACCGAATATCAAGGTCTTGACCTTCGATTCTGACGACAAGCTATTTGGGGCTTTGGGTAGTGGCCGATGCAATGCGATGACAACAGACAAAATTGCGCTGGCCGGTTGGCGCGGCAGTTCGCCCAATCCCGACGACTACATAATCCTCAAGGAATCGACCGGCAAATCGCCATTTGCCGGCTTTGTCGTCGCGAACGACTCGAAATGGCGCAACCTGTTGAGGTGGACTGTTTTCGGGCTATTTCAGGCGGAGGAGTGGGGTATTACCGCAGCCAACTTGGACGAGATGAAAAAATCACCCGATCCGGTCATCCGAAAGTTCCTCGGCGCGGAGGGCGGGTTCGGCACGGACTTTCACGTGTCCAATAGTTTCGTGGCCGACATGATCAAGGCCGTCGGCAACTACGGCGAGATGTACGACCGCAACCTGGGCCCGAAGACGCCTTATTATATTGACCGCAACGGTACCCCCAATGCGTCCTGGGTCAACGGCGGCCTTCTGTACTCGCCTATCTGGGAGTAAGCGGATGGTGGTGTCGATCGATCCGCTTGCCCGTACATTGGGCTCCGACATGAGAGAAAAGTCGGCTAGGCTGCGGCGGTCGTCGCTCGCCAGGACACCCGCTGGGCGATATATTGCCTTGGTCCGGTACAAGCTGACTCACGGCACCGTAGTAGCGGCGGTTACTGGGTTAGTTATTCTGGCTGCCTTAGCAGTCCACAAGACTTTGGCAAGTCGAGGTATCGACTTCAGTTTCGCTTATCTGACCGCACCTTCACGATTTAACATAAGCGAGGGCTTGGCGCCCTCCTGGACGGGGTGGGCGCCAATTTTCGGAAGTGTAGACGCTGCCTCGTCGAATCTGGCGATGCTGGAAGCCGGCCTTTTTAATACGCTTAAAGTGGCCCTTCTGGCGATCACGTGCTCGACAATGATCGGAGTTGGGTTGGGCGTCGTTCGTTTGTCGACTAATTGGCTGGTTCGAAATCTCGCCTTCGCGATTGGCGAGTTCATCCGGAATACGCCGATTCTGATCCAGCTAATGTTCTGGTATTTCGCGGTCATGCTTCAGTTACCGTCGGCCGCAAGCGCAACAAGCGTCAATAAGTGGTTCGTCGCAGAGCAGTCCGGCGTCTTTTTGCCGCTACCACGTCTATCAGATAGTGCGGGGCCGGCGTCGACTGCTTTGGTCGCCATCGCAATTATCCTCCTTGCAGCGGCGTGTCTGCGACGCTTCCCTGCGCGATGGCGTGTAGCGCTATCGGGCGCCGGACTATGCGTGGTTGGTGCGGCCTATGCAACAGGTTTCCGCATTGATCTTGATTTGCCGGTACTTGGACGTTTCGGTGCGACCGGTGGATTGCACTTCAGCTCAGAAATGTCAGCTATCCTGATTGCTATCACGATAAACAGCGCCGGGTATATCTCTGAGGTTGTTCGTGGTGCAATCGAAGGCTTGCCCAAAGGACAATGGGAAGCGGCGGCGGCACTAGGTTTGTCGCGGGCTGATGCGATTAAGGACGTCGTGCTTCCACAAGTGTTTCGAATTATTATACCTTCTCTCACCAACCGCTATATCGGCCTCACAAAGGATACGTCGATCGGTATTGCGATCGGCTTCCCGGAGTTATTCAACGTTAGCGGTACTGTGGCCAACCAGACTGGCCGCGATTTCGAAACCGTCATTGTCGTCATGGCGATTTATCTGCTCCTCAGTTGGGTAATCAGTGCCTTCACAAATGTCGTAAATACACGGATAGCCTTGGAGAGAGCGTGATGATGGCGACATTGCATAGCTGGGTCCGCCGCAACCTTTTTGCGAACGCCATTGATTCGATTCTTTCGATACTCGTCGTCGCGGTGCTTGGCTGGCTTTCAGTGGTCTTGCTGCGATGGATGATCTGGGACGCGTACTGGGAGAGGATTTACGAGAGCCTGCGATTGCTACTGATCGGGTTGTATCCGGTGGAGCAAACATGGCGTGCCTGGTTGACGCTCGCCATTCTGTGCACTGCGGTCGGCGCCATGCAACTGCCCTGGTCGCGTCGGTTTGGTGTGGCCATCTGGCTGACTGCCTGCGGGGCCGCTGTATTTGTTTTGGCTCCGCCCGGGCTCGACCGTTGGGGTGGGCTTCTGCTCAGTATAATGCTCACGGTCGTTGTTTCAACAGCGTCTCTGCCGCTCGGCATCCTGCTCGCGTTTGGCCGTGCCAGCAGAAATCCCAGTCTGCGAGCTTGTTGTACCGGCTACATCGAGGTGATGCGGTCGGTACCACTGATTCTCGTTGTCTATTGGATTTGGATCACGGTGCCGCTGTTCATGCAGGAAGTTTCGATATCCTCGCTTGCACGTGGCATGGTCGGCTACACCGTCTTCAATGCCGCTTATGTGGCCGAGTATGTGCGCAGCGGGTTTCTAGCCGTGCCGCTCGGACAGCGGGAGGCGGCGCGCTCCCTGGGCATGTCGGACTGGACAGTTGCAACTGAGATAGTCCTGCCGCAGGCGATCCGAGTCGTGCAGCCGGCACTCGTCGGTAACGTACTCGACGTTTTCAATGGTGCGACGCTTGTGTTTATAATCGGACTGATGGACTTCCTGCGCGCCGGACAACTGATATTGGTGGACCCTACCGCCAGCAGTCAGACAAATGAAGTCTACTTGTTCATGTTCGCCGTATATTTCGTTATCGGCTCTGCGATTACGTTTGGATCTCGGCGAATGGAGGCCCAGATGAATAGGAGTACGCGTTAATGATAGTGCGAGCTGATGAGTCCGGGCCGGCGATGGTGGGCTTTGCCAACGTCGACAAGTTTTATGGATCGTTCCAGGCTTTATGCGACGTGACTTTGTCGGTGGCGTCCGGCGAGGTGGTGGTGCTTATCGGTGCCAGCGGCTCCGGCAAATCCACGCTGATCCGCTGCGTCAATGGGCTGGAGACCCATCAGAGCGGTTCCTTGGTGGTTGACGGCTTTTCAATGCCGACGACCAAGGACCTGGAATTCGGGGGGCGTGGCGAAAAGACGCTGCATCAAATCCGACGCGGCGTAGGAATGGTCTTCCAGCAGTTCAACCTGTTTCCACACAAGACGGTGATGGAGAACATTGCTCTTGCCCCGATGCGCGTCCGCCGCAAATCGCGCGAGGAGGCGGAGGTTATCGCAATGCGTCTGCTCGAACGTGTCGGGCTGGGAGACCAGGCGCAAAAATATCCCGGCAAGTTATCAGGCGGGCAGCAGCAGCGGGTGGCGATTGCCCGTTCGCTGGCGATGGAGCCGCACGTCATGTTATTCGACGAACCCACGTCGGCGCTCGATCCGGAATTGGTCGGGGAGGTGCTCGACGTCATGCGCGAACTCCGCACCGATGGCATGACGATGATGATTGTCACGCATGAGATGGCTTTCGCCCGCGAAGTGGCCGACCGCGTCATTTATATGGATAAGGGTGCCATCGTGGAGGCGGGACTGCCCGCGCAGATTTTCGACGAGCCGAAAAACGAACGCACCCGAACCTTCCTGCATCGTGTGCTGAAGCACTAAATCAAGTGCATTTCCACGAATGCGGCGATGCCAGAGCCGGCGACCGGATGCCGGCCATACGCGCGATCGATCTGATCATCTGCTCGGCGTCTCCAACGCCCTTCCGCTTGAGATGGATGCCCGCTGCCTTCTCCGTACCCATCCGGTGAAGACCAGTGAAGTCCGGTGAAGACCGGTGAAGCCCTCGCCGGAGGCGTACCCTTCTCCGAACGCCGGCTCAAATGAAGGCAGTTTCGGTATAGTTATCAATTTCGGAATAAACGGGGCATTGGCCACTCCGCGGCGTAACCATCTCACCATCGAGATTGGTGATCCGAAAGCGGTTCATAGAACGCTCCATGGGCAGCGG
>NZ_JAMYOL010000060.1:0-9185 GCF_040319815.1 Mesorhizobium sp. M0854
CGTTTTTTTTAAAAACACACCGCCCTAACAACATATACAGTCCAAAAAATCCACCCCCCCCCACACCCCCCATGCCTTGGCCCCCAACCTACCCACAAACCCCGCGCGCCCGCCCCCGGGCCGGCCCGCGATTTCCTGCCTATTGCGGAGTCATCGATGTCCAGCCCGGAAAATCCGATCCTGTCGGTCAGTCGCGTGGAGGCCGTCTACAACGGCGCCATCGCCGCCCTGCACGGTGTCGACCTGTCGGTCGGCAAAGGCGAGATCGTCGCACTGCTCGGCTCCAACGGCGCCGGCAAGACGACGCTGCTACGCGCCGTATCCAATCTCCTCCCGGCCGAGCGCGGCACTGTTACCGCTGGCCGGATCACTTTCGACGGCGAGGATGTCTCCAGGGCAAGCCCCTCTCACCTCGTCCGCAAGGGTCTGGTCCAGGTCCTCGAGGGCCGACACTGCTTCCGCTCGCTGACGGTCGAGGAGAACCTTCTGACCGGCGCGCTCGGGCGTTCGTCCTCCCGCACCGGCGTCAAGGCCGACCTCGACCGCGTCTATGCGCTTTTCCCCAGGCTCACCGAGAAGCGGCGAACCCGGTCCGGCCTCACCTCCGGCGGCGAGCAGCAGATGACGGCGATCGGCCGCGGTCTGATGTCGCGGCCGAAACTCTTCGTGCTGGACGAGCCTTCGATGGGGCTGGCGCCGCTGATCGTCGACGAGATTTTCAGCGCTTTGAAGCGGCTCAATCGGGACGAAGATCTTTCGATCCTTGTCGCCGAGCAGAATTCGGCAGTGGCGCTGAAATATGCCGACCGCGCCACCGTGCTCGAAAACGGAAAGAGCGTGCTGGAAGGGTCGGCCGCCGACCTGCGCCAGCGCGACGACATCAAGACCTACTATCTCGGCGGCACGCCGCTTCCATCGCAACATTTTCCCCAGGAGACCGCAGCATGACCATCCAATCGAAGCAGCCGTCCGATATCCGCAGCGCCGTCGCCCCGGTCGAGCGTCCGTCGGCCAGAGCGCATGTCATCAAGACCGACGCCGAGGCGATCGCTGTGGCGGAAAAACTGGCCGCAGACTTCGCCAAGGACGCCTCCAGGCGGGATCGCGAGCGCATCTGGCCGAAGGAAGAGCTCGATGCGTTTTCGCAGAGCGGCCTGTGGTCGATCAACGTGCCGAAGGCCTATGGCGGACCGGAACTCTCCTATGTGACGCTGTCGAAGGTGATCACCATCATCTCGGCGGCCGATCCGTCGCTCGGCCAGATTCCGCAGAACCATCTCGGCGTCGTCGCCGCCATCCGCACCGTCTCTGACGAGGCCCAGAAGCAGTTGCTCTTCGCCGAAGTTCTGTCCGGCACGCGGTTCGGCAACGCGTTCTCGGAATTCGGCTCCAAGCGGGCGGCCGACTTCGAGACCAAATTCGTCGACGCTGGCGACCACGTCGTGGTCAATGGCCAGAAATTCTATTCCAGCGGCGCGCTGCTCGCCCATCTGGTGCCGATCGTGGCGCTCGATGACGAGGGCCGGGCCTGGTATGCCATCGCCGATCGCGGCGCGCCCGGACTGACGGTCATCGACGACTGGTCGAGCTTCGGCCAGAAGACGACGCTGTCCGGCACAGTCCTGCTCGACAATGTGAAAGTGCCGAAGACGCATCTCGTCCCCGGCTACAAGGGCTATGACCGGCCGACGGCCGACGGCGCCATCTTCCAGATCATCCAGGCTGCTGTCGATCTCGGCATCGCCAACGCGGCGATCGACGAAACCGTCAGCTTCGTGCGCACCAAGTCGCGCGCGTGGATCGACAGCGGCGTCGATCATGCCTGGCAGGATCCCTACACGATCCAGGCCGTCGGTGACCTTCGCCTGCGGGCCAATGCGGCCGAGGCGGTTCTGGACAAGGCAGGGCTGGCGGTCGACCGCGCCGTGGCCGATCCGAACGATAAGACCGTGGCGGAAGCGCAGATCGCGGTTGCCGAATCCAAGATCCTCACCACCGAGATCGCCATCAACGCCACCAACAAACTGTTCGAACTCGCCGGCACGCGATCCACACTGGCCGAGCACAATCTCGACCGGCACTGGCGCAACGCCCGAACCCACACGCTGCACGATCCGGTGCGCTGGAAATACGCGATCCTCGGCAACTATTACCTGAACGACGTCAATCCGCCGCTACACGCCTGGAGCTGAGCGAGAACGCCGTAAAGTCATAGAGGACTGTTCATGAGCACTGCCATCCCCGACAGGATCAAGGTCCTGTGGTTTCTTCCGACCCATGGCGACAGCCGCTATCTCGGCACCTCCGAGGGGGGCAGGGCGGTCGACCTGCCCTATCTGACCCAGGTCGCCAAGGCCGCCGACGCCATCGGCTATTACGGCGCGCTGCTGCCGACCGGCCGAAGTTGCGAGGACAGCTGGGTCGTGGCGTCGGCGCTGGCGCCGTTGACGCAGCGGCTCCGCTTCCTCGTTGCCGTCCGTCCCGGGCTGCAGTCGCCGACGCTCGCGGCGCGGATGACCTCGACGCTCGACCGCATTTCGGGCGGGCGCCTGCTCATCAACGTCGTCACCGGCGGCGACCCGGTCGAGAACAAGGGCGACGGCATCTTCCTCAGCCATGACGTGCGCTATGAGGTGACGCGGGAATTCCTCGATATCTACAAGGCCGTGCTGCGCGGCGAGACCGTTGCCTACGAAGGCAGACATTTCCGCATCGAGGACGGAAGGCTGCTGTTCCCGCCTGTGCAGACGCCGCATCCGCCGCTATATTTCGGCGGCTCGTCGGAGGCGGCCAATGCGGTCGCCGCCGAGCAGATCGATAAATATCTGACCTGGGGCGAACCGCCGGCTGACGTCGCCGCAAAGGTCGACCATGTGCGCGGCCTTGCCGAGAAGGCCGGACGCCAGGTGAGTTTCGGCATCAGGCTGCATGTCATCGTTCGCGAAACCAATGACGAAGCCTGGGCCGATGCCGACCGCCTGATCAGCCGCCTGGACGACAAGACGATCGCCGAGGCGCAGAAGGTTTTCGCGCGCATGGATTCCGTCGGCCAGTCGCGCATGAGCCGGCTGCATGGCGGCCGTCGCGACAAACTCGAAATCAGTCCGAATCTGTGGGCCGGTGTCGGCCTGGTGCGTGGCGGCGCCGGCACCGCTCTGGTCGGCGATGCGGCTACGGTGGCGGCACGGATCGATGAATACCGGCGCATAGGCATCGATACATTCATCCTGTCCGGTTACCCGCATCTGGAGGAAGCCTATCGCTTCGGCGAACTTGTGTTGCCGCAGTTGCCACTCGATCACGAGATCTCAACGCGGCAGACGGCCGTCAACATGGGCCCCTTCGGCGAAACCGTGGCCGGCGACCATCGCCCGTCGGCGCTGCGCGCGAGCCAGTCTTGAGCGCCAGCGCACCGATCGTAGCGATTGTCGGCGGCGGCTTTTCAGGTGCGGCGACTGCGTTTCATCTGGCGCGACTGCTCCCGGCCGGTGCATCCGATATCGTGGTCGTCGAGCCCCGCGAGGGGCTCGGCTATGGTCTGGCTTACTCCACGGCAGATCCGGCGCATCGTATCAATGTGCCGGCGTCGAGAATGACGCTGATCTCCGGCCAGGACAGCCACTTTGCCGAGTGGCTGGAGCAGACCAGAGCCATTGTAGACGATGCCGAGGCTATTGCCGCCTACGGAGCACTCTACCCGCAGCGTCGCGTTTTCGGGCGCTATGTGGAATCTCATCTCCGGCCCTTCCTTCTCAGCAAAACGATCCGCCATGTCAGGTCCGCCGTCGCATCGGTCGAGCGCACCGGCGAGGGCTACCGTCTGATCCTCGCTGATGGCGGGGCGCTCGCTGCCGACGCCGTGGTGATTGCGACGACGCATCCGCCGCCGGCCTTGCCGATGCCCCTGAAGTCCGTGGCTGGCACAGCCGGGCTGGTGGCCAATCCCTATGATCTCGAGAGGCTGGAAGCGATCGGCCGCGACGACCGTGTCCTGGTCGTGGGCACCGGACTGACGTCGGCGGACGTGATTGCAACGCTCGACCGCAAGGGGCATCGTGGCCACATCGTCGCGCAGTCACGCCACGGCTATCGCTCGCGCGGCCAAGCCGCGATGCTGGCCGATCCAATTGGCGATTTCACGACCCTTCCTTCACGCAGAGCAACGGCACTATTCAGGCGCATCCGGGTAACGATCCTTGATGCCAAGCGTCGGGGCGAAGACTGGCATCCGGTGCTCGATGCCGTCCGACGTCAGGGACAAACCATCTGGCAGGCCTTGCCGCTGGCCGAGCAGCGACGTGTGGCACGCCATCTTCGTGCGCTCTGGGACGTGCATCGCTTCCGCCTCGCGCCGCAAGGTGCGGACGTGCTCGATCGATGCGTCGCCGAGGGCAAGCTTGCCTATCGCGCCGCAACGATTGTCGGCGCCGAACAGGTCGACGGACGCATTTGCGTCAGGCAGCGGCTGCGTGGCCAACGCAGCCTCGTTGTCGAGGCTTTCGACAGTGTGGTCGTGACGACCGGACCGGCGCACGCCGATATCTTGCGGACCAACACGGCGATTGCGGCGCTCGAGCGGATGGGATTGGTCCGGCTCGACCCGATTGGTCTTGGTTTGGAGACCGACAGCCAAGGCCGTGCGGTCGGCACATCCGGGCGCCCGACCGACAGCATTTTCGTCAGCGGGCCATTGGCGCGAGGCAGCGTCGGCGAACTGATGGGAATTCCCGAAGTCACCGCACATGCCGAGCGCATCGCCGCCGAAATTCACCAATGGTTGGGATACCAAACGGCGTTGCGTTGCAAGGCGTCGTGAAGCTGCAAACACGATGAGGCTATCCAGATGACACTGACCGAACGCGTTCCCCTAGTGGAAACCTTAGTGGAAAGCCGGGTTCCCCTGAAATTTGCGATGCGACACCTGGCCGGAGCTGTCTCCGTGGTCACCGCAGGTGTTGGCGACGAACGGACGGGCGCAACCGTTACCACCGCCCATTCCCTATCGGTCGAACCGGAGGTGATGGTTGTCAGCATCAATCTGAACTCGTCTACCTGGGCAGCCATCAGCCGGCAGCGGCATTTCTGCGTGAATGTGCTGCGTGCCGACCAGATCGCGATTGCCGACCGCTTTGCCGGGCGCGGTGGCCTGAAGGGGTCGGCGCGCTACGAGGGCGCTCGCTGGTCCAGCCTTGCAAGCGGCGCACTGGCACTCGACGAGGCGCTTGCCGCGGTCGACTGCACGGTTGAGGATACTATTATTCGCCACAGCCACGCGCTGATCCTCGGCAGCGTCCGGCATGTGGTGAGTGGAGAGCCCGGCCCGGCGCTGATCTATCATCACGGCGCATACGGATCGTCGTAAACGTATTTCGGTTCCTGGTGCTTGACGGCGCAGTGAAGGTCCAGGCATTCAAATGAAGGCTTGATCTAGAATGCCTTGGAGAGAAAACAGTAAAGGCGAGGCGGGTCTTTTGGCGTCCAGCCAGAACCGCGGGCTAGAAGTGATTCCCAGCCATTTTGTCGCCCGTCACAATGTTACAAAACTCATCGTAAGTAGTTGATTTTATTATAGATACCTAGAGTTCAATCCTCTCTCGCAGCACCATCGAATTCAGCATGCACCTGTTAGCGTCAACTGGTCGCCGACTGTCTGCAACAGGTGGAGAGCGGAAGTATCATCCCGGGAAATGTCGCCTCAATCGAGGCTGGCCGGCGACGAGAACGGCTGATTGGCGTCGACCACGAAGATGGCCAGCTCATCGAGATCGGTTGTGCCGGCGCTGAACACCTCCATCGGCGTGTTGGCCCCGTGTCCGATCATTGCCGTGCCAGCTTCAGCATAGGTCACTCCGTGGGGCGTTCTCTGGCCGAGCTTGCCGGCCAGCACATAGAAGGCCTCCGGTCCCGGATGCGTATGGATCTTCGTCTTGACGCCGGGCGCTCCACCGGCGCGGTTGACACGCAGCAAATACTCGCTTGCGCTGATCGGAGGGATCGGTCCGATCTCGACGACCTTGGTTCCGCCGGTCGTAGAGCCATCCTTCGGTCCAAGCGTGAACAGCCAGACCTTGCCTGCGACCTCGGCCGCAAGCGAGGTCGGGCCCGCAACGCTTTGGGCTTGCGCCAGCGTTGGCAGATTATCCAGCCGCCAGTACAACGGTCCGGAGGGCAGTTCCTTCACCTTTTTCTCAACCACCGGCTCGACGGCGAATTTGCTGTCTGCGGGCATTGAGGCTGACGTCATCAGCCCGAAAGCACACACCGAGAATATAAGCAGGCCAATACGACGGGCGCTGAGGGAATGCGGCTTCATGGTTGGTCCTCCCTTTCATGGTCGTCCCCTCGACCCAATATTAGCTATAGCATATGTACCGACTTACGGCACGGACCAAGTTTCGAGCGAGCTAAAGCGCCTGCCGCCAAAGAAGACTGTTCATGATGCCAAACCCTCTAGGGAGAGTTTTCAAGCGTTGGAACTAGGTGTCGCGGTGGCATTGGCTGCGATGACGAGTGCCAGCAGCGCAAGGCGTGGCTCCTCCGCGTCGTCAAATGGGTAGCTGACGGCCCCCGTTTAGAGTTCGAAGCAGTCTTGCCCCCAGGCTACTGTGTCTGACGTGAGTCCAACGGTCCAGCCGTCCAAGATCGGCCCGCGCATGGCGGCCAGCCCCGTTCGGGCGGGCGCCCGAAAATGCCTGAGGTGCCAAGCATCTCGCCATGCTAGGAAAATGCCAAGGTCGAGGCACAGCTCCGCTCGCACGCGCCATGATGCGCGCGGGGAAGGCGTTCCAGTCTGCCCTGCTGCAGGCGGCTTAACAAAGCTTGCAGCCGGGAACAATCGTTCAACGACTCGCGTTTCTTGCCAAGGCCCGCTTCTTTTGCAACGGGGCGGCGGGCGTTGAAGGCTCGCAAATGTCGCGCCGGCGTTTCAATCGCACTCGCCTCAGCCCTCACGATTTGGCTATCTGTGAACGCGTGTTTGATCAGGTTTGCGCAGATGAGCACATTGACCCTCTAAGCCTGGATGCCGAAGCCTTGGCGGTGATGATTGTCGCAATCTTCCGAAACGTGACTACCAATGAGCGCGAACTGCTGGAGGAAGTTAGGTCTCTTCGTCGCTCAAAAGGGGCAGAGAAGGCGCACTAGCTTGGCGGGCGTTCCGAGGCGAATTGGCCTAGTCCCGCTTTGGCACAGCCGTTTGGCATCTGAATTGCCCGTTGAGAATCGCCAGAGCGTAGCCACCGAGCTTGCGAAGGGGACGGAAATGGGCTTAGCCGAAGACTTATCGGATGTCGCGCTCACATTCGAATGTCCGGATTGCTTGCATCCGGCGGTAAGAAAGGGCTCTGCACTAAGAACAATCGCGCACTTCAGATGCGACGGGTGCAACGCCAAGGTGCGGATGACCTATCCGCAGAAGCTCGCGATCTTCGAAAAGCACAGGCTATTGGCCGCAAGCAGCCGGCAAAGCCGCGGGAAGCGATTGTACGCCCCCTACCGGGGCTGATTGCCGCCGACAACACGACACAGAAGGAAAATGCCCAAGGTCAGGGGCACAGATGCGGCCGAAGTGGCTTCGCGACCTCTGCCGCGTGCAGCGACGCGTGCTTAACACTTCCTCATCCGCGCGGCCTTCGCCCCTTTTGACGCATGTTGACCACGGCAATGCCGCCCAATCGGAATAATTCGGGCGAAGGGCTCGTTAGTTCTTTAGGCGATGCTAAAATACGGCAAAGTGTCCGAATGTCATTTCATGAAGCCCGCCAGACAGGCTGCGGCTCGCTCTGGCCTAACCTCGAAGGGAACCAGGGATGAAAATTTCGACTTCTCTCACAAGACGAAGTGTTGTCGCCGCGCTGGCGCTGGCCGCCGCATCGACGTCGGTATTGCCTGTCGACAAGGCGCTCGCGCAGACGAAGAAAACCACATCCGAGAAAAGTCTGTATGAGCGGCTGGGCGGCGTGTTTGCCATCGCAGCGGTGATCGATCATTTCAGCGACGCCGTCGTGAGGAACCCGATCGTCGGCCAAAAGTCCAAGAATCCGCAGCTGCGCAAATGGCACACCAAGAACCTGGAAAGGTTGCCCGGCCTTAAGTTCATGCGCACGCTGTGGGTCTGCGACGTTTCTGGCGGGCCCTTCAAGTTCGTCGCCACCAAGCCCGGCACGACGCCGCTCGGTCTCGAGGAGGCGCATCGCGACCTGCGGATTTCCCCCGCGGAATTCGATGAGGTCGCAGCCGAACTCGGGCGGACGTTGGATCATTTCAAAATTCCGAAGCCTGAGAAAACCGAAGTCCTGGAAGCTTTCGCCGCCCACAAAGACGAGGTCACCGCCGGCTACGTCAAGCCGGGCTGAAGCGCTTATATCGCGCGGGCATTCGTTCTGAGCATGGCGCGCATCGCCGTGACGATGCGGCGCGGCCGTAGCTCAGCGCGCGCAGTCTTCCGATGGATCCTACTCGGAACCTGCGCGAACTGTTTCCGCGCTGAGCGACCCTTCCGGCAGTGGCAGCATGAGTTCAGCCTCGGACTTCGTCAGATGGATCCATGCCGCCCAGTCCGATGGCCGCAGCACAACCACTTGCCGATTGTGATATGGCGCGACATCCGGCCCCGGATCGGTCGTCAGCATCGTGAACGTCGGCGGCTTGTTGCCGACACCCTCGCGCCACAGCCCGGCAATCGCCATGAACGAATGGCCATTCAGCGTGAACCTGTGCTTGGTTTTTGGATATTTCGCTCCCGTGAATTCGAAGAATGCCGACGCCGGAACGAGACAGCGCTTGCTGTTGCTGAACTGCCGGCCCTCCGAGCGAAAGTTGAATACAGGTCCGCCTTTTGGCCCGGCCGGGGGAAAGCCGAACGTCATCGACGCCAGTTCGATTGCGTCGCCGGCGGCGCGCATTACCGGCGCGGGGTCGTTGATGTGGATGTCATCCGCCTGCGGCAGATCCAATTCGGTTTGATGGCTGGGGATTTTGAGCGCCAGCGATTCCATCATCCGGCAGTATTCGGCCCAGGCGATGTGCTGCTCGTAGTCATTGCACATGGAAAGGCTCCGTACGCTCGACCGAGATCAGTTCAACATAGCGTTTATCGGTTGGCGCCGATTGCTGGCGGATTTGATATAAGCCTATTTGGGCCGGCGTGCGGCAGCGATGGCCTGCAACAGATTGATGCTGTTCAC
>NZ_JAMYOL010000061.1:0-6741 GCF_040319815.1 Mesorhizobium sp. M0854
CATCGACTCAATCTCCTCTTACGACGAAGATTGAATCAGTGCTTCAGGACTGCTGCAACCCGGACTTTTTCAACACTATCGACCCATTTCTGCCGTTCGGATATCGGCCTCATCATCTCCAAGGCGGACATTCACCCATTATTCGACTAAAAATCTCGTTCCGATCAAAGCCGCCCTACTTCGTTGCAGCGGCTGCGGCTTCCCCCGGCGGCATAATCCGCATCATGAACGTCGACACCGCTTCCCCGGGTTTGAACGGGCCGGGAACCTGGTGGCTGACCGGCTTCACACTTTGGAGGAATGCCGCGATCGCCATGGCGTCATCCGCGGTGAGATGCGCGAAATCGCGCCAAGGCATGATCGGCGCCAGGATGCGGCCGTCCGGCCGTTCGCCGGTCTGAATCGCGGTGACGATCTGCTCCGGGGTCCAGCTTCCGATACCGGTCTCCCTGTCAGGCGTGATATTACGGGCGACAAAGACACCAAGACCAGGAATCTCGAAGCCCACGTCCGAACCGCCGAGGAAGCGCGACATGTCGGGTTTCCCGAAGAAATAACCGGATGTGTGACAGTCGCTGCAGCCGGCAATCGTAACCAGATATTCGCCGCGCGCGATCTGTGTGTCATCGGCCATGGCCGCGTAAGATGGCAGGGCAACAATCGACGCTGTCAAGAATGCAAGATGAACCGGTGTCCGAAACATTGCTTCCTCCCTGTGATCTGTTCGTGTTTGTCCGTCGACCTCCCGCGCCGTCAACCGGTCGCAATTCCCCGATCTTAACCACGTCGAGGACGCTGAATTCTAGCATGGCCAGCACGTAGTAACCATCAGCGATCAATTGGATGGTCGGCACTTGTCGCGCCCCGTTGAGCGCAGCTGTGACGGAGCTTGCTCAGCCGACGCACACGCCTTCTTTTGGCGCGATCGAGCCACGCACGTTGATGGATCGACTTCGTCGCCTGAAATGCCTTGATGGTCGGACCGGGTCGAACTCGGTCGTTCAGAGTGATTGGGTTTGATCCTGAAACGTCAGCCGGAGGCGACCGGCGTCTTCAGCCGCCACACCGCATCATGCGCCGCCTCGGCCGGCCGCGCGCGCCTGTCAACCTGAGCAGTCCCACCTGTCAGCCGCATCGGTGCACCCACCGCGAACCACGCGGAACCGTCAAATCCCCCATAGCGCCGGAACCACGCCCCTCCATCCCGCGGGTTCTTTCCCTGGAGGCTTTCGGACGCCGGCCCTCGCGCCAAGCCAACACCTGTTGGCCGGCATCCGTAACCCTAAACAATAGCCGACATTTACCGCACGCCTTCAGCTTTGACATCGGCGCTATCTTCAATTGCTGCCGGGGTGGCGGTGTAACCTTCAACGTGAGTCATCATGGCCTCCCTGATGTTGATAGGACGCCGCTGGCCTCTTGGGGTGCTCACGCGCTGAAGCTCGCGCTGCGAGCTTTCGACACGCTGTTCTCGGCTCGCGCGAGCCCCAACCCGAACCACAACGTCCACAGGGCCATTACAAAAGACGACGCAACCCAGACGAGGCTGCCCAGCCCGATGCCGAACCACATGCCCAGCGGCTATCCGACGAAGGCACCAAGCCCGGCCACGACTCCGACCAGTGACGCCCAGGTCGGCGTTACCTGTTGCCGGCTCAGCGTCTCATTGCCGGCGATCACGGCAACCGCCAGGCAGAGGAACATGAAGCCGTTGGCCTTGCCCTCGGCGAAGGCCCACCAGACCGCGAATCGCGCCATGTCGTTGGCGGCGACGGCATCGGCGACGGTGGTGGCCTCGGCCACGGCGGTTGTCATCGTCCAGAGCGCGCCGACGGCCACCACCGCCCAGGCGGATAGGGTCCACCAGCGTTCGGTCAGTCGAGAGCCGGCGGTCAGCACGATCAGGCTCGCGACGACGAACAGCGAAAGTGCTGCCGCGGCGGCCCAATGCACGACCACCCACAGGGTGACGCCACTGGCGATGGCCTGCATTTGCTGGGCGAGGTCGGGATTAATCGGCCCGTGACCGATCAGGACGAAACCCAAGAGTACAGAAGCGATCGCAAGCCAGGCGCCCGCGACCCGCATTCCGGTATCGGCATGCGACATCGCTACTTCCCTTCATTGTGGCCGGATGTTCGCAGCGCGATCACTGCGTCCGTCTCGCGATCTGTGGGCGAGCTGCGCCGTGGCGCCGCGCATCCATGGCCGATCGATTTCGAGTGCAAGCTAGCGTGGAAGGGAGGGCGGCGCTTCGGGCGAACCACCCAATGGGCGCCGATGACGGCATGGGTGATTCGACCCATGCCAGACCTGCTCAAACCAGGCGGTGCTCGTAGGCCCAGGCGGTGGCGGCAGCGCGCGTGGGGACGTCAAGCTTGTTGAAAATATTGCTGACGTGCCTGTCCACTGTCTTCCCGCTCAAATCCAGTTCGTTGGCGATTTGCTTGTTGGTTTTGCCGGCAGCGACCAGGCGGAGAACTTGCAGTTCACGGGCAGAGAGGCCGCGGGCTCCGTCTGATCGCATGCCAAGCAGGATATCGACACGAGAAAGGTCCGGCATGGCACCGAGCTGCCGGAACACTGTCCGGGCTGCCTGCAACTCCAGTTCCGCACCATCGTTGTCACCGAGGGCGCGGCAAGCCTGGCCTATCATGACGCCTACGCGCGCTGCTTCGTATGGCGCTTCGACTTGCTGCCACCCCTCGAGTGCCTGGCGCAGCCAAGTCAATGCAGCCTGCGCTTCGCCTTCTGCCAGTTCCACCGCTCCCCGCGCGTGAGCGGCAAGGGCGCGCAGCGGTTCGGTTCCGTAGCTTTCTCCAACGTCCGCCAGTTCGTGGCAGGCACGCCGTGCTTCCTCGATGTCATCAGCCGCCAGCATGATCTCGACGTAAGCAGGCAGCAGCCGAATGCGCTTCAGTTGGTCGGTCGTCGCGCCCATGACGCGCCGGATTGCGGCCGCAGCCGCATCGATGTGCCTTTCGGCCAACCGCAACAGGGCAAGGCCCGGCTGCGGTTCGAAGCCATGTTGGCTTGCACTCCGATATGCCTGCTCGGCCACGTCAAAGTCTCCGCGAAGGCGGTATACTTCCGCCAGCTGGTACCATGCTCCAGCCGTATCTCTCCGATTGTTCGACTGCGTCAAACGCTCCACGGCCTGCTGCGCTTCGTCGATCGCGTCCTGCCATGCGCCGCTGAGCCGCTTGATCTCGGCGCGATGCATCAGGCAGGTGCCGCTGAAACTGATCAGCTGGGGCTGTTCGGCGCACCATCGCCCCAGGGCGGAGGTCCATTCGCGTGCGCGGCCCAGAGCATGGACTTGCTGACACGCTTCGATCACGCTGCAGTAGATCAAGCCGGTAAGCAGCGGCGACAATTCGCCGGCCGTGACCGAAACCATCGCCTCGTCGAGGAGCGCGAAACCTTCCGCGGTTCGCCGCTGGCGCAACAGAACACGGCCCTGCAAATGCCGTGCACAGGCCACCAGATCCACGTCCGCAAAGCGCTCGCCAATCTCGACTGCGCCGCTCGCCGCAGCGTAGGCCGCTTCAAGGTTGCCCGAAGCAAGATGCTGTTCGACGTGGGGCAGCATCAGGTAACCCTGTTCGGCACAATCATGTGGCTCGCGTTCGAGCAGCCGATGCGCCCGTCCAAACCAGCCGGCCGCCTGAGCCATCTCCCCACGAAAGACAAGGCGCAGGCCAAGCCAGAAGGCGCAGCGGGCGGCCCGATGGCACTCGCCCGCGTCCAGATATGCATGATGGGTTCGCTCCAGGGCCCGCAGGTACTCCTCGTCGCGCCCGGTCAAATAGGCCGACATCGCCAGCCGTTCGAGATCGTCCACTGCGAGCGGAGCCGCTTCGCCGGCACGCCAGAAGAACCGATAGGCGTCGTCCCACGCCCTTTCCTCGTAAGCCTCACGACCGAGCACGAGCTGGTCCGCCTCCTGCAAGGAGCCGCTGTTGAATTGCTGTCGATCTGACCTGCCCATCCGCATTGGTTCCTAGCCATCAATGGCTGCTTTGGAGCCAAGGTGCAGTATAGCATGCTCGAACGCGAATGACCGGAATGCACTTAAAGCGCTCTGAACGGGGAACGTCCCGGACGACTGAAACGGGTCGAACTCGGTCGTTCAGAGTGATCGGGTTTGATCCTGAAACGTCAGCCGGAGGCGACCAGCGTCTTCAGCCGAACGTCGCCAAAGGTTCGGTTCGGACCTCGACCCACTGGCAGCGCCGGCTCTCGTGATAGAAGGGACAGGAAGGGCGGCGGGAACGCAGGGTCCGCGAAAGCGCCCACCGGGATGACGGTCAGACCGGGCTGCGTGTCGATCCGGTAATGGACGGTGGTGCCGCAATCCGGGCAGAAGCTGTAGATGACGCGGCCGCCCTCGTCGCCAATGCGCGTGAACTCCGCCGAGCGGCCCTGGACAACAACGTCACCTTCCTCAAACCACGCGTTGAAGCTGAACGCGCTGCCGGTGCGTCGCTTGCAGGCCAGGCAATGGCAGACGAGACGCGTACCGGCTCGCCCGAGCAGGTGGCTGACAGCTGAGCGCAGGAACATTCGGCGCGCCGCGTGACCATGGCTGGCTCCTCTCAAGATTCCCTGAACGATATCACTGCGTATCGGTGCTCAATTCGGCCCGCTTCTCATCCGACACGACTGCGAGGTCGAGCACCTTCTGCAATTCGGCCGCATGGCGGAACGACGGTTCGGCCTGGACGCCGTTGCGCACCGCGTCGACGAAGCGCTGGTAGTTGGTCTGCACCGTTCCGGCGTCCAGAACTTGCCATTTGGCGTTCTCGACATCCTCGCCGATGCAGGCTTTCAGCTCCGAGCCGGTCAGATTGTGCACGACTTCGATGCCGCCCTTGTCACCGTAGATGCGCAGGCGGAGTTCATTCAGATGGCCGGTTGCCCAGCGGCTGGCATGGACGACGCCGAAGGCGCCATTGCTGAAATCAAGCGCCATGGTGAAACTGTCATTGGCGTCGAGCTCGTACTCCCCGATCCGGTTGCCAGGCGCCTTGTCGAAGGACCGCAGGCGGCAGAACACATGGTCGATGTCGAGCGCCGCGCCATAGCTGGCGAAATCGAGGATGTGGATGCCGACGTCGCCCAGCACGCCATTGGAGCCGTGGCCGCGCGACAGCCGCCACAGCCATTTCGAATCGGTGCGCCAGTCGCCCCAGAATTTGGACACCAGCCAGCTCTGCAGATAGGACGCCTCGACATGCCTGACCGTGCCGATGTCGCCGGCCAGCACCATGGCGCGCGCTCTCTGCAGCGGCGCGACATTGCGATAGGTCAGGTTGACCATGTTGATGATGCCGGCCCGCTCGGCCGCAGCGGCCATTTCACTGGCTTTCTGGTAATTTTCGGCGAGCGGCTTTTCGCACAGCACCGGCTTGCCCGCCGCGATCAGCATCATGGTGGTCGGATGGTGGATGCGATCGGGCGTCACGTTCGCCACCGCGTCGAACTTGCCCCACGCCAGCGCCTCGTCCAACGACGCGAACCGGTTGGGGATACCGTAGATGTCCGAAAACTTGTCGACGCGCGTACGGTCGAGATCGACGGCGCCGATCAGTTCGACGCCCTCGATCTTGCCGAACTGCCTGGCGTGCTCCTCCGCCATCCAGCCGGTGCCGAGTATCAACAGACGCATGATTCTTATCCTTAGGACAGGGCTTTATCTTCTTGTTCGATCATGGATTTGTCGTCTAGCGGAAGCCGGCTTCGCCGGCGGAATGTAGCTTTCCGCCGCGCTCGACGATCGGCTCGAGCGCCTTTTCCACCGGCACGTTCGGCGCATCGAGGATGGCTGGATTGGAGCCTTGGGGGTTGTGCGCCCATCTCACCGCATTGCGCAGCACCTTGTGGACGTTGGCGTCGTGATAGGTCGGATAGGTCTCGTGGCCGGGCCTGAAATAGAAGATGTTACCGGCGCCGCGGCGATAGGTCAGCCCCGACCGGAACACTTCGCCGCCCTGGAACCACGAGATGAAGACGGTCTCCAGCGGCTCCGGCACGGCGAACTGCTCGCCATACATCTCCTCGTTCTCGAGCTCGAAATACTCGCCGATCCCGGCAGCGATCGGGTGGTTGGGGCTGGTCACCCAAAGCCGTTCGCGCTCGCCCGCCTCGCGCCATTTCAGCGTGCAGGGCGTGCCCATCAGCTTCTTGAAGATTTTCGAGAAATGGCCGGAATGGAGAACGATCAGCCCCATGCCTTCCCAGACGCGGCGCGCCACGCGCTCGACCACTTCGTCGGCGACGGCGCCATGGTCCTTGTGCCCCCACCACAGCAAGACCTCGGTCTCGGCCAGACGGTCGGCCGGCAGCCCATGCTCCTTCTGCTCCAGCGTCGCCCACGATACCGAAATCTCCGGGTCGAGCTTCAGTGCATTGGCGATCGTCGCATGCATGCCCTCGGGGTAGATGCCCGCGACCACCTCGTTGGTCCGCTCATGAATATTCTCGCCCCAGACGACAGCGCGTATTGTCATGATGTCCTCGTGATTGTTTGAAGCTGGAGCCGCCCCGGCCGGTCATTCATAGTGTCATCGGACGGGATTGAAAACCTTCGAGATTGGCCAAACCTCCCCAGCTTCGTCATCCCAGGGCGGAGCAGGCGCGAAGCGACGTCGCGAAGACCCTGGGATCCATATGTGGACGGCGCCCTGCCTGCAACGGTTGTTTTGCGTCGTTTTCGATCGCTTGCGTCCATATGTCCGG
>NZ_JAMYOL010000062.1:0-6175 GCF_040319815.1 Mesorhizobium sp. M0854
GGTAACGGCCTCGCCCATGCGATGCATCTGATGACGGCAGCAAGGACAAGCCTTCTGATCGTCGGGAAGGTCATACTCGACGCGCGGCACCGTGATCGTTGGTGCGACGGTGGCAGGCGTCCAGGAGGTGTAACGGGCGGGCTCATCGCCAACGCGGTTCGTCACCATTCTACTTCGTCGTCGTCGAGTATAACATGCTCGGACCCGCTAACGCCCAGGCGCCTACGTGTCTGTGCGAAGCGAACCCAAGGCTTCCTGGTTGCGAAAATGCCCTTCAGCCTGTTAGGAGTGGAAGTGGATCCATCGGCATATCCCCGTCGGGAAACTGACAGTTACGGGGATGCGTTGTAGACGACGAGGTCCGAGTCCCTCGGGGACTGTCCTCGTCGCATCCTCCTTGGGTGCCGATTCTGGCTGGCACGCATCGAAATCCGAGGCGGCAGCAGCGGGGTTACACCTTGCCAGACCGTAGCCCCGCGGCGTTTCTTAAAGACCGCTTTCTATAAGTCAGCTCCATTTTAACGAGGAAGCTGCGGATCGGCCTTAAAGCTCGAAGCAGACGCTTTTCAGGAAGCTGGTATTTTCGTCTGCATGAGTGAACTCTCACCCCGCGCATTGCGCGCTCCGGTCGGCAACGGCCGGGATGTCGGCCGTAAGGCCGAGCAGATCGATCATCTGCTCGACAGCCTGAAGCCCAAAATCCTGATCTTCGACGAATTCCACAACGCGATGCGCGGCCGGTCCCGAGACGTCGAGGCTGTTCTTGCGTTCCTCAGACGGATCGGCCGCCAATTCGACGTCTCGCCGGTTCTGATCGGAGAGGTCGCCGTCTACGATTTCATCAACGCGACCGACGAAATGGCGAGCCGGTTCGAACTGCACGCGGTACCGCGATGGCAATATGACGAGGAGTTCCTCACGCTCCTCGACAGCCTCGAAGGCGCCCTGCCGCTTTCGTGTAGTTCCGATCTTTCCAACGAGAAGCTGGCGCGAGAGATCTTCCGGCTTTCGGAGGGACTGATCGGCGAGATCGTGGCGATCGTCACGACCGCGGCAGCGGCAGCGGCGAGGTCCGGCACAGAGCGGATCACCAAAGCGGCGATCGACGAGTTGCATTACATCCCCGTCTCGAAACGCCGCCGGGCGCCGGCGCGTGACTGTCTGCTGTGAGCGGCGAAGTGAACAGCCCGGGGGTTCGCCGTCGAGATCCGCGAGCGATACCGGGATGCCGTTCGGGATCGGTGGCCCATGACCATTGACCCACAGCCGGACGAGTTAGTGTCGAGCTGGCTGCATCGCCTCGCAATCGCGAACGGCATCGCGCCGCGGCCATTCGCCGGTGTCCTCGGGCTTGGCGGCGGGATGTGGTCGCCACGTCTCGACCTTCAGCTTCCGCGTGACGTCGCCGTTCTGCTCGGCGGTCAGACGGGTGTTCCGCATGAAGCGATATCGGCGATGACCATGACTGGTTGGGCGTTGACGCCGCTCCTGCTGCCGCTGCGCGAGAACGCTCGCCGGAACCGTTCGACCTGGATGCAGTTTTGTTCTCTGTGTCTCGCTGACGAGGCTCCGCATTTTCATCGACAATGGCGATTGGCGTCGCGGATCTCCTGCTTCGTGCATGGCTGCGGTTTGCGGGATCGATGTCCCGCCTGCCACGCCGGGATTGCCGCCCCCGATCAGGCCGACCTGATCCCGCAGCACTTCTGCGTCCGCTGCGGCTTCGATCTGCGCAGGGCTCCGAAGGTCTCGGTGAAGACGGCGGCACGGCGCCTGGAACGCTCGATCCACGACATCTGTCGGATAGAGGCGGCCAAGGGGTCGCTGACGATCGGCACTGTGGTTTCGCGCGTGCTGCGTGCGCCGGTCGTCGCAGGTGTGACCTCGGCGACGAGCCTGACAACCCTGTCGACACCGGCGCGCATCCGCTGCTTTGAGCAACTCGCGGAAAGATCTGACGATTGGTTGGCCCCTGGTGGGGGCAATGCTGTCGCCCAGCGGCGTCGGCTTGTCCTGGCTGCAGGCGGCCATGATAGATTGATCGCTTGCCTCGCGAACTTCATGGACAAACGCCAGGGATCGCCGAGGCCGGCGCTGTAACTCCCACCCGGCGCCGACCTTGTGGCTTTGACCGAAGCCTATTCCCGCGTCACCGGCGGCGGGATCAGATCGAAGCGTCAGCGCGACCTTGCCGTCCTGCGTACATAGGATCGCTGGCCGCGAACCGCCGACTCCCGCGTGAGGGGGCGCGCTATTCATCACCGGCAATGCCAGCATCCACTTCCTCGCCGTTGGAAAAGCCCGGCATGATGTCGCCCGCCAGCAGCTTCTCCTTCGAGAGCAGGCCTGCATCCTCTAGCGCTTCGATGTCGGGCAGGTCGCGCAGTGTCTCGAAGCCGAACTGCAGCAGGAAAGCCTTGGTCGTGACGTAGGTGTAAGGCGCGCCGGGTTGCGGTGCGCGCGGGCCGGAGGCGATGAGGCCGGAGCCTCTGAGATGAGCGATCAGGTCGCGGCTGATTTCCTTGCCGAAGAAGGATGACAGTTCGGCGCGGGTGATTGGCTGGAAATAGGCGATCATCATCACCACCAGCACCTCCGACTGCGACGGCGCGCTCACTGGCGCCGACGGCGGTGCGGATGGCGTCGGCATAGGCGGGCCGCGTCAGATGCTTCCAGTCGCCGGCGACCGCGACAAGGTCATAGGGCCGCCCGCGCAGTTCCTCGCGAATGTCGTCGATGAGGAGATCGATGTTGCAACTGGCCCCAACCACTCGCGCGAGCACACTGCGTGTGACCGGCTCGCTGGCCGCGAAAATGGTCGCCTCGACGCGGTTCATCCATTCGCGCCAGCGCACCTCCGGCGGCAGGTGGTCTAGCACGCGGTCGAACAAATGGTCATTTGAACGGCGGTCGTCTGATCGATGGTCATCTGAGCGGCCTCGCCTCTTGCGCAGTGCTTCAGCCATTTCCTAAAGCCCGTAAATGCGGAAAGTGGTGCGGCCCGACAGTTCGCGCACAGCACCGAATTCGACCAGTCGCTCGAACAGGCGGCGCAGGCCCCGGTCGCTCATTCCGGTCCTTTTGTCCCCGCGCGACGCGACGAGCGCATCGTCGTTCAGCAAATGGTCGATGACAAGGTCTGCACCCTTCGCCCGCAGTTTTGGCACGACGGCAATGAGCCGCTCGGCGCGGCGGCCGAGCTCGGTCGAGAGGTCGATCGCCCGAAGCGCTGCGCGCGCCTGAGCCACGAGCAGGCCCTGCACCCTCTCCCCGCCTGGCGCCTGATCCCTCTCCGTCAGACTGGTTGTTCTCACTCCCACGCCACGCGTGCTCCCGCCCGATCCCGGCTGCGCTCCCAGAAGCGGCACCGCATGCGGCCATCCCAATCTTTGCGCGAGCAGAGCGTCGGCGAGCCAAGAGTCAAGATGGCGTCCGAAGTCGTGGCGCGCAGTAGCCGCGAACGCACCGGTCAGCATCTCGACCGTCCCGACGCTGGCGCCGAGCTGGCGAAGCTCGTCAGCCAGATCGCTGACCACCTCATCGTCGTGAGTTCGACCGAATTCCTCCAATGCAGCGCCTAGGTTTTTCTTCGTCAGAAGATCCTCCGCGGGCCGGGCGGCCAGCCGGCGCCAGGCGAGGAGCAAAAGACCGGCGGGCCCGACCTCGTCTCCTGGGCGGGTCAGCAGCACGGCGTCGCGCAGTGCGGCTTCATCCTCGATGCGCCCCGCCTGCCGTGCCGTCACCGCGGCCGCGGAAAGCGCCAGACGCTGCCGCCAGGCGCCGGCCCATCGCTCCTGCCGGCGGACCACGGCGTCGAGGGCGGTCAGCGCCGCCGCGGCGGCAAAAGTAGCCTCTTCAAGGGATTCGGCGCGCGATGCCGCGCTGCGCAGCCAGCTCGGCACGGGAGCGGCCGGCGCACCCGGGGCTGCGCTGGTGACGGCCACCGGTGCAAGGCGGAGCAGCTTCGGGCGGAGAATCATCAAGCGAAGGATGATTGAGCGCGGCGCTTTCCGCAACTCATAAAGGCCACAACAGCCGCGCTTGTCGACAGGCTTTTATGTCCGGTAAGCTTGCCTTATCGCCGCACCGAAGCAGAGGAACAGAGGAACACAAAGGAAAAGAAGGACGCATCAGAGCAAGAAGGCCCGGACTCTAATCTCAGATGGGGAATTACCCGTGGCAGGTCACCCCAACCCGCTCTTCGGCGCCCGCTGGATTTCTGGAGAGGTGTAGTCGGTGAACATGTCGGCCGCGCCATGCATCCATTCGTTCGAGCGACGCTGGTGCACCGGCTCGATCATCCCGACAGCGTCGCCCACTATGCCGACCGTGAATACGCCAACCCAATTACATTCTTGGAAATAAGTAACTCGAGCGAAAACGTGCAATTTGCTTTCGACACGTGCCCTAATCGCGCAGAGATATCAATTTCCACGTCCTGGAATTCAAGGAACTGATTGTACAGTGGAAAATACGCCTTATACGCAGCCTCCTTCAAAACAAAGAGGTCCCGCCGCTTGAGCAAATGTAGATCGTACATGCGTTGCTCGTTAGGGGTGGCAATCAAGTCGATCAGGTTCTCCGGAAGAGGTTCATTAGGCTCAATGTCGACGCCGAGAGCTGCAATCCTTTTCGTCCCGGCAATAGCGGCGGCTGCTACTGTATCGTGGTGCGCCAGAGATCCGATGACGCCGGGTGGCCAGATCGGAACACCAGAGCGCGTCTTTAAGATCGGCATTGATGGGAATCCCAGTTTCCCAAGGAGTGTTCGGGCAACTACTCTTGCGGCACCGCTTTCGCGGCGGACTTTGGGAACAGCGCGTCCCATAGACGTAACTTCGGAAGCGTATAAAGTGGATTCGTCGGCCTTCTCTATTGGACGAATGCCGACGATGATGTTCTCTTGATCAATCGTGATAATCTCCATCTATTTGGGTCCTTCTTTTCGAACATGCTGGCATCGATCAGGGCGGGCGACGGACCACATATGAACTGCTTCCCATCTTGGCGGGCCGGGACTTCCCGAGTTGCGGGAGTATTTGGGGCTCGAGACTAACCTGCGAGGCCAGAACATTCGGGGGAATTCGTTGTGTCTATTTAACAGTCCCGCTTAAGGCCGTTGAAATGGCTCGAGCCAGAACTTGGCGGTTTTTTGGATTGCTCACCATTGTGGCGTGGTTGCCTGGAATTGGTACCGCGTGAATGGCTCCCGCACCCAAAATCAGGTCCCAACCCTGCTTTGGCGAGTCTACCTCCCGATCTAGCCGTTTATCAGGCGGTACCCGACGAAGGATGAGAGGCTCACTGGCATAAAACTGATGTATCTCAATTGGGAGCGACAGAACTCGATACGACTGTAGCGCCTGGAGGAATTGGGCCGCCTTTTGATACATCAGAACATCACTATGGAGATCATGATCCGGAGGCAAAGCCCCAATTTGCTTTGCCTTTTCAAGCAACTCAGCAACTGAACATTGCCCGGCAAAGCGCTCCAATACTTCGACGAATTCACCGTTGACGAATTCACAACGTTCCAACATAACTTCTCGTACCAAACTTATAGGTGATAGCTTTGACAAATTTGCAGGTATCGGAACATCGATGAACGCCATGAATGACACAGCTTCGCTGAGACTCAGCAAGTGCTGGGCAATTGCATAAGCCACGATTGCGCCTGATGAGTATCCAGCAAAGCGGTATGGACCCCGTGGCTGGATCTCTCTGATGGCAAGGACTAGCTCCGCGGCAATCGCCTCAATCGTTGGTGGACAAACGTCATTGAAGGGTGGCCATGGCAGAGCGTATACTGGGCAGTCTACATCCATTTCCTCCACCAAACCGAGAACATAGGAACAATCTCCAAAGCCTGTGGGGACAAAGAAGAGCGGTGGCTGCGATCCGGTTGGTCGAACGGAAATCACTCCCGGACTACTGGGCTGTGGCTCTAAATGAATCTTCGATGCAAGTTCCTTCAGAACAGGGGCTTGGAAGAGATCGGCGGCGCTAAAGTTCAGCCCAAGCTGTAATGCTCGACTGAGCACCTGCACCGCCAAGAGCGAATGGCCGCCGAGCTCGAAGAAGTTGTCGTGGCGTCCGACCCGCTCGACCCTGAGAAGCTCCGCCCAGATCTGTGCCAGCGTCGTCTCGATCTCGCCCTGCGGCGCCTCATAGGCCG
>NZ_JAMYOL010000063.1:0-6112 GCF_040319815.1 Mesorhizobium sp. M0854
TGCGCATGCCAGCCGAACGCCTCGAACTTGTCGGTCACCGGTTCGGAGGAGAGCATGGCCGTCGACGGACCATCGGCCTGCTGATCGTTGAAGTCGACAATGGCAATGAGATTGTCGAGCTTGTGGTGGGCGGCCGACATCGCGGCTTCCCAGGTCGAGCCCTCACCGAGCTCGCCGTCGGACAAAAGATTGTAGACGAAACTGTCGCTTCGCTTGCGCGTCAGCCCCATGCACATGCCAACGGCAATGCCAAGGCCGTGACCGAGCGAGCCGCCGGTGATCTCCATGCCGGGCGTGTATGGCGCCATGCCGGACATCGGCATACGGCTTTCATCGCTGCCATAGGTTTCGAGCTCTTCCTCCGGCAGCACGCCCGCTTCGATCAGAGCCGCGTAGAGCGCGATCGCATAGTGTCCGATCGACAGCAGGAAGCGGTCGCGTCCCTCCCACAACGTGTCCTCCGGCCGGTAACGAAGCGCATGGAAATAGGCGACGGCAAGCACGTCGGCGACACCCAGCGCCTGTCCAACATAACCTTGGCCCTGGACTTGACCCATCCGCACGGCGTGTCGGCGGATACGATAGGCTCGTTCGGCCAGGCTGACATTGCTGCCAGCGCGAGGCATCTCAAGATCCGTTATCCTCTCAGCCATGGATCAGCATCCCACCGTTGACGTCGATCACGGCGCCGGTGATGTAGCTGGCCAGATCGGACGCCAAAAAGAGGTAGGCGCCAGCGACGTCGCGCGCATCCCCCAGCCGGCTGAGCGGGATTCCCTTGATGATGTCGGCGCGCATGGCTTCGGTCAGTTTGCCGCCGGTGATGTCGGTCTGGATCAGGCCCGGTGTGACACAGTTGACGCGGATGCCTTCGGGACCGAATTCGCGCGCCATGGCCTTGGCAAGCCCCAGAACACCCGCCTTGGCAGCCGAATAGTGCGGGCCACCGAAGATGCCGCCGCCGCGCTGGGCCGAAACCGACGACATGCAGATGATCGAGCCACCGCCATTTTCGCGCATGTTCGGGATGAATGCCTGGCTGAGATAGAGCACGCCGCGTAGGTTGACATCGAGCATGCGGTCCCAGTCAGCCGGGCCGATATCCAGTGTCTTTGCGGGCTGCGTGATCCCGGCAATGTTGCACAGCACGTCGACCTTGCCGAAGGCTTCGGCCACTTCGGCAGCAGCCCTCTTGCAGGCATCGAGGTCGGCGACGTTACAGGCGAGGCCAATGTGCTCGGGCCCAAGCGACTCGGCGGCGTCACGGGCCTGTTGCTCATCGAGGTCAAGAATAGCAATGCGCGCGCCTTGCTCCGCCATCAGCGTTGCCGTGGAGCGGCCTATCCCCCGAGGGCTCGCGGCCCCTGAAATCACCACGGCCTTGCCCTTCAGCAACATGTCGAACTCTCCTGCTATTTCTCTTTGCCGGTGATCTAAAGTCGGTAGAACCGGGCGGCGTTGTCGTGGAACAACGCAAGCCGCTCCTCATGGGTGTAGCCTCGCGTGATCTCCTTGAAGGCGTTCACGATCGCATCGAAGCTCGAAAACAGCTTGTCGACCGGAAAGTTCGTCGCGAACATGCAGCGGCCGACCCCGAACGCCCCGAACGCTTCCTCGACATAGGGACGGATCGATGCAGCGGTCCATCGCCAGTCGCCCATGCCGAGACCCGAGATCTTGCAGGCGACGTTCGGCGCTTGCGCCAACTGGTGCATGCCTTTTTTCCAGGCGCCAAAATGCTCGGCGCCGTCGACCTGCATGCCGGTGTGATTGAGAATGATCTGGACGTCGGGGAAGTCCAGCGCGAGCTCGAGAAACTCGCCCATCTGCGGATAGTAGAGCTGCAAGTCGAAGCTCAGCCGTCGCTTCGCCAGCTCCCGGAAACCACGCCGCCATTCGGGTGTCCGGCTCACCTCCGGCCGCGCCTGATATGTCTTAGCGGCGTCAGGATGGTAGTTCATCGACTGCCGGATACCCCTGAAATTCGGATACTCCATGTGCCGGTCGAGGAGGTCGCTGACATCGGGTCTAGACAGGTCGGCATAGCCGACGATGCCGTGGGGGAAGCCTCGTTTGTTCGCGATCTCCTGCAGCCAGCGGGTCTCCCCAACCGGATCGCTGGGATCGAACCCTACGTCCAAGTGCACCGATTTCACCAGGGTCTGGTTCCTGGCGTCTTCTAGATAGTCGTCGAGAAGGTAGCTTTTGCGGATCGCCTCGTAGTCACCGAAAGCTGACGGCTTAACTCCGTCGGTCAGCCACGGATAATAATTGGTCTCCAGATCCCACAAATGATGGTGCGGATCGATGAACGGCAGCTCGGCCACGGTCGGGATTCCTTGCTCGAGGTCTGGACCCGCCGGCCAAGCCGGCGGGTCCATTGGGTGGCGGTCAGTTGCTCGGCGGAAAGACGCGGGCGATGACCTTCTTGGCCTCAGGACTGTCGACCTTGTCGGCGGTAACAAGAGGCATCACCAAGGCCATGTCCTGGGTCACCGGTGCGCCCGTCAGTGCGTTGTAGACCTGTTGGGTTCCGTCGATGCCTTGGCCCACCGCCTCCTGGAAGAAGATGCCCTGGATCGCTCCTTTCTTGAGCAGCGCGATCGTGGTCGGCGAGCCGTCGGCCACGGTAATGCCGATCTTGCCGGCCAAGCCGCGCGTTTCGACCACCTTGGCGGCGCCGCTGCCGGCTTCGTCATACATGCCGTAGATGGCCTTGACATCGGGATTGGCGGTCAAGAGGTCATTTGCCTGGGTGACGGCTTCGTTGATCGTCAGGCCCCGCGTCTCCAGCATCTGGACGAGGTCACACCCTGCGGCCGCGAACGCCTCCTTAGCGCCCTTGAGGTACTTCTGCGCATTCTCCCGATCCTGCGGCAAGGACAGCATACCGACCTTGTTGCCGCCACGCTCCTTGGCGAGCTCGCAGGTGAATTTCCCCTGCGCCTTGCCGGTCTCATAGTTGTTGGCGGTGACCGAGGACGTATAGTTGGTGAGGCCCGGTTGCGGCCCGATGCCGGCGAAGGCGATCGGCACTTTCTGCTTCGCCAGATAGTCGAGCAGCGGCGGTGTCGAGGTCGAGCTGACGGGGCCGATCACGATGGCCGCGACGCCTTTGGTCACGGCGGTCCTGGCATTGTCCATCTGCTTGGCGGGCGAATTCTCCGACGTGTACTCGACATAGTCCATGCCAAGCTCGTTGGCCTTCTCCTTCACGCCGTACCCGACCCATTGCCAGTAGGAGATGTCCAGCGACGGGGCGATGTAGGCGACGGTCTTCTTGTCTTCAGCGTATGATGCGCTGGACAAGGTAGCCGCCGCCAACGCTGCAAGTAGTATGGTCTTAAACTTCATCTTGGTTCCTCCCATTGATGATCTAGATGCGGTTCTTGTTGCTGAAGCGGTCAATCAGCACCGCGAGCAGGATCGCGGCGCCGGTGACTGAGCCTTGCCAGAAGCTGTTCACGCCGATGAGATTCACGCCGTTCTGGATGCAGGTGATCATCAGAGCGCCCAGCACAGCGCCAATGGCACTGCCTGTTCCGCCAAAGAGGCTGGCCCCGCCAATGACGACGGCGGCGATTGCCTGCAGCATCAGGCTGGCGCCGGCAGTGGCTTCGGCGTTGAGGATGTAGCTCACCGTCAACAGCCCGGCGAAAGAGGCGAGCAGGCCCGAAGCGACATAGGCAGCAAACTTGATGCGCAGAACCGGAATGCCGAGCAGCCGGGCAGCAATTGCCGACGAGCCGACGGCAAAGAACCAGCGTCCGAGCACGACCTTGCGCAGGACGTATTCCAGCGCGATCATCAATATGATGCAGAACAGAAGATGGTTGGGGACGCCCGGGATAATCTCGCCCGAATTCAGGAGCCAGAAATCCGGGGCGCCGATCGGCATCGAACGCCCATTGGTGACGATGAAGGCAAGGCTGCCCGCCACCGCGTACGTGATGAGCGTGACGACGAAAGGCGCGAGCCCGACGACCGTGACCAGAAGGCCATTGATCGAGCCGAACACAAGGCCGACCGCCAGGCCGGCAGCACTCGCGGTCAGTCCGTCAGCGCCATTGGCCATCGCCAACGCGGTCACCATTCCGGTCAGGGAAAAGACTGAACCGACCGAAAGATCGATTCCGCCGGTAATGACGACCAGCAAAACACCGAGCGACATGATTATGAGAGGCGCGGCGGCCTGGATGATGTTTTGCACATTGCCCATGCTGAGTGCTGCGGGCACGAACATGCCGACGGCCAGCAGCAGGACGACGATCGCAGCGGCAATCGCGGCTTCCGTGCGGTAGGACAAAAGAACTGCTGGGACGCGTGAGTTGGCGGTCCGGAGTTTGTTCGTGGTGGCGGTCCCGTTGGTTGCGTCGGTCATGCCGCCATCCCCGTCAGTTCGGCGAGCCCCTCTTCGGTGAAGTGCTCTTCAGGCAGGAATCCCTTCGGCTGCCCATCGGTGTCGAAGGCGAAAATGGCGTCGCAAAGCTCAAGCAGTTCGACATTCTCGGTCGACCACCAGACGATGATCGCGCCAGCGTCGGCCATCTCCCGGATCAAACCGTAAATGTCATGCTTGGTGCCGATGTCGACGCCACGCGTCGGCTCTTCCAGCACCACCATCCGGAGCGGCAGCCCAAGCCACCGTGCGACGAGAAGCTTCTGCTGGTTGCCGCCGGACAACGAGGCCGGCAGGTCCCAGATCGAGCTGGCTTTCAACTTCAGCGCCGAAACGAGATCACGACATTCCTGCCGCTCGGCTGCGGCTACGATCCGCCGCCTCTCGCGAACCCTGCGCGCTGCAAGCACGTTGTCGACGATGGGAAGCTGCGAAAGGATGCCCTTGGTTGCTCGGTCGCCCGAGATAAACCCGATACCCGCGCGCGCCGCTGCTGCTGGGGACGAGAAGCGGTCGCCGAAACCCTCGCCGGAAAGGCACCAGCCAGTCCCGGGTCCGGCGCCCACCAGCGGAGCTATGAGACCGGTCGGGCCCGCGGGTGCGCCGGCCAGTCCCAGGATGGTGCCAGACGAAATCGCGATCCTGACGTCGCCGGGGCCGAGGAGTTCGACTGGTGCGCCCTGTCGGAGGTGTTTTTGCGGGTTGCGGTGCATTGCCGGACGCTGCGCGAGTTGTCCCATCTGCTGGACGATTTCGGCGTCGCTGAGCAATGCAAGCGGCGTGGCATTTGCGATCGTGACGCCATCGCGCAAGATCGTGCAGACATCGCAGAGCGCGCGGATTTCCCGCATCCGGTGAGAAACAAAGACCATGCCGATGCCTTCCTCGTGAACCAACCGCTTCAGCACCGAGAAGAGTTTGGCCGTCTCGCCGGCGGTGAGATTGGCCGTGGGCTCGTCGAGAAGCAGCACTTCGGCTCCGGTGGAAAGGGCACGAGCGATCTCGACGATCTGGCCTTCGTGGAGGGACAATTTGCGTGCCGGCAGATGGATGATCTCTTCGCCGATCGCTGGGTCGATCAGCCGGAGCGCTCCGAGCGCAGTTTCGCGCATGCGGCGACGGCTGATCTGCGACCAGCCCGACCTCGCATGCACAATGCCGATGTTTTCCGCGACCGACAGCTCGGGCAATAGCGCCAGCTCCTGATGCACCACCGCGATGATCGGGCTGGTGTGGCCGGCCTTCGACGAGGCGAAGCTAATATCGCCGGCATCGCGTGAGATCAGCCCGGTGATGATGCGGATCAGGGTGCTTTTGCCGGCGCCGTTGCCGCCCAGGAGCGCGTGGATTTCGCCAGGCCGGACCTGAAAATTCACGCCCCGAAGGACACGGGTTGCGTCATAACTCTTCTCGATATTGGCAGCTTCGATCAGGGGCTTCTTGGTCGATGCCTGTCCAACTGCCGGCACATTGCCGGCACTACCCAAGCTTTGGGCTGCACCCGGTTCCATTCTGTATCTCCTCCCGAGACCACAGGAGGATGCGACCGATTGACATTCGGCTCAATTTTCGTTTCTTAACATTCTGTGTAGCTGAGCTTAACTGACGAGGACGAGGTGAGACATCAATTCAATTCGATGACGCATTTCGAGGCAGTCGCGCGGCTCGGCGGCGTGGCAAAGGCCGCTCAGGAATTGCAGGTGACACCTTCGG
>NZ_JAMYOL010000064.1:0-5447 GCF_040319815.1 Mesorhizobium sp. M0854
GCAAGTGACGCATTTCATATTCCCGAGCTCTATTGGTTAGCCGGACGCTGGGGCAAGCGATACCTCGCAAAGGCGCTCACCGAGCACGTTGTTGGAGGAAGTCTTGGTTTTGAAGAGGCAGTTGAGGGCGCCAGAATGATCCTGTATAAAAACAATAGGTCGCTATATAAACTGTAGCGTAGCACGGGTAATTCGTTGGTCGCTCACAATTTATAATGGTTTCAGGGCCAGCCGCTAAAGTTGCAGGCCTTCTTGCGATGAACTCCGAGACCACCTGAAAGCAACGCATTACCGGTGGCGAGCGGATCTTTGAGGTGTCTCGGATCGTTAGAGACATGTGCGGTGGGCGGTGAAACGGGTGCTTGAAGGTCCAGCAAAGAGCGGCGGAGCTGCTTTCAACAATCTCGGCTGTCGCGATCGCGAAGCATCAGTGCGGATTAGCCCCGTGTCTGATTTGAGCGACATTGCCAAGCCCGCCCAATTCAAGTTCGAGTTCCGCGCGGCCGACGCCGCCTCCAGCCCGCATTTGCAGCTCGCAACCATAATTCACGCTGGCGAGGGGCATTGAAGAAGAACTGCCGACACCTGATGCGACCACCGAAGATCTCTCGCTTCTCGATCCCGCCGTACTGGCGGCCCGAGGCCACGTGCGGCTGCCAAAAACTCTGGCCCACGCTCTTAAGCGGCGGAGGCCGAGATCTGCAGTAAGCCAGCCTTTCTTAGCACGAAGGTCGAACAGCATGCCGCCACTGAAGCTCGATCACATTGACTTCAAGATTCTTGACGCCATCCAAAGCGTACGCCTCCGGCGAGGGCTTCACCGGGCTTCACCGGCCTTCACCGGGCCGGTGAAGCCCGGTGAAGACCGCAGACGTGCGCATCCGGCGGCCAGGAGAACCTGAGCACCGGAGTGCTGGGGTCAAGCTTTCTTTGGGGAGATGCGATGATATTCTTCGAGGAGGAGTTTGACCTCCTCGATGCCTTCATCGGTGAAGGCCAAGATCCCGTCGTCATCGTTGGCGCCGTAGACCCAGATGACGCCGTCCTCGGGCTCGAGATCTAGGGTCAGGTCCTGGATGAGCGCTTCGCTGACGCCGAGGTCCCTGGCGACACGTTCGACGGTGTAGACGTGATGCACCTTATTGCGCTGCATGATCAGGCCGCCGCTGGTTGGGTCCGCAGTTTTGCGGACCTCCAATTCCACGGCAGCAAATCATCGATCCGCTGTGCTGGGTGGGCTGCGATGCGCGCCAGGATATCGGCGAGCCAGGCCTGAGGGTCGATGTCGTTCAACTTGGCGCTGGCGATCAGGCTGTAGAGAACGGCAGCGCGCTGTCCGCCGCGATCGGAACCGCAGAACAGCCAGGACTTTCTGCCGAGAGCGAAGACCGATTCATTATGCACCTCCTTTTCAAATGGCGGAAAACAGCGATTCTTGGTTGTCGTCGTGGATGCGACGCGGAGTATTGCGCGTCAAATCGGCCTTGATCCGTTCGTCTTCGAGGTCGCTGGCGCGGATCTGGTAGGGCGCGCCGCGCATGACCTGCTCGGCGGGCAATAGGCCATCCCTGATGAACCGGCGGATTTTGACGTGTGAGACGCCAAGCCGGGCGGCCGCGTCCGACATGGTAAGCCACTCGCCATTCTTGTCGGAAGAGCGATAGCCGCTGATCTTGTGTACCGTGCGCAGCGATTGGACGCGACGCGCGGTCCAGGTCTTTCCCTGACCGGTCTGCATGCCCATGCGGTTGAGTGTGGCAGCGATTTCGGCATCCGACCACCGGGTTGCCATGGATCGCATGATCGCCAGAGCCTCCTCAGGCGTACGCTGGCCATGCTCTCCGGATTTGGGCTTGCGAACCCGTACCTGCGAGTGCTGGCCTCCGTGCCAGTGGATGGTCAAGATCACGTCGCGCCCATCGTCATCGACATCGGCCACGATGTCCTTGATGAGCGCGCGCAGCAGTTGCTGACGACAGCGCATGTCGACACTCGGCGCGTTCCAGGTGGCCTCGAGATTCTGGGCCAAGCCCGTGAAGTCCGGAACCGCGTCGACAGGCTCCACACGCTGGACTTCGCTCAGCCGCGCCTCGCACGTCTCCACGCGCCTGAGCGTGGCTTCCCAACTCTTCTCGAGCTGGGCCGCAATAAGCCGGTTCTCCGGGTCGCAAGCGGCATAGCGGCGCTCGGCGAGCGATGCCTCATAGCGCGCCTGCTGCAGGTCCATCTCGATCATCTGCCGCCGCTTGGCTTCGCTCTCCAGCTGCATGCGTTCAGCCTCCAACGCCGCTTCGATCGCCATCGGCGCAACCGCCTCCAGCGCTTCGCGGGTCACCGCCGCGTCGGTGCGAAAGCCGTTGAACGACATGCATCGCGCCTGGGCCATCATGAGGTTGCCGCGCTCGCAGCGATATACCGGATACCCTTGGCCGCGTCCGGCATACATGACAACCAGTCTTCGCCCGCATCGACCACAGGAGATGAGACCCGGGAGCAGCGCGCGACCGCCGCGGCCCGACTTGACGCCGCCGGCTTTGCCATAAGCGTTGGCCGCTAGCAGTTCCTGGTTCCGTTCGTACTCGCTCCATCCGATGTAGCCTTCGTGATGGTCGTTGAGCACCACCGCCCACTCGCTAGCCGGCTTGTAATGGCCATAGCTCTTGCGAACGCGGCCATCGACGATCTCAGTGCGCTTCTCGCTTTTACCATAGACATAGGCGCCGGCGTAGAATGGGTTCTTCAGGATCGAGATCACGTTGCGGTAGCGGATCGGAACCGAGTCGAAGGACACCATCTTCTTGCCGTCGGAGGGTCTGGGGAAATGCATGCCATCGTCGATCATCGAGATCAGGACCTGGCGCGCACTGCCGAGTTCGCGGAAGCGCGCGAATATCAGGCGAATGGTCTCCTGCAGGCGCATGTCGGGATCGAACCCGAGACCGTAATCGCCGTGCCAGACATAGCCGAAGGGCACGGAGATGCGCAGTTCCCCGCGCTGTGCCTTGGCGCGGGCGGCCTCGTACATGCGGGCACGCAGCACGCCGAGCTCGAACTCGCTGATGCTGCCCTTCATGCCGAGCAGCAGTCGATCGTTCGGCAATCCTGGATCGTAAATCCCGTCCAGATCGATCACGCGTGCATCGACTTCGCCGCACAACTCGAGCAGCCGATGCCAGTCCGGCCCGTTGCGCGACAGACGGGAAGCTTCCAGGCAAAGCACGGCGCCGACCTGGCCGGTGCACAGATCGTCGACCAGGCGCTCGAAACCGGGCCGCTCCACGGCCCCGCTTGCGGTTCGTCCCAGATCCTCGTCGATCACCTCTACTTTGCGGAATCCCCAGCGCCGCGCGACGTCGACAAGCTCATATTGCCGACGCTGGCTCTCAAGGTTGAGCTGAACCTGCGCCTGAGTGGACTGACGCACATAGACGACGGCCTTGCGCTTGAGGACGGCAGTCGGAATCAGATTACCGCTCGTCATCGCAGCTCTCCTCCTCCGTTGCCACGCCGGCGGCGGCCACCATCAGTACGTTGGCGAGCCGGCGATCACTATGGTCCGTTGCGCTGAACTCAGCCCGTTCAGCTTCTGCGAGTCGAGCGGCAAGCTGAGTTGGCGAACGACCACGAGAGATCGTGTCGGGGGTGGCAGGGTTCTCATGTTGCGTCTCCGCGATGGTGAAACCATCCGGAGAGCCTCGCCGGAAACGGCGTTCGATCAAGAGCTTGTGAAGCTCAAGCAGCGCGGCAAGCGATACGCGCGGGGAGCCCAGGTCCATTGTCGGGCAAGTCACCGGATCGACCATCCAGGCGGGAGCGGTAATGACATGCCCGGGCGCGACGACGAGATGAATGATCCGGCCGTTGGCGCGCTCTTCGCTGCGCAGCGAAGCCGGCGTCCGAAATACGGGTGCCAACGGTAATGGACCTCGACCTCCTGCCCAACATGGGCAGAATGACCCCGAGATGGCGATGCCGCGCAGGGCTCGCTCGGCTGCATTGTTGGATAGGCAGATCCGCCCATCGTCGAGGAACCGGGTGAAGGATGACCAGCGGCGCAGCATGTAGTTGAAGGCCTTGTCAGGTCGTGCCCGCGCGAGAGCTTGTCGCGCGTCTTGATCATCCAGCGCTCGAGCTCGGTGACCAGCGGCGCGCTCCGCTCTTGGCGCACCGCGTGGCGTTGGGCCGGCGACAGGCGTTGATCGCGCGCTCGATATCGAACAGGGCATCGATGCGCTTCACGCCTTCAACCGCGAGCGGATAGACCAGGTTGGGCTTCTCGCCGTGCGCCTTCTTGCGCGCCGCCGCTTCGATATCGGCCAGCTCGAACACTTTGCGCCGGCTGTGGGCCCAGCAGCTGGCTTCCAGAATAGGCGCTGGCTGACGGCCCGTCGCATAGAGATCGCCATAACCACCAAAGGCATCGGCCTGCAGAATGCCGCTCCAGCCGGCAAGATGCGCCGCGGGATGTTCGCCTCGGCGATCGCGCGAATAATAGAACACCGCCGCCGGCGGATCGGCGCCACCGAATGGTCGGTCATCACGCACATAGGTCCATACTCGGCCGGTATCGGTCTTGCCCTTGGCCAGGACCGGGACCGTCGTGTCGTCGCCGTGCAGACGTGAAGCGGCCAGCACATGGGCTTCGAGCCGCTTGAACAGCGGCATCAGCGCCGCGACGCCGGCGCCGACCTGATCGGCGAGCGTCGACAGGCTGAGCGGCACGCCTTCGCGGGCATAGCGTTCAGCCTGGCGGTTGAGCGGCTGATGCTGGCCGAACTTCTCGAACAGGATCATCGCCAGCAGGCCGGGACCGGCCCAGCCCCGTGGGGTGGCGTGGAACGGCGCCGGAGCCTGGCTGATCGCCTCGCAGTCGCGGCAGGTGAACTCACATGGGCCGTCAATGTAAAGCGGGTTCAAAAACGCATGTTCGGCACTCCCATCGATCCAGTATCCAGGCTCGAGCTCAACATCTGACTGGAGCACTTCCACCAGTCCAAACTCACATACGGTCGCCGCTTTTTATCGGCCGCACCAAAATCCCTCTTTCGTAGGCGGAGGCTCGGTAGGACAAAACCCTTCTTCTCGTCGGCGCGTGACGCCATATTCACCCTTCGGTTTGTCCTGTCTGGATCTGCCCCGCACCACTGCGGGAGATTGAGGCGATTTTCATCAATCAGGCCGCCTTCAGCTTTGCGCCTTCAATGACCACTCCATGAACGGCATATTTCCAGAGAGCTACAAGAAGCTTGTCAAGCGAAGTGAGGATTTGACCCCTGGGGCGAAACGAAGAACTGACCCCGTCATTGTTTTGCGGTTTCGTTGGTGTCGGGGGGGGGGGGGGGGGGGGGGGGGGGGACGGGCGCCGCCCGAGTAGGCTGAGGGAGGGGCGGGGGGGACAGGGGTGGTGGGCGAGGCGAGAAATGTATAGGGAAGAAAAGAGGGAGAGC
>NZ_JAMYOL010000065.1:0-5347 GCF_040319815.1 Mesorhizobium sp. M0854
AAGAGAGGGAGCGTCCACAATGGAAGTTAACACGATCGGATTGGACCTAGCGAAGAATGTGTTTCAGGCGCATGGAGCCGATGCGTCGGGAGCTACGCTGTTCCGCAAGAAGTTGCGCCTCGATCACGTGCTTCGGTTCCTAGCTGAGCAGCCGGCTTGCACGGTGGCGATAGAGGCGTGTGCCGGCAGCCATGGCGGCGAAGCGGATCATCCGCCGCGGCAGGCGCGCTTCGTGAGCTCCTCCGCTATCACCCAGCAGCCATGCCACGTCTCCGGCACGACCCTGCTGTGCTTCGCGCTTTTTCCAGACAGCCTCGGTGGACGAGTCACTTCGGAATGTCGTGGCGATTAGGTTAGGAATATCGCTGTACTTCCTGACCGCCGCGCCGGCGAAATCTGGGCGTGACCTCGATTGTGGGCTGCAGGTGGGACGCGGAATCATGAATGACGTGCAGGGCGCGCCTAACCGAAGCCATCCAACACGTCGCCGACCATACCCGGCGGCGGTGGGACTCGGGCCCTGCTCAGCGAGGTTCGACCTGCCGCAACGGCTGAAGGTGTCGCAATGATTCATATGGGTCATGATTTGACAATTAAAACAAATGTTGCAAACGCTGCCTAGGCGGGTTAGACATTTCGGTGGAGCAGGCATAGCCTAGGGAAACTGATCGGATTTCCAGATTCAGATCCCGACTTTCAGGTGGAGCTCGCGCCGACTTGGAACCATAAGGGGAACATCGCATGAACAAGTTTATGGCGATAATCGCAGCTGCAGGATCCCTCGCAGGTGCGTCCATGTCTTCTACGACCGCAGCCAGTGCCGGCGAAGTTCTTGACAAAGTGCTTGGAACCAAAACGCTGACTGTGGCGGTCGGCACGGACTGGGGGGAGATGTCGTTCCTCAACGACAAACACGAGCTCGATGGTTATGGTGTGGCGGTCGCCAAGGCCGTCGCGGAACGCCTCGGCGTGCAGGCCCAATTCGTCACGCCAGGTTGGGATGTCATCGTCGCCAGCAACTGGCAGGCCCGATGGGACCTTGCCATGTACATGACTCCCACGAAGGCCCGCGCCGAGAAATTCGACTTCCCGGCCGTGTATTTCTATGAGCCGGTGCTTGCCGCCGCTCACAAGAATAGTCAGGCCACCAAACTTTCCGACCTTGGCGGAAAGGTGGTCGGCGTGGCCTCGAACACTGCCGGAGAGTCGTATGTCAACCGCACGCTGAAGCCGGACTGGATCGGCGCCCAGCCGGTACAATTCCAGTTCGATCCCGGCGAGGTGAAGACCTACGCAAGCACCAATATCGCATTGGACGACCTGCGGCTCGGCGATGGTGTTCGTCTGGACGCAGTCCTAAGCAGCGGACCGATATTGCGGGGCGCGATCAAGTCCGGATACCCGTTGAAGGAACTCGACGGCATCGCATTCTATGCGCCGTCCGCTATCGTAGCTCAACGTGACGACAAGGAATTCAGCGACAAGATCGCGGCTGCCGTACAGAGCATGAGAGATGGGGGAACGCTCTCGCAGCTGTCGATCAAGTGGTACGGTGTGGACTACACCAGCCAGAAATAGTTCGCGAAGCATTAGGCGCCGCGGCTTGGCTGGCCGGGGTGCTCTTCTCAAGAGCCGCTATTCAAGCACCATCGGAAAGGCTTTCCCAGCCGCAAAGGGCGGCGCGGCATCACCGGTTCTCTGGCTCCGCGCCGCAACCAAGCGGCGAGGGCAAGAGCCGCGGACACGCGAAGGGGTGGACGTCGGCAGCAAGCTAGCTTCCGGGTGAGGGGATTCCCAAAGCACCCTAGCAGGAGGAGGACTATTCATGACCGGTCTCGGAGACGAAACCTGGAAGTGGCCCGAACATCGCTGGCGCGATTGCGCCAATCGCGTCCGTGCAGGCAAGCGGTTGACGCCGCCATGGCCCGAAGGCAAGCGCTGCGCTGTTGCCCTTTCATTCGACGTGGACCATGAAACAGTCGAATTGTATAACGGTGGAAAATCGATCAGCCGCATCTCTTCCGGGCAGTATGGCAACAGGCGAGGAATGCCTCGTATCATGTCTCTGCTTAGAAAATACGATATCAAGGCCAGTTTTTTCGTTCCCGCAGTCGCTGCAAAACTCTATCCCGACGAACAGCGCTCGGTTGCGGATGAAGGGCACGAAATCGGCATCCATGGCTGGATCCACGAACTCAATTCCCTGCTGCCGGCGGAGGACGAGCGGGATCTGATGATGCGCAGCGCCGATGCGCTCGAAGCGATCACAGGCGCTCGACCTGTCGGACTGCGCACCCCATCGTGGGATTTCTCCGAACAGACACTCGCGATCGCCCGGCAGATGGGGTTGCTCTATGATTCGTCGCTGATGGCCGATGATAGCTGCTACGAACTTCTGGAGAATGGCGAACGGACAGGTGTGATTGAGATACCGGTCGAATGGATCCGTGATGACGCACCCTACTTTGCAATGAGCACCACTGCACCGCTCAGGCCTCACACAAGTCCGGAAGCTGTTCTCAACATTTTCATGCGGGAATTTGAGCAGGCACATCTGGAAGGGGAGATGTTTCAACTCACCATGCATCCTACCAGAATTGGCTATCGTTCGAGAATCTGGATTCTCGAGGAACTGATCCGGGCCGCCAAAGCCAAGGGCGATGTCTGGTTCGCCACTCACCGACAGGTGGCCGAGCATGCATCGACTGAACTCTAGTAGCCGATATGTCGGGTAAGAACCCTCTAAGACAGGCACCTGGATCATGAACACCGAACCCGCGTTGCAGCGTCTGAAAGTCAAAGGCCTTCAGAGCGAAATTTCAATCAGTGTTGATGGGTGGGGCGTACCTCACATCCGAGCAAAGAACCTACAGGATCTTTTTTTCGCGCAGGGGTGGAATGCGGCACGGGATCGGCTGTGGCAGATCGATCTGGCTCGCAAACGGGGCCTGGGGCTTCTCTCGCGCGATTTTGGCCCCGGATATCTCGCGCAAGACAAAGCTTCACGCCTATTTCTCTATCGCGGCGACGTGGCCTCCGAATGGAAAGCCTATGGACCGGATACCGAAGAAATCTGCACTGCGTTCTCTGACGGCATCAATGCCTATGTGGATGCCTGCAACGCAGGTCTTGTCTCGCTTCCGCCGGAATTCGCCGTGCTTGGAAATCGGCCGGATCGCTGGAAGGCGGAAGATGTCGTGCGCATCCGCACCCATTGCCTGACGCGCAACGCGTCCTCCGAACTGCTGCGCTCCAAGGTGATGGCTCTGGCCGGCGTGGAACTCGGCGCCAGGCTCGATACACTTCGCAAGCAGTTGCCTCACGGCGGCACCCCTAGGCCCGCGAAGGGTTTCGACCCGGCAGTGATGAGCGACCGGGTATTGCAAGATTTTCAGCTCGCGGTGAGCCCGGTAACCTTCTCTCAGGAGAGACTCGACTGTTCACTCGAAGAGGCCGGCCTCTGGACTGTGATTGCGCCGACGGGTGACATCGCCCGTTCCGCCTTCGAGGAAGGCTCGAACAACTGGGCTATCTCGGCGGAGAGGACCACCACGGGCCGCCCCATTCTCGCCTTGGATCCTCACCGTACGCACACCTTGCCTTCTATTCGTTACGTCGTGCATCTGGCCATGCCGGGCCTGGACGTAATTGGCGCCGGGGAGCCCATGGTCCCCGGTGTGTCGATGGGACACAACGGAACAGCCGCCTTCGGCCTCACGATATTTGGCGCCGACCAAGAAGACATATACGTCTACGACACCGCTTCTGATGATCCTGACAGCTACGCCTACGATGCGGGCTGGGAAAAGGTGCGCGTCATCGAGGAAACTATCCCGGTCAAGGGATGCACAGAACAGACGGTGCGGCTGAAATTCACGCGGCACGGACCTGTAGTCTATCAGGATGTGAAGAACAACCGCGCTTTCGCGGTGAGGACCGTGCTGACGGATGCGGGCACGGCGCCCTACATGGCGAGCATCTCGGTCATGAGGGCAAAGACCTATCAGCAATATGCGCAAAGCCTCGAAAGCTGGCGAGCCCCGTCGGTCAATCACGTCTATGCCGACACGGGCAACACGATCGCCTGGCGGCCTGCCGGAGCAATGCCGGTGCGCACGAATTGGGATGGTCTCCTTCCTGTGCCCGGCGACGGCCGTTTTGAGTGGGATGGCTATCTCTGCCCAGAAAGAGTTCCATCGGTTGTCAATCCGGCGCGCGGCTTCGTCGCCACGGCAAACGCAATGAACATCCCGGATGAATGGACCAGGTCCAATCCTGCAGTCGGCTATGAGTGGTCGGAGAGCAGCAGGCACGACACGCTTCATCAGACGTTCAGCAACGGCAAGCCCGTCTCGATCGAGGACTGCATCCGTCTGCAATGTTCGACGTTTTCCCCCATTGCCGGGCGAGTCATTAAGGCGGTATCGCTGCTTCTCAAGGACGCGAACCCCGGGACAGTCTGGCCGTTCCTAGCGGAATGGGACGGCAACCTGTCTGCGGACTCCGCGCCGGCGGCCCTGTTCGAGGTCTGGCTGAGCAAACAGCTGGCTCCGCTGGTCGCCAGGCAGGAGGGGGCCGGGAGCCAGCTGATTCCCTTGCTGATGCCAGTGGAGGTTCAAAGGATCGCCGAGTGGCTGGAGAGCGCCGCGGGAGGTCCGGACCTGGTCGAGGCTCTGCGAAACAGCCTCGCGGATGCCTGGGCGGAGTGTTCGACACGGATGGGAGGAGATGCCGATACCTGGTCGTGGGGCCGTCTCCACGCGCTGGATCTGCGGCACTCCCTTCAGTCGGTCGTGGCTTCCAACTGGTCCCTGGAACCGGTGCCGATCGGCGGCAGCGGCTCGTGCATCAATTACGCGACCTATCGCCTGACCGACTTCTCGGTCGTCGCCGGCCCTTCCGTGCGCATGATCATCGACGTCGGAAACTGGGACGAGAGTCTTTTCGTCAACAATCCCGGGCAGTCCGGCGTTCCGGATTCCCCGCATTACTCGGACCTCGCGTCGATCTGGCAGCAAGGTGAATACAGGCCGTTGCTCTACTCCGCCGCGAAAGTCAATGCGGCGACTTCTTCGAAGTTCATTCTCGTGCCTGCCTAGAAGACGGCCTCTTCACCCGACAACCGTACATATTCAGTCTTGCTGTCCAGAACCCCTTCAAGGAAGCGAAAAGTGAACCAAACTTCCGCGAACTGCCGATCTCGGCGCCACCGAAGCTCAGCCTGATCGCCAGCCGGGCGCTTTCGCCGGTTGAGCTGGCTGACTGTCAATCGGCGTGCAAAATTGACCCCATAAGCTGGGGAATCGGCGTCCAATTTTGACCCCCTGATGCTTTGATTTGCGACCAT
>NZ_JAMYOL010000066.1:0-3780 GCF_040319815.1 Mesorhizobium sp. M0854
CGCCCGTCGCTTCACCCGCCCAGCAGGGCACAACCCACGCCGGAAACGAACTCAAAACTGGATAGAAACTGGGGGCAACGTCACTCAAACTTGCTCGCTCAGCATCGTTCAGTTGACCGATGGCCAGCCGCTGATTCCGTATATAGTCGGGAGGAACGAAGAATTCCGAGCACCGAATAAGGCGCTTAACGTTGCCGCCATTTAGTCCGAAAGCAGTCGGCTTGTGTAGCCCAATTTCGGTTGCGCGGGCCTTGGTTGCGATCGGGAAGTGGAGCCTTTTCCCTATCTTTTGCAAATCGGTGCCATAGCAAACTAGCACACTGCCAAATCGTGTGTTCGTTTGAGGGTCCTCGTGGATATCGCTCCCAAGGACAAGTGAAGGACGCGACCACGGCCCAGGTTGACCTGGTCGCTCACGAATAGGAAATCTGCACCAAACAATGTTGCCTGGGTCTGGCAGCGTGTCGATTTGAAGGAACGTCCACCCCATAAGGGGTGGCTATCACAAGCGCTTAGAGGAAACTACTCTGCTGCGCGCAATGAGTGCATCCGCTTCTGGATCAGACGCAACTAACTCCGCATCGGTGAGCGCGCTGTAATCAGCGTAATACTCGCCAATCCGGTAAACCTCAGGAGCGGGTTCACCTCTGGGGCTGATGACCGGCTGACTCGGACTGCGCGATGCGCGTCCCCAACTCGCGACCGAGTGGAGGATGCGTTCTAAAACGGCAACCATCGCATGCTCCCTAGGGGCTTTGTTCCTTTCAGGCCACGGCGGTTAATGCGCCATTACCTTGCTGTGGTCTAGCCACCCAGCCTAACTCACCCGCGCCCCTGTAGTTCCAAACATTGGCATGAAGGTGACGGGAGCGCTAGAGCCTAGATAGGTCAACGATGCCGACTTAGCAAGATAGTCCGGTCAGGCGATTCGCTTCTGATACGGCCCATGCTTGCCCGGCTTAGGCGCAACGGCGTCCATCATCCCGCAAAGATCGTCCATTCCGGCAGGCCAGAAGAGCGACATCGCCTCCACAGCGGACTTGATCAAGGATTTTGCCCGAGGTGCCATGGTGCTCGCCGACAAGGGCTACGATGCCAACCCATTGCGCACCGCCATCGCGTCTGCTGCGTCCGTCAGCTCGTCTTGACGTATTTCCGCCAGCTGTGCTCCGGCCGAAAGCCGAGCATATCCCGTGCCTTGCGGTTGGAGAGCAGCGTCTCGTATTCACCAAGTTCACCCTTGACCGGCACATCGGGATAAAACCGCTTCAGCAGTTCGGCTGTCGGCAGGTCGGACGAGGTGTCGTCGTTGGCGGCGTTGAACACTTGGTAGCCGAGTCCGTCCTTCTCGATGGCGCGCAGCGTGATCTGGCCGAGATCGCGCGCGTCGATATAGCTCCAGGCGATGCGCTTGCGGAAACCTGGATCGGCGAACCATTTCGGAAACAGCGAATATTCATGCGGCTCGATGACGTTGCCGATGCGCAAGGCGTAGATGTCGAAGCCGCTGCGCAGCGCAAAGGCGCGCGCCGTCTTCTCGTTGACGACCTTGGACAGCGCGTAGCTGTCCATCGGGTCGACGTCGTACGCCTCGTCGAGCGGAAAATGCGTCGGGTTGCGCGGTTCGTTGGCGAAGACCAGGCCGTAGGTCGTTTCGCTGGAGGCGATCACCACCTTGCGGATGCCGAGCTTCACCGCGGCCTCGATGACGTTATAGGTGCCGAGCGCGTTGATGCGGAACACCTCATTGTCGGGCGTGATCATGATGCGCGGGATCGCCGCGAAATGCACCACGGCATCGACCGGCTGCGTACGCAGCGACGGGTCGAATTCATGCAGGCCCATATAGCTCGACAGCGCATTGAACACCTGCCCGCTGTCGGTGATGTCGGTGATCAGCGTGCGCACCTTGGGATTGTCGAGCGGCTTGGTGTCGATGTTGAGCACCTGGCAGCCCTGCTCGACCAGATACTGCACGACGTGGCGCCCGGCCTTGCCGCTGCCGCCGGTGAACATGATCCGCTTCGTCATTTTGCTCTCCCTAAGATTCATGTGTATTGTCAGACAATATCGAACTCTGCAATCGCCTGCCACGGCGAGCGGCAAAAACCCGCTTCAACAATTCGCCGGCAAGCTGCAGCGCCGTCATCCATCATTGCAAATAGGACGAAACGACATGAACACGACCGCCGCGAGCGAAAAGATCGGCTTCATCGGGCTTGGCCTGATGGGGCACGGGATCGCGAAGAACATCGTCGACAAGGGCTATCCGCTGACGTTTCTCGGCCGCAAGAACCGCGCGCCGGCGGAAGACCTGCTCGGCCGCGGTGCCAAGGAAGCGGAGACCTCGCGCGACGTCGCGGCGGCATCGACGGTTGTCTTCATTTGCGTCACCGGCTCGCGCGAGGTCGAAGCCATCATCCGCGGCCCAGGCGGTCTCAAGGAAGGCCTGAAGCCGGGATCGGTTGTCGTCGACTGCTCGACCTCTGATCCTGTCTCGACGGTGGCGCTGGCCGCCGAACTCAAGGGGCTCGGCGTCGATTATGTCGATGCCCCGCTCAGCCGCACCCCGAAGGAGGCTTGGGAAGGCACGCTCGACGCCATGGTCGGCGCGCCCGATGCGGTCTTTGCCCGGCTGAAGCCGGTGCTCGAAACCTGGGCTGGGCGCATCGTCCATATCGGCGATACCGGCGACGGCCATCGCATGAAGCTGCTCAACAATTTCATCTCGCTCGGCTACGCCGCGATCTATTCCGAGGCGCTGGCGCTGGCGCAGAAGGTCGGCATCTCGCCGCCGCGCTTCGACAGCGTCATCCGCAACGGCCGCATGGATTGCGGCTTCTACCAGACCTTCATGCGCTGGACGCTGGAAGGCGACCGCGACGCGCACAAATTCACCATCGCCAACGCCTTCAAGGATCTTACCTATCTCGAATCGATGGCGGGTGCTGCCGGCATCGCCAACCCGCTCGGCAACGCCACCAAGAACGCCTTCGCCGGCGCCTTCGCGGCCGGCCCCGCCGACCAGTATGTGCCGATGCTGGCGACGCATATCGGCAAGGTCAACGGCGTCGACCTGATGCCGACCAGGGATGGCAAGAAGCAGACGATCTGAGAACGTTGGGATTAACGCCTGGGAGTGTCGCAACTGCAAACGTTCGCTGCCGACCAGCTACATCCGCCAATCTCCGACGCTGGCGATTAGCATATGACACCACACCTTCGTCATCCCAGGGTCTGCGCCGCGTCGCTTCGCTCCTTGCTCCGCCCAGGGATGACGAAGGGAGGGTTTCGGCTAGACTAATCTCTAAATTTGCGATTTGCGACTAACGGGAATGATCGACCTTGGTTGCTGGTTGACCCGACTTACACGCAGTTGGCCGAGAAACGATCGAATCAGCGCCGAAACCGGCCGATAACGTCGGTATTGGCGAGAAGTCTGTGCACCAAAGCACGCGCACTTCCGATCGGAGGAAGCCAAAAACAAAAAAACCGCCTCGGCGGGCGGGTCGTTGGAGCCAATTGGCACCATACGCAAATTAATAGCATAGCTGCCGGCACAAAGCAAGAACAAAATAGCTGCGAAGGCAAAAAAGTCCGAATTCCGTTCCCACCCGAGGTCGCCGCCCTCATTGCCTAGCGTTGATGATCAGCGACAGCCGAAATGGCATCCAATCTCCCCCCTCTGTTGCGCTGGGCAATCGCATTTGGATTCTTACGAAGATGGACCCCCACCCTAACCCTCCCCACAAGGGGGAGGGAACGCTGCCGCGCGCCCTC
>NZ_JAMYOL010000067.1:0-3646 GCF_040319815.1 Mesorhizobium sp. M0854
GGCCTCTATGTTGATCCGCCGGCTCACGCCATCGTGCTGTCGGTCGACGAGAAGAGCCAGATCCAGGCGCTCGACCGCACCCAGCGCGGCCTGCCCATGAAGAAGGGTAGGCTCGGCACCATGACCCACGAGTACAAGCGCAACGGCAGGACCACCCTGTTTGCCGCCCTCAACGTGCTCGACGGCACCGTCATCGGCAGGAACATGCAGCGCCATCGTCATCAGGAATTCATCCGCTTCCTCAACGCTATCGATGCCGAGGTGCCGGCCCGCAAGGCCGTCCACGTCGTCCTCGACAACTACGCCGCTCACAAGCACCCCAAGGTGCGTGCCTGGCTCGGCCACCATCAGCGCTTCACCTTCCACTTCACACCGACCTCATGCTCGTGGCTCAACGCGGTTGAGGGCTTCTTCGCAAAACTGTCGAAGCGTCGTCTCAGGCGCGGCGTCTTCCACTCCGTCGTCGACCTTCAGGCCGCGATCAACCGCTTCGTTGCAGAGCACAACCAGCAACCTAAACCCTTCACTTGGACCGCCGATCCAGACAAGATCATCGCTGCCGTCAAACGCGGGCACCAAGTGTTAGATTCGATCCACTAGTTCTGAAAGGATTCTTCTTTGGTACGAATTTTCGCTTGTAGTCAGGAGGATGTCGAAAAGTCGCCAAAACGCATCCTGCTAGGAGCGTAGTCCCACCGTCGGAGAGCAGATGCTTCGGACCCAAAAGAAGGAAGAGGCCCATCTCAAACTACAGCATTGTTTCGAACAATACCAATCTCGCACTGCTCGCCGATTTCTGCTGCGACATTCTGAAGGACAGCATGGCATCGTGCCGTCCGAAAGGCTTAGCCAATAGCATGCGCCGGCGGTCCGGATCTGTCCGTGAAGCGGCGAAGTTGAATGTCCTATTCGCCGATAGCCGGACGTGGTACGATTGACCAGTCAATGAAGCCAACGGCACGCTGGAGTATCGCCTCGGTCTCAGCCACACCGCGTGAAGCAGCGATGACATATCCGAGACAGTCTCGGTAATCGCCTCTCCTGACAATCAGCGTCTTCGGTTCAGCAAGCAAGTTGACCTCCACGACACCTGGTTCAGCAGCCGCCCGACTGGCGCCTTCGATCCAATCGAGGATGCCATCGCGATCCGGAACTAGCAGTCGTGCGATCGCGGTATGCGAATGCATTCTGCGCAAATCGCATTCCTCACCGATGACAAGCTTGATGTGCTCGGTGATCAGATCGACACCGTCAGCGGCATGGACCAGTTGAGGGATAGGCGTGCCGGCAAGACGCGGATTGACTTCAATCACTACGGGACCAAGCCTCGTCCACCTAATTTCGACGTTCATTGGCCCCCAGCCGAGGCCAAGAGCCCGCAAACAGCTCAGGCAAACATCGGCTATTCGCTGGCGCTCCTCATTACACAGCCACGCTGGATACGTGTAACCACGAAAGACGAAATGCGGTGGCGGGCAGAAATCACCGGCGGAAATCCCAATGATTTCACCTCCCATTATCTCCACGCTGTAATAGGGACCTTGCGCGAATTCTTCCACGAGTATCCTGGGCCGAGACCGCCATGGGTGTTTCCCACCCAACAAATAGCTCGCATGTTCGGCCAACTCATCGACATTGCGGCACAATCGGACACCACTGCTGCCGCTCCCTACCGCTGGCTTTACAATAGCCGGAAGGCCGATCTGCGCGACAGCGCTTTCTATGTCCGTCGCATTCGCTGCCACGCGATAGGCCGGTATGGGAACGCCAGCCTCGGCGAGAAGCTGCCGTTGAACGAATTTGTCGCAGCAACGTTCAATTGATGAGGGGTTCGGTCCCGGGAGATCGAAATGCCTGCAGAGCTTGCCAGCTGTCGCGTAGAACCACTCCCACGGGGACGTAATGCCGGCAATATCATAGGTGGCACGCAGCCGAGAACATTCTCGGATAAGCGCATCGAGATCGTTTGTATCGACGCGGATTGCCTCACCTTTTTCCGCTGAAATATATTCGTACTGACCTGGATCGGAAGAAAGAATTATTGGATTAATGTTAAGGCGCCGAGATGCTTTTACGAATAGACGTCCATTACTGGCGCCTTCAATCATAATTAGTGCTCTATTTGCCATTGTTCGATCGCTCCTCGTCGAGTTATGTGCGTCCATCAAATTGAACGTGTATTTTCTATTGCCCTGCGGACCGCAGATTTGCGGTCAGGCTGCCGTTAACTGCTGCCGAACATACCAGTGGCGGGGATTTAAGGGGGTAAAGTTCTGTGAATTTATGTTGCCAACGCTTGCCCGGAGCATCAGACAGGCGAGCTGCCGCTCTCCATGCGCGATCGACAGAAGCTGAAGCTTATCCGTGATCAGCTCGACACGCTATGGGACGAGGCGGCTCGCTCGAATGACCTTGCGCGAGCTCCGGCTTTCCTGGTGTCGGGGGCACATTGCCTGGCGCGATGAGCGGCGGCCGCGGCCGCCCTCCCTCGCTCGTCCGGCGCAAGCCGGGCAGGCGCCCGTTTCGGCCAAGGAACTGGCGCAAACCCTGCCCGAGCACGCTTAGCGCATCGTCACCTAACGTCAATGCCACTCGAATTTTCCCCAAAAGTGCCGAAGTAAAATTCCCCAGTTTCGCCGCTCAGGCTGTCGCGGAAGGGTGTCCATTTTTCGGTGGCCGGCCGCGCGGTCGTGATGGTGCGTTGAGCGTCGGCGGCGTGATGGAGGCTTTTGATCGCTCCGGAATAGTCCACGAAGACCTTGTCGCCGGCGGCGTGTTCCTGGCGCATCGTCGGGGAAAGCCGCTGTTCGAAGCTGCGAAAGAGCTCGCAGAACCGGCTGTAGCCATATCCGTCGGGATGGCTTCCTCGATACTCCTCCCACAAGATGAGGAGCGTGACGCCCGGCTTCTTGAGCTCGACGGCAAGATGGGCCCAGTTCGGCTCTGTACGCCGCCGCGTACCCTGTTTGACGCCATTGCGAGCGAAGAGTTTGTTCTCAAGCGCGTCATCGGTCAGCTCGCTTGGCAGGGGCCAACTCAACCCGATTGCCGCTGCACGCCGCAGATTATCCTGCACCGTACTGCGTGCTATTCCCAGCACGACCGCAATCTCGCGGGAGCTGGTCCCGCTTCCGGCAAGCCGAAGCATTTGTCTCAACTGTCTCATGGTCAGCCTTCTCTTTGCCGGCATCAAAATCTCCTCGCTCGTAGCGAGGTATTTGATGCCAAAGTTGCTGACCCAGGAGGTAATCTTCAGTGCCGAAAACTGGCCGGTCTTTGGTTGGAATGGTGGCCGGCTTCATACCGGAATGGTGGCCGGTGTTTGATCGGAATGGCGGCCGGCTTCACGTCGGAATCCGCACTCACCGAGCACGTTGTTGGAGGAAGTCTTGGTTTTGAAGAGGCAGTTGAGGGCGCCAGAATGATCCTGTATAAAAACAATAGCTCGCTATATAAGCTGGATTATTAGGAGCAACCGCACGCTTTCCCAGCTCGTCGTCTGGACCCGCCGGGGTGTCAGTATCGGTACACGCACCATGCTGCATGAAGGCCTCGGCCGCATCAGCATCCTGCGCACGATGCCTGGGGCGAGCCGAGAGCTTGCGGTAGCCCATCGAGCGCACTTCGCGGCCCAAGGTCTGCTCGC
>NZ_JAMYOL010000068.1:0-3114 GCF_040319815.1 Mesorhizobium sp. M0854
CCGCTGCCCATGGAGCGTTCTATGAACCGCTTTCGGATCACCAATCTCGATGGTGAGATGGTTACGCCGCGGAGTGGCCAATGCCGCAGTGCCTTTGACCTCAAGATGGTCCGACCTCCCAAGTGGTATCGCCTCAGGCTGGAGTGTGACGACTGTCGAATCAGTGGGCGTTCGCCACCTTCTCCAGCCCCGACAGGGTGTCTGGAAGCTAATCGAAATAGGCCATCCGACTGGCCACTGGGAACTCGCGGCGGATGGTGGAGACATCGACCCTACCAGACATGCGTTCTTACCCGTCCGAAAAATATAAATCTGTGTCAGAGTTCATGGGGCGGCTCACCAAAGTCAACAGTAAACTCAACTTATGGCATTATATGTTCCGAATATTGATAATTGTTTGGAGCCGCTTTCAATTGGACACATGGGTAATCGCGAGAGCGAATCGCATTAAAATCCATTGTAGCCTTGGAAGGTGGCTGCTCCCCGATAAGATGGAGATACGGGCTCACGACTGGACGCCGGTGCCCTGCTACTGAGTTTTTCCTCCATCTGAGATTAGAGTCCGGCCTCGATTGAAGGACGGACTGATGAAGAGAAAGCGGTTTACGGAAGAGCAGATCATCGCGGTTCTGCGTGAGCACGAAGCGGGGGCGAAGGCGGGCGACGTGGCGCGCAAGCATGGGATCTCCGAGGCGACGCTGTATAACTGGAAGGCGAAGTATGGCGGGATGGACGTCTCCGATGCGAAACGGCTGAAAGCCTTGGAAGACGAGAACGCGAAGCTGAAGAAGCTGCTCGCCGACCAGATGCTGGAAGCGTCGGCACTGCGCGAGCTTCTTTCAAAAAAATGGTAGGGGCCGCCGCCAAGCGCGAAGCCGTCGCGCATCTGCAGGCCACGATGGGCCTGTCGGAGCGGCGGGCCTGTTCCTTTGTGCGCGCTGATCGCAAGATGATCCGCTATCGTTCTTGTCGCCCACCTGAGACGGCACTGCGCGGCCGGCTATGCGACCTCGCCAACGAGCGCCGGCGCTTCGGCTATCGGCGGCTGTTCATTCTGCTCAGGCGCGAAGGCGAGGCATCGGGTATCAACCGCATCTACCGGCTATACCGCGAAGAAGGACTGGCCGTGCGCAGCGACGCTCCAGGCGTGGTCCAGGCGAAGCCGAACGCGCGCTGGTCGCTGGATTTCGTCCATGACCAGTTCGCCTGCGGCCGGCGCTTCCGCGTGCTCACATCGTCGACGACGTGACGCGCGAATGCCTGCCCGCGATCCCGGACACCTCGATCTCCGGCCGTCAGGTTGCCCGTGAACTGACGGAACTGATCGCCCAGCGCGGCAAGCCGGGCATGATCGTCTCCGATCACGGCACCGAGTTCACCTGGAACGCCATCCTCGCTTGGTCGAAGGATCATCAGGTGGAATGGCACTTCATCGCGCCGGGCAAGCCGATGCAGAACGGCTTGTGCGAAAGCTTCAACGGGCGGATGCGGGACGAGTTGCTGAACGAAACCCTGTTCTTCGGCCTCGACCATGCCCGAACAACCATCGCCGAATGGGCAGACGACTACAACCGATCGCGCCCACATTCGGCGCTCGGACACATCATGCCTGCGGCCTATGCCGCCAATCTCACCGCAACGGACGATCGGCTGCGCAACCCCGACCAGCTCCGCCGATCACCCGTTGCTCAACCCGCGCCATACGGCGTAAAACCCGCCGAGGCTCTAACTGCAGCCGGATGAAAATTCCGTGGCAGGTCATCATCACCACGCCACGCCTCAACGACGTCGACCCGAAAGCTTGGCTCGCCGACGTCCTGGCCAGCATTGCCGATCTTCCCGCCTCGCGTCTGCACGAATTACTGCCCTGGCAATGGAAGCGCCTGCGCGAAGCCGACAAGCCCGCCGATCAGCAGGCCGCCTGACCCTTCACGCAACGCCATCATAGAGCCCGCCGCGCGCACGCGCCTGTGCCAATCATGCGGGCTTCGTCGTATGCGTACGGACTGAGGTTGGCCCCAAGTCCAATCCTGAGTTCGCTCCAGCGAGCGCCCTGTTGGGCGGTTTGAGCGACGGGCACAGGCGCGGAGCTGATCATAGTGTGCAGCGCTGTGTCCCGTCCCGGGGTGAAGGTGTGGGCGAACTCGAAGGGGGTCTGCCATCGGAGCGCAGCCGGTTGGCGTCGTTGCCATCCTCGTTGCCGGCGGCGATCATCTTCTTACGAAAGCCGATCATGTCGGCCAGGCTGTGGGCGGTCTGGTCCGGACAGCGCGGATCGTCGATGCAGCGCGCCAGACGCTCGGCCACACGCAGCCACTTTTCCACCTCGGCCAGAGCCAGAACACCACTGTTCGAGGACAGCATGCCGCCGTCAAAACGGGCGACGACGGACTTGCCGCCGCCTGATGACAAACCGCTCAGCGGCAGCGTAATACCAGCCCTCATTGATCAGAACTCATTCGCCCATTTTTTTCTGCGACCGATGGACATGATCTTCCAGGGTCGGTCTTGCAGAGTTCGCCATGCGTGGCAGCAGTGGTCGACGATGTCTTCGTAGGATTTGAAGACGCGGTTCGAGAGCCAGTTTTCACGCATGAACTGCCAGATGTTTTCGACGGGATTGAGTTCGGGCGATTTCGGCGGCAGGGGCAGGATGGTGATATTTTCTGGGACCAGCAGGTTGTTGGACGTGTGCAATCCTGTCTGGTCCATGATGAGGATGGGGTGCGCATCGTTGGCGACGTTTCGGGAGATCTCGATCAGATGCTGGTTCATCCCATGGGTATCGTCATGGCATGACGAGAGCTGCGGCCTTGCCGCGCTTGGGGCAGATCGCGCCGAAGATATAGACGGAGCGTGTGCGCTGGTCATGCGGTGCAGATGGCCTTGATCCACGCCTGGCCCAGCGGTGGGTGATTTTGTTTCCGCGCCTCGTCCTGGAACCAGATTTCAATCACTTTACCTTTGGCGGGGCCAACGGCGATCTCTGCCACTGCGGTGGGGAAGTTTGTCTTAAATGTCTCGGCCGCTCAGCATCCTGCGCACGATGCCTGGGGCGAGCCGAGAGCTTGCGGTAGCCCATCGAGCGCACTTCGCGGCCCAAGGTCTGCTCGC
>NZ_JAMYOL010000069.1:0-2754 GCF_040319815.1 Mesorhizobium sp. M0854
CGCCCACCGCCCCGAATGGAACCGGCGCGCCATGGCCGTCCAGAAGATACACCCGCGTGTTCGCAATCGGACGGCCGATCGGGACGATTGATCCAGCAAAGTCTTTGGGACAACTCCAAACCGTCGCACAAACAGTTGTTTCGGTGGGTCCATAGGCGTTGACGATAGAGGCTGCAGGAAGGCCCCGGATCAGTTCGGCCCTCGGCAACTCCCCAGCAAGAATGACAACTTGCGACGCCAGACCATCCAGATTCTGGCTTCCCTGAAGCAGTGCGGGGGGCAAAGTCGCATGCGTGATGGCTTCGTTTCGAAGGTAATCCGACAGCTTGCCACTTGCTTGACGGATCTCGTCCCCAGGAAAATGCAACGCAGCGCCTGAGCCAAACGCCATGACAAGCTCCCAGGTGCTTGCATCAAAGCCGAAGGAGGCGAACTGCACGATCCGGCTGTTTGAATGAACGCCAAAAAGCACAATTTGCGCCAAGCCCAGATTGACCACCCCCTGATGCTCGACCATGACGCCCTTTGGGGCTCCGGTTGAGCCTGAGGTGTAGATGACATAGGCGAGATGGCGGGGGGTGAGGCCGAGGGCGCAGGGATCGGGATCGGAAGCGGGCAGCCCGGCCCAGGCGGACGTGTCCGTCTCCAGATCGACCACCGTCACAGCGGCCATCGCCGCAGCGCCGAGGGCTTCGCGGCCGGCCGCATCGGCCAGCAGCAGCGGCGGGGCGGCATCATCCAGGATCTGGATCAGCCGGGCCGATGGATAGGCCGGATCGAGCGGCAGATAGGCGCCGCCCGCCTTGAGGATCGCCAGAACTCCCACCACCATAGCCGGGCTGCGCTCCAGGCAGATCGCCACCGGCTGGTCCGGCTTCACCCCAAGCGCGATCAGATGATGGGCTAGGCGGTTGGCGCGCGCGTTGAGCTCGCCATAGCTCAGGCGCTCGTCCTCGCAGACCACTGCCACCGCATCGGGGGCGCGCCGGACCTGCTGCTCGAACAGTTCATGGATGCACCGGTCCGACGGATAAGGCGCCGCCGTCCGGTTCAGCTCCTCCAGTAGATACGTGCGTTCGTCGGCCGGTAGGATGTCCAGCTCGCGCACCGGCCGATCGGGGGCCCTCTCCAGCGCCTCCGCCAGCTGCTCGAGCGCCCGCTGCATGTAGCTGCAGACCCGATCTGCAGAGATTGGCTCCGCCACCTGTGCCGTTAGGCCGAGCGCCTCGCCAAAATCCTCCACCGACAGGGTCAGTGGATAGTTGGTGCGTTCCTCCCCGCCCAGCCATTCCAAGCCCGACAGGACATCATCCGTTCCAGGACCAGCCATGGCCGCCGGCGTGTTGTGACGGTAGTTCAACAGCGCGCTGAACAGCGGCGCCGGCGCCGCAACGCCGCTGCAGCGTTGCGCCAGCACCAGCGAGGCATGCTCGTGCGCCAGCAGCCCGGAAAGCCGGCGATGCGTGCTGCGCACGCTTTCCTCGACGCCGGTCCCGTCGAGGTCGAGGCGCACAGGCAGGGTATTGATGAACAGGCCCATGGTGCGGTCGGCGCCTGCACCCGCATGCATGCGGCCGAACAGCACCGTGCCGAACACCACCTGCTCCCGGCCGCTGCTGCGCGACAGCACCTGCCCCCAGGCCAGGTGGCACAGGCTTGCCAGGCTCACACCCAACCGCCGCGCCTGACTGCGCAGCCGCGCGTTGAGTGCCTGCGGCAGTATCCAATGCACCGCGCCGGATCTGCTGCCGTCGCCGTAGACGTCGCGCAGCGCGAACGGCAGCGTCGGCTCGTCGATGTCGGCCAGTTGCTTCCGGAAGAACTGCTCATGCGCGTTGGCATCAACACCCAGGCGCGCGTGCGCCACCAGACTGCGGAACGGCTGCGGTGCCGGCAACTCATGCTCCCGCCCCGCCAGCACTGCCCGTACCTCGGCATACATGACTTCCAGCGTCGTGTGATCCCCGATCAAATGGTGCTGCAGCTGCTGCAGTAGCCAGCGGCGGCTGCCGGGCTCGCGCGCGATCACGAAACGCAACAACGGCGCCCGGCCAAGATCGACGCGTTCCCGGCGCGGATCAAACCGGCGCCGGAGCTCATCGGCGCCGGAACCACCACAGGCATCCAGCTCGACCTGGCTCACCTCGAGGGGTGCTTTGCGCCACACAACCTGGGCGGGGCTGGACAGCCCTTGCCAGACGAATGCGGTGCGCAGGATGTCGTGGCGATCGACTACCTGCTGGACCGCGCCGAGATAGCGGTCCAACAGCTCGCGATCGGCAAATGCCATCTGCGACACCAGCAGGTAGGGATCGCCCCGGCTGACCAGCAGATGATGGAACAGGATGCCGTCCTGCAGCGGCGACAGGGCATAGATATCCTGGACATTGCCAACGCCGCCGGGCACCGTTTCTACGATCCGGTCGATCTCAGGCTGGGCCAGCTCAATGAGCGGCAGCATCTGCGGCGTAATCGCCGTACTCTGTTCGGTGATCAGGTTGGGAGGCACCGTCACTTCGTGATTGCTGCCAAGGCCTTCGGCAAGATCGGCCAGCACCGGCCTGGCGAACAGGGTGCGCACCTCCACCCCGAGCGACAGCCGCCGCAGCCGCTCCAAGAGCTGCACCGCCAAGAGCGAATGGCCGCCGAGCTCGAAGAAGTTGTCGTGACGTCCGACCCGCTCGACCCTGAGAAGCTCCGCCCAGATCTGTGCCAGCGTCGTCTCGATCTCGCCCTGCGGCGCCTCATAGGCCG
>NZ_JAMYOL010000070.1:0-2565 GCF_040319815.1 Mesorhizobium sp. M0854
CAACCTCACCGGCAATGAGTTCGCCCAGAGCATCGGGGGTAACGCCGGCGCCAATGTCATTAATGGCGGCGGTGGCGCCGATACGATGGTCGGCTATGGCGGCAATGACACCTACTATGTGGACAATGCCGGCGACAGAGTTTATGAGGCGGTCGGCGGCGGTACCGACAGGGTGTTCGCTGCTGTGAGCCATGCGCTTTCGGCCAGTTCACAGATCGAGCTTCTCGCCACCACCAGCCCGTCCGGTACGTCTGCAATCAACCTGACCGGCAACGCCTTTGCCCAAACCATCCAAGGCAATGCCGGCGCCAATGTCATCAGTGGTGGCGGCGGTGCTGACATCTTGACCGGTAACGGAGGCAACGATGCATTCGTGTTCAACAGCGCCCTTGGACCCGGCAATATCGACAAGGTCACCGACTTCAACAAGCTCCAGGACAAGATCCAGCTCGACGACGCCGTTTTTGCCGGGCTTAAGCTGGGTGGCCTTTCATCCGATGCTTTCTTTGCTGGCACGGCTGCGCATGACAGCTCCGACCATATAATCTACAACAGCTCAACCGGAGCGCTCTCTTTCGACAGCGACGGCATCGGCGGCGCAGCTCAAATACAGTTCGCCACTCTCTCTCCAGGTCTGTCGCTTACGGCAGGTTCGTTCCTTGTGATCTGAACGACCCGGAACGGCGGACCTTCAATTCGAGACGGTCCGCCGCTTTATCTTTGTTCAAGCACCGGATTTTTCCAAAGCGGGATGCCCATTTCTGGCTGATGCTCAACCTTCGTCACCCAGCGGGTTCGAGTTGTGTGCGTCAAGTTCAGCAAAATGGCGTGGCATTGCGTTGACGTCGGCGTGTCCGCCGCGCAGCCCCCGTGTTTAGCGGAGCGGCGGACACATGACGGTGCTCAGGCGGCCAAGGCCCTCAGGCTCTCCAGCTGGGAACCGCCCTACTCTCACCTTTTGGGCGGTTTCCTAAATTGATTTGATCTCGATCACGGAGATCTGCCGACCGATACCAGGTGACGAGCGCGCAGATGCCTACGAATTGTCCACAGCTAATTGGTTGGGCAGTGAAACTGTGGAGGGGCCCGGAGTCAGAGGTTAACGTCATTTTGAATTTCCGTACGAAAGTTGACGTCTAACGCATTAAAATCTATAAATGTATAGCCATTATAAAAATATCGAGGAACTTCAAAAACTACAGCGCCTTCAAAATAAAGTCGCAATTCTGGCATCATTCTGACATCAGAAGACAATAAGCATCTTGTCCTAAGTCGCTGCTGTCAAAATAAGTCACAATCCGTGCAGCATTCCTACAAACGGTCAATGATTCTATCGACGGGTGTCTGTATGTGATTTGGCGCTAATATACGCCGTCTGTAGGTAGACGCCGGGCGCTATTCGAAATCAGAAAAAGGAATATTGGATGGCAACTCTGCATTATACGTCGGGTGGATCCGCCACCGAAATCGCAACTGCCGGCTTCAATCTGGCTGACGTTCAGTACGCTTCGCAAGTCGACGCGTTGCCGGACGGCATGAAGGGTCTGGTGTACCTCAACGAGCACGAGGGCGTAACTTCATCCTTCATCGAGAAAATGACCCCCTTCCTCGGCAATCCGAATGTGTTCGGATTCTATCTGGTTGACGAGCCCGATCCCACGGGCAGGTGGGGCACCTATGCAACCGCCGAGAACCTGAAAGCGGAATCCGACTGGATCCATGAGCATTTTCCAGGCGCCAAGACCTTCGTCACCATGATGAATATGGGATCCCCTACCAATCCGGATTTTACCAACACCTACAATCCGGCCAACACGCATATCGACTATTTTGGAATAGACCCCTATCCGGTGCGCACGGGAACGGACACGGTCGACTACGACATGATCGACCGAGCCGTGGCTGCAGCGGTGAAGTCGGGCATCCCGATCAGCAACATCGTTCCGGTCTTCCAGGCCTTTGGCGGCGGCAATTGGGAGACTTCCGATGGCGGCAGACAGGTCATGCCCACCACCGAACAGATGCAAACCATGATGGATCATTGGGCCAAGCTGGTTCCGTCACCCGCCTTCGACTATACCTACAAGTGGGGAACGCAGAACGGCGATACCGCGCTTGAAAGCTCCTCGGAACTGCAAGCCGTTTTCCGGGAACACAACACCACTACCGCTGCGGCCTCAGACACCACCAGCAGCGACAGCAGTGCTGCTGCGCCCGCGTCCGACGCCGCCACCAGCGATAGCAGCTCGACTGTGACTGCGCCTTCCCATGCCGCAACCGGCGATAGCAGCTCGACTGCGACCGCGCCTTCCCATGCCGCCACCGGCGATAGCACCAGCGATGGCAGCTCGACCGCGACGGCGCCTTCGCACCTCATCGCAAGCGATGGCAGTTCGACTGCGACCGCCGCCGGCGCCACCACGAGCGATGGCAGCTCGACTGCCGCCCCTTCCCATGCCGCCACCGGCGATAGCACCAGCGCCGCCACCGGCGATAGCACCAGCGATGGCAGCTCGACCGCGACGGCGCCTTCGCACCTCATCGCAAGCGATGGCAGTTCGACTG
>NZ_JAMYOL010000071.1:0-2498 GCF_040319815.1 Mesorhizobium sp. M0854
CTGTCAATCGGCGTGCAAAATTGACCCCATAAGCTGGGGAATCGGCGTCCAATTTTGACCCCCTGATGCTTTGATTTGCGACCATCCGCTCGTCGTAGCGAGCGGATGGTGTGGGGATGAAGTCGGTGGATACGATTGGCCGGGTTCGGCGCGCCTTCCATGTGCAGGGATGGTCGCTCAAGCGGATTTGCCGCGAACTGCATGTTTCGCGGAACACCGTCCGCAAGATTCTCAGATCCGATGAGACATCGTTCTCCTACGAACGCGAGCGGCAGCCCAAGCCGAAGATCGGTCCGTGGCAGGATCAGCTTGACGGGTTTTTGAATGGCAACCGTGGCAAGGCGGCGCGCGAGCAACTGACGCTAATCCGGATTTACGAAGAGCTTTGCAGCCTGGGCTACGAGGGAGGCTATGACGCCGTCCGCCGATACGCGAAGAGCTGGGCGAAGGCGCAGGGGTCGGCGATGGCGGACGCCTATGTGCCGCTGTTCTTCGCGCCGGGCGAGGCCTACCAGTTCGACTGGAGCCACGAGATCGTCCTGATCAACGGCGTGACAGTGACCGTGAAGGTCGCCCATGTCCGGCTCTGCCATAGCCGCGTGATGTTCGTCAGGGCCTATCCGCGGGAGACGCAGGAGATGGTGTTCGACGCCCACGACCGGGCCTTCGCCTTCTTCGGTGGCGCCTGCACGCGCGGCATCTACGACAACATGAAGACGGCGGTGGAAACGATCTTTGTTGGCAAGGATCGCCAATACAATCGCCGCTTCCTGCAGATGTGCAGCCATTATCTGGTGCAGCCGGTCGCCTGCACACCGGCCTCGGGCTGGGAGAAGGGTCAGGTCGAGAACCAGGTCGGGCTGGTGCGCGAGCGCTTCTTCACGCCGCGGCTGCGCTTCAAGACCTATGAGGAGCTAAACGCCTGGCTGCATGACAAGTGCGTCGCCTACGCCAAGGCGCATCGTCACGTCGAGCAACCGGAACGAACGATCTGGAACGTGTTCGAGGAGGAGCGTGGCAAGCTGGTTGAATACCGCGGTTCCTTCGACGGGTTCCATACGGTGCCGGCCTCGGTGTCGAAGACCTGCACGGTGCGCTTCGACAACAACAAATACTCGGTCCTGTCGACGGCCGTCGGCCGCCCGGTCGAGATCCATGCCTATGCCGGCAAGATCGTCATTCGCCAGGACGGCGTGGTCGTCGCCGAACATGCCCGCTCCTTCGGGCGCGGGGAGACGATCTACGATCCCTGGCATTATATGCCGGTCCTTGCCCGCAAGCCCGGTGCACTGCGCAACGGTGCGCCCTTCCAGGGCTGGGTTCTGCCCTCGGCGATGGAGCGTATCCGACGCAGATTGAAGGCGGCGCATGACGGCGATCGGCAGATGGTGTCGATCCTGGCCACGGTGTTGACCGACGGCATCGATGCCGTGGAGGCTGCCTGCCAGGAAGCACTCGATCAGAATGTCTGCTCCGCCGCCGTCATCATCAACATCCTGGCGCGGCGGCGCGATCCGGCGCCGGCCGTCACCATTCTCACCCCGGACGCTCTTCGCCTGCAACACGAGCCGCAAGCCGACTGCGCCCGCTACGACAGCCTCAGGAGGGCAAGCTGATGGAACGCACCCAGGTTTTGGAACTGATGGGGACGCTGAAGCTCTACGGGATGCGCGGCGCCTATGACGAGGTCATGGCGACAGGCATCAAGCGCCAGCACGAGCCGCCGAGGATCGTCGGCGATCTGCTGTCGGCCGAGATCGCCGAGAAGCAGGCCCGCTCCATCAAATACCAGCTCACTGTCGCCAAGCTGCCGATCGCCAAGGACATCGATGAGTTCGACTTCGACGGCACGCCGGTCAACGAAGTGCTGGTCCGGGATCTTGCCAACGGCACCTTCGTCGCCGACCAGCGCAACGCCGTGCTCATCGGCGGCACCGGAACCGGCAAGTCGCATCTGGCAATCGCCATTGCCCGCGCCCTGATCCGCAACGGCTCACGTGGCCGCTTCTTCAACGTCGTCGATCTCGTCAACCGGCTCGAGACCGAGCACCGCGGCGGCAAGCAGGGTCGTATCGCCGACTACCTCACCCGGCTCGACTTCGTCGTGCTCGATGAACTCGGCTATCTGCCCTTTGCCCAGGCCGGCGGGCAATTGCTCTTCCACCTGATCAGCAGGCTCTATGAACGGACCTCGATCATCGTCACCACCAACCTGGCGTTCGGCGAATGGCCCGCCGTCTTCGGCGACGCCAAGATGACGACAGCGCTGCTCGACCGTCTCACTCATCATTGCGAGATCATCGAGACCGGAAACGAGTCCTGGCGCTTCAAGAACCGCGCCTGATCACCCCATCAAGCTGCCAAGCGCTATCCGCGCTCGCCCGGGCTGCGCAACCCAAACCAGCTCCGCCCGGGCGAACGCTGACCGCCGCGCATTACATAAGGGGGGGTCAAAATTGGACGCCGATCGGGGGTCAGTTTTGGAAGCCGTTTGACAC
>NZ_JAMYOL010000072.1:0-2348 GCF_040319815.1 Mesorhizobium sp. M0854
GGCGAACGCTGACCGCCGCGCATTACATAAGGGGGGGTCAAAATTGGACGCCGATCGGGGGTCAGTTTTGGAAGCCGTTTGACACGACAAGACGCGTCTCGTCGACTTTCGCCCGCGAACGACGGAGAGCACACGGCATCCGGAGACGGATGGCACCAAGTTCGACTTTCTCGGCCTGACCCACGTGTGGGGACGGTCGCGCAAAGGCAAGGACATGGTGATGCAAGTCACGGCCAAGGGCCGTTTTGCTCGTGCGCTGGCTGCGGTAAGTGACTGGTGCCGGAAACACCGGAACTGGTCGATCCGCGATCAGCATCGCCACCTCTCGTCCATGATGCGGGGCCACTTCGCCTATTATGGCGTCGGGGGGAATGCTCGGCGATTGCGATGGTTCGCCCACCAGTCGTGAGGATATGGCAGAAATGGCTATCTCGGCGAGATCGTCAAAGCGTGTTCCGATGGACTCGCCTTAACGAAATCCTGAAACGCCATCCGCTGCCGCCAGCCAGGATTCTTCATTCGTTTGCCACCGTGAGCGAAACTCTACCATGAGGAAACGGATGCGGGAAAACTGCACGTCCGGGTCTGTGAGAGGTGGGGGCAGTATCGTCCCCACCTACTCGGCAACGGAAATCGACGGTGAGCCGACCAAGAGTTATTACCGTTGGCTTGTCATGGCTTACGCCTCGACCATCCCTGGCTATCCCTCGATCACCATCCCTTGCGGACGTGATGAGGGGCTGCCCTTCGGGTTGCAAATCATCGGACGCCGGCACGGCGATCTGGGCCTGCTCGCGATCCCTGCAGCACTTGAGCAGGTGATTGCAGGGAACTCCGACCTCGCGCCATGCGCGCCGGATCTCGATATGCTCAAATCCGCGCCGCCTTTAAGGGCCGCAGAGGGTTTTCTTGCCTTTGATTAGTATGACGAGGTTTGATCGAGTTTCCCGATCGCCAGCAGGTTGTAGCTGCTTGTCGGGCGATAACTGCCGCTCTCGATCTCCTCGAGCACGAAGGCATATTTCTCGTCTGTCAGCCCGCTGATGTCCAGCCGCTCAGAACGCCTGCCATAGCGCGATCGCTCCAGCATCTTCACGATCGTCGTCAGAGTGGCAATGCGTTCGTCGGCGGCCTTGGCGCGCGTCTCAGCCGTTCCCTGACGATCACCGGAACTTCGCCCGCGTGACGCAATGAAGGGACAAAGTTGCCTTCGAGCTTCAGCCGCTAGCTGATCAATGCGCAATATCGCTGATGATCCGTCTGCGTCATTTCCTCCAATGGATAAACATATGTTGCAAACGTAGGCCAGCTAAGATACACCGACTAGGACCAGGTGTCGCTCAGGAAGGCCGATCGGGTTCCTGGGTCCAAAATCACATTTCAGGTCCGGGAATGGGCCGGTTGCAAGACCAAGACCCACAAACACAGGGGAACGTCGGATGAACAAGCTTATGACGATGATAGCAGCTGCCGCGTCGCTCGCAGTTGGATCTGTGGGTTCGTCGCCTGAGGCCAATGCCGGCGCCGTACTCGATCACGTGCTCGCCACGAAGACGCTAAGAGTGGCGGTCGGGACGGACTGGGGGATGATTTCATTCTTGAACGACAAACACGAGCTCGATGGTTCTGATGTGGATATCGCCAAGGCCATCGCGGAAAATCTGGGCGTGAAGGTCGAATTCGTGACGCCGGCCTGGGATATCATCACCTCAGGCAAATGGCAGGGTCGTTGGGACGTGGCCATGGGCGAGATGGTACCGACCAAGGCCCGCGCCGAAAAACTTAGCTTCCCGGCCGTGTACGCCTGGGGGGCGGCGGTCGCCGTCGTTTACAAGGACAGCAAGGCAACCAAGCTTTCCGATCTCGACGGCAAGGTAGTCGGTGTCACAGCAAGCGGATCGGCGGAGTCTTATGCCAATCACACGCTAGCCCCGGACTGGGTAGGCGCTAAGCCAATAGAATTCAAATTCACGCCGGGCGAGGTGAAGACCTATGCAACCGACAATGTTGCGTTCGACGACCTTCGGCTCGGCGATGGTGTTCGTCTCGATGCGGTTCTCACTGACCGAACGGTGGTACGCAGTGCGATCAAAGCTGGCTATCCATTGAAGGAGCTCAGCGAGCCCCTCTTCTTCTCGACGAGCGCTATTACAATTCTACCCGGGGACAAGCATTTCAGCGACAAGATTGCGGCAGCCATCAAGGACATGAGGGATGACGGCGCGCTCTCCAAGATAATGATCAAGTGGTACGGGGTGAAGCGCACCCTCGAAAAGTAAGGTCGTGAAGTTGAAGCGGTCCCGGCTGGCCTGGACCGCTTTTTTAAAGGACTGCCCATGCTCTATTCG
>NZ_JAMYOL010000073.1:0-2313 GCF_040319815.1 Mesorhizobium sp. M0854
ATCTGAACGCTAGCCTTGATCGGCTTTTCCAATTCCTACGAATACCTTCTATTTCATGCGACGCATCGTACTCACCACAATGTCGCCAGGCGGCTTCCTGGATCGCAGACGAGCTATCGGAAATAGGCTTCGCGGTGTCCGTTAGATCCACTATTGGAAATCCCGTGGTGGTCGCTCACAACAAAGAAGCCGGCGGTCCGCATGTCTTGTTCTACGGCCACTATGACGTTCAACCAGTCGAACCCATCGAGGCTTGGGAAGATGATCCCTTCCAGCCCAAATTAAAAGCACAGCCCAGCGGAGAAACCCATATTGTTGCTCGTGGAGTGTCGGACGATAAAGGCCAGCTTCTAACCTTCATTGAAGCGTGCCGCTCGTGGAAGGCGGTGACAGGACATCTACCGATAAAGGTGTCCATGTTCTTCGAAGGAGAGGAAGAAAGCGGCAGTCCAAGTATGGAGACATTCTTGGACGAGGCCGGCGAGGAACTGATCGCTGACGTCATGCTGCTTTGCGATACTTATCTGTGGAGAGATACGGTACCGGCGATCACTGTAATGTTTCGCGGCATTTTGGAAGAAGAGATAGGAGTAAGCTGTGCTAGCCGGGACTTGCATTCAGGTGCGTATGGCAATGCTGCACGCAATCCAATCCAGGTCCTAGCCGAGCTTATCGCCAGCCTAAAAGGCGCGAATGGTGAAGTAGCAATCGACGGATTCTACGACAATATAGAGGAACTCGACGATAAAATCAGATCCGCAATATCGAGGTTGGATTTCGATCCAGATGCCTTTCTGAGCAAAGTGGGGCTTTCTCAATCTGCCGGAGATACTGCCTATTCAGTTCTAGAGCAGATTTGGACGCGGCCGTCCTGCGAAATTAACGGAATTGCGGGTGGGTATTACGGAGACGGTTTCAAAACCATCATTCCGTCCACAGCTCTTGCGAAGGTCTCTTTCAGGTTGGTTCCTGGTCAAGATCCACAAAAAATTCGTTCCGCGTTTCGTAATCACATTCGCGCCAGAACGCCAGCCGACTGCAACCTGAGATTTGCCGACTACGATGGCAGCCCCGCATCTGTCATTTCGACTGAAAGTCCTTTTCTTGATAGCGCAGTCGCTGCTCTTAAGGAAGAGTGGAGCTGTGAACCTGCACTGATCGGAAGTGGCGGATCAATTCCAGTTGTTGGTGTGGTTAAGCGTCGATTGGGTCTGGATTCTCTGCCCATCGGCTTCGCGCGATCTGACAACAGGCACCATAGCCCAAACGAGAAGTATGACCTTTCCTCCTTCCACAAGGGAATTCGCTCGTGGATCCGGATCCTTGCGGAGCTATCTCTGTGCACAACCAAGGGGGCAACATTGTTGGCCGGCAATAAGCTGCGGACGACTCAAGCGTGATGGCCCAGCGAAACGATTTAGAGTCTGTGGACGGAAAATTCGCGATGCGGAAGCATGTCCACGAAGTCGCGCACGGCATTGGGTCGCAACCTCAATAGTTTCTCAGAGAGACAAGAACATGGAACGCAAACCCGCAAATCATTTTGACCACCTTCCGCTGTTTCTGTCGAAACAGCATCCAGAGTTTTTAACGATTTTCGAGGCGGTCAATGACCTGCCCATTGATGATACGCACTGCCATATTGTCACTGATCGAGATGCGTTCACGACTCCTCAGCGGTTTCTGGAGCGAATGTCATTGGCGGCGATAGATACACTTCCGGCATGCTTTCCTGCCGGCGTTTATGACCAGTGGCTGAATGGAGACGAGGCCACGCAGTATGACCTTAACAGACAGTTCGACATTCAGAACAAGGTTGATGGCATCATCGGCGACATTGCCGAAAGCGTTTTTGTGAAGTTTCTGGTGAAGGAACTCGCGCAATTCCTAGGCTGCGTGCCGAAGTTGGAAGCGGTTATCGAAGCCCGAAACGAGCGCGGTCAAAACTACTGGGCCTATGTCAGCAGCCTTCTGCGAGACGTGAACTACGAAAACGTCATGGTGGACACCGGCTATGCGGAAGGTTGCGGCGCAGCCGAGATCGACCGCTATGAAGAAGGCATACTGCCCTGCCGTACGAACCGAATTGCTCGAATAGAGATGATCCAAAAGGAGCTTTTTCCTCTCGATATCACATTCGATGAGTACGAGCCGCGATACATGGCGCGGGTACTGAACCTGCTAGACGGCAATGGGAATTACGGAAAGAAGTCCTATGGGATGAAGTCTTATCTTCTCCCGTACATTGGACTTATCGAGCCTCTCTACGATAGGGATACCGCCCGAGCATCATGGCAGGAGCTGAGAAAATCG
>NZ_JAMYOL010000074.1:0-1864 GCF_040319815.1 Mesorhizobium sp. M0854
CCGAAGGTGTCACCTGCAATTCCTGAGCGGCCTTTGCCACGCCGCCGAGCCGCGCGACTGCCTCGAAATGCGTCATCGAATTGAACTTGATGTCTGACCTCGTCCTCGTCAGTTAAGCTCAGCTACACAGAATGTTAAGAAACGAAAATTGAGCCGAATGTCAATCGGTCGCACAGTGGTCCCGGAAGGAGATACAGGATGGAGCCGAGTTCAACCCAAAGCTTGGGTAGCGCCGGCAACGTGCCGGGAGTTGGACAGGTATTGACCAGGAAGCCCCTGATCGAAGCTGCCAATATCGAGAAGAGTTATGACGCAACCCGTGTCCTGCGGGGTGTGAGTTTTCAGGTCCGGGCCGACGAAATCCACGCGCTCCTGGGCGGCAACGGCGCCGGCAAAAGCACTCTCATCCGCATCGTCACAGGGCTGACCTCACGCGAAGCCGGCGAGATTGGCTTCGCCTCGTCGGAGGCCGACCACAACAGCCCGATCATCGCGGTGGTGCATCAGGAGCTGGCGCTGTTGCCCGAGCTGTCCGGTCGCGGAAAACATCGGCATTGTGCATGCGAGGTCGGGCTGGTCGCAGATCAGCCGTCGCCGCACGCGCGAAACTGCGCTCGGAGCGCTCCAGCTGATCGACCCAGCGATCGGCGAAGCGATCATCGATAATGCCGGCACGCAAATTGCCCTCCACGAAGGCCAGATCGTCCGGATCGCTCGTGCCCTTCCACCGGAGCCGAAGTGCTGCTTCTCGATCCCGGCGATCCGGTTGGGGAAACGCGCTGGCTGCAGGAGATCGCCAATAAGCGAGGCTTTCCGCATGGCATCGTCGGCTATGCCGACCTGTCCCAACCCGACGTCGGCGACCTCCTCGACCGCCACATGGAATATCCGAACTTCCGCGGCATGCGGCAGCCGATGAATTATCATCCCGACCCCGCCAAGACCTATCTGGCGCGGCCGGAGGTCAGTCGTACGCCCGAATGGCGGCGCGGCTTCCGGGAGCTGGCGAAGCGCGGGCTGAGCTTCGACCCGCAGCTCTACTATCCGCAGATGAGCGAGTTCCTCGAACTGGCGCGCGACTTTCCCGACGTGCAGATCATTCTCAATCACACCGGCATGCAGGTCGACGGCGCCGAGCATCGAGGAGGCGATCGCAGCCTTCGGCGTCGGCCGCTCGATGTTCGCGACGAACTTCCCCGTCGACAAGCTGTTCTCGAGCTTCGACGCCATTTTGAACGCCTTCAAGGAAATTACGATCGCCCACCCGCACGAGGAGCGGCTCGCGCTGTTCCATGACAACGCCGCCCGGTTCTACCGACTTTAGATCACCGGCAAACAGAAATAGCAGGAGAGTTCGACTTGTTGCTGAAGGGCAAGGCCGTGGTGATTTCGGGGGCCGCGGGCCCCCGGGGAATTGGCCGCTCCACGGCAGCGCTGATGGTACAGCACGGGGCTCGCGTTGCAATACTCGACCTCGATGACGGGCAAGCGCGTGATGCCGCTGCGTCGCTTGGACCCGACCATATCGGCCTTGCGTGCAACGTCGCGGACCTCGACGCCTGCAAGAGGGCGGCGGCGCAAGTGACAGAAACCTTGGGCAGGATCGATGTGCTCTGCAACAATGCGGGCGTCACGCAGCCGGTCAAGACGCTGGAGATCAGCGCGGCTGACTGGGACCGCATCCTCGATGTCAACCTACGCGGCGTGCTCCATCTCAGCCAGGCATTCATCCCGCACATGCGCGAAAATGGCGGCGGCTCGATCATCTGCATGTCGTCAGTTTCGGCCCAGCGCGGCGGCGGCATCTTCGGTGGCCCGCACTATTCGGCTGCCAAGGCGGGTGTTCTGGGGCTTGCCAAGGCCA
>NZ_JAMYOL010000075.1:0-1789 GCF_040319815.1 Mesorhizobium sp. M0854
TTCTTCTTTTTTTTTCCCCCTCTTTTTTTGGGGTTCCTGCGTCCCCGGGCTTTGCCCCGTCCCTCTCCCCCCCCCCCCCCCCCCCCGCTTTTCGCGAAGCCGGTAGCTGTCACCGCGGATGGTGATCACCGTCGAATGATGAAGCAGGCGATCAAGGATCGCGGTCGCGACCACGGGATCGCCAAACACGCTGCCCCATTCGCCCACCGAGCGGTTGGAGGTGATCAGGATCGATCCCCGCTCATAACGCCGCGACACCAGCTGGAAGAACAGATGCGCGGCATTGGCTTCGAACGGGAGATAGCCGAGCTCGTCGATGATCAACAGTTTCGGCCGCGACAGGGTCGTCAGCTGCTTTTCGAGTGAACCGTCGTCATGGGCCTTGGCCAGCATCGCCACGAGCGTGGCCGCCGTGACGAACTGGACGCTATGGTTCTGCCGGATCGCCTCGCGCCCGAGAGCCACCGCCAGATGTGTCTTGCCCGTACCCGGAGGTCCAAGGAACAGGACCGTGTCGCCATGAGCAATCCAGCGGCAGGTCGCCAGCTCCCGGACTTGGCGCTGATCCAGCGACGGCTGCGCGTCGAAGTCGAAGCCATCGAGTTCGCGCACAAACGGGAACTGCGCGATCTTGCCTGCCATAGAGATGCGTCGCTCGTCGCACCGCGCGATCTCGCGCGTCACCAGGAAGGCCAAAGCTTCGCGCAAGGTCATTTGCGAACGCGCCGCTTCGTCCAGCAGCGTATCGAGCTGATCCCGGATCGCGGTCAGCTTCAGCCGGTCGAGCTGAGCCACCAACATCTCGTGATCGACCGTCGTCATCACCAGCTGCCTCCCACCAGTGCCTCATATTCGGCCAGCGGCCGCAACAGAGCGGAAGGCGCAACGATCTCCGCCGGCGCCGATCGCACCGGCGCAGCAGCGCCGACCACGCCGGCAAGATGCGCGCGCTCGACAATCCGTTGGCGACGCCCGCGGCACAAGGCATGATCCGCCACCACCTCGCCCGCATGACGCACGATAACGCGGCCGCCCAGCACCACGACTTGGACGCTCTCCCCGATCAGCCGCCAGGGAACCGAGTAACTGTTCGTGTCCAGGTCGATTGCGCAGTCCGCCTGGACCTTGCGCACGAGATCCCGCAGCTGCCCAAACGGTGCCCGTCCGCCCAGAGGGCGAAGCGCCATGGCTTCTTCGGCAAAGCGCCCCGCAGGAGCCACGCCGGTCGTGCCATGCACACGCTGATCGGCAATCTCGCGTGTCCACCGGTCCAGATGCGCCTCGAACGCCGCCAGTTCTCGAACCGGCGGCCGGCGATCGCATTGCGCTTGACCTGGCCGACCCCGCGTTCGTCCTTTCCCTTCGTATGCGCCCGGTAGGGCGCACAAGCCCGCGGCGTAAATCCCCAGTAGCGGGCAAAGGTGTGCAGCCTCACATTGAAGCGCACCTCCCGCGTCGTCGCATCGTGATGTTCGACCAGCGCCTTCGGATTGTCGAACAGCACTTCCGTTGGAACCCCGCCGAAGCGAAGGAAGGCTCCTTCCATCTCCTCGAACCAGTCCGCCTGGCGCTCCCGAAGCGAGGGACGGATATGCAGCCGACGCGAGTAACCCAGCGTCGCCACAAACAGGTGCACCCGAACACGCTCGCCGCCGATCCACGCCCGCGTGTCGCCAAAGTCGATCTGCATCTGATGTCCCGGCGCCGTCTCAAACCGAACCGTCGCGCGCTTCTGCGCCCTCAACTCCCGACGCCAATGCTGCACCCGAAGCTCCACCGAGCGAAGCCC
>NZ_JAMYOL010000076.1:0-1782 GCF_040319815.1 Mesorhizobium sp. M0854
CGCTGGCACAGATCTGGGCGGAGCTTCTCAGGGTCGAGCGGGTCGGACGCCACGACAACTTCTTCGAGCTCGGCGGCCATTCGCTGCTGGCCGTGCAGTTCTCGAGCCGACTGTCGCAGGTTGTTGGCGTCGAGCTGCCGCTGGCGAGGCTGTTTGCCAAACCGGCGCTTTCCGATCTGGCGGCAAGCATCGTCGAGCTGTTGAGCCGCTCCGGTCCGCAAGACCTGCCGGCGATTGTGGCCGTGTCGCGTCATGAGCCTCTGGTGCTGTCGTTCGCGCAGCAGCGGCTATGGTTTTTGGCGCAGCTGGACGAACGCAGCACGAACTACCACATGCCGCTGGCCCTGCGGCTGCGTGGGGTGCTCGACCGCAGCGCCTGGCAGCGCGGCCTCGACCGTTTGTTTGCCCGCCATGAGGCGCTACGCAGTGTCTTTGTCGCGTCGGAGGGCAAGCCCCTGGTCGCGGTTCTGCCGCCGGATGCAGGGCTGCCGGTGCTGGAGCACAATCTCAAGGGCAGGCCAGATGCTGAGGCGGCGCTTTTGGATCTGTGCCATGAAGAGGCCCTCACGCCGTTCGATCTCGCGCGTGGGCCGCTGATCCGCGGGCGTCTGATCCGGATATCGGATGAGGAACACGTCTTCCTGCTGACCCAGCACCACATCGTCTCGGACGGCTGGTCGATGAGCGTGCTGGTGGGTGAACTCAGTCAGCTTTACCGGGCGTTTGAGGCTGGACAGGACGATCCTTTGCCGCCGCTGGCAATCCAGTACCCGGATTATGCCGCCTGGCAGCGACAGTGGCTGACGAGGGACCGGCTGCAGAGCCAGGCGGACTATTGGCGCGAGACCCTCGCCGGCGCCCCGGCCCGTCTTGGCTTGCCGACGGACCGTCCGCGGCCGGAGCAACAGTCGTTTGCCGGAGCCAGTGTGCCCGTTGTCATCGATGCGGATTTGACGCGGGGTCTGAAGCGGCTGAGCCGGCAGCATGGCACGACGCTGTTCATGACGGTGCTGACGGCGTGGGCTGCGGTGCTGTCGCGCCTGTCGGGGCAGGACGACCTTGTCATCGGCGTGCCGAGCGCCAATCGCGGCCGGCGCGAGATCGAAGAGCTGATCGGCTTCTTCGTCAACACCCTGGCGCTTCGGCTGGACCTGTCGGGCGAGCCGAGCGTGGCGGAGCTTCTGGAGCGGACGCGGCGCATAGCGCTGGCGGCGCAGGAGCATCAGGATCTGCCGTTCGAGCAGGTGGTGGAGATCGTCAAGCCGCCCCGGGCTCTCGATCACACGCCGCTGTTCCAGGTGATGTTGGCCTGGCAGAACAATGCGATCGGGTCATTGGATCTGCCGGGGCTGAGTGTAGAGGCTGCGGGGGAGGGGCTCGATCAAGTCCAGTTCGATCTGGAACTGAGCCTTTGCGAGCATGGCGAGGAGATCGCCGGAAGCTTTGGCTATGCGACGGCGCTGTTCGACCAGGCGACGATCGAGCGGCAGCGTAATTATCTGCTGGCGCTGCTGCGGGCGATGGTCGCCGATGCAGGCCAGCCGGTCGGCCGCATCGACATCCTGCCCTCCGACGAGCGCGCCTACCTGCTGGAGGAGCTGAACCGGACGGCGGCGCCTTATCCGTCGGACCGGTGCATCCATGAACTGTTCGAGCAGCAGGTGCGGCGCGCCCCCGATGCGGTGGCAGTGGTCTGCGAGGACGAGCGCCTGAGCTATGGCGAGCTCAACGCGCGCGCCAACCGCCTTGCCCATCACCTGATCGCGCTTGGGGTGAAGCCGG
>NZ_JAMYOL010000077.1:0-1536 GCF_040319815.1 Mesorhizobium sp. M0854
GGGGTTGTCTAATCGCCGCTGGGACGTCAAGCATGTAATTGCGTCGAGACGACGCTGCCGGGTGCATGGTTGTCTTCGCGGTCGACATCAGTCGCCGCATGATGGAGCTCCGCGGACGAGCCTTCAATGTGGACGACGCACTTTGCTGAGACAGCGGTGCAACCCCATCAGCGGAATGGCTCGGCTCACGTCCCGGCAGGGACGTCTCAGGCGCTCAGATCCTGAACGCTATTCGCAAGATTTCATGCTGTGGCGCCTGCATTTCGATCAAAGAACTCACCGGTCTTGAGCATCGAATGCATTATCACCGCCAGTTTGCGCGCCACAGCCACGGCAGCTCGTTTGAAGCCAACCCTCTCCCGGAGCTTGAGGCCCCACGTGCGCAGGCTGCTGTCGATCGAGCTGCGTGTCAGGATGACCGCCGCAGCCTCATAGAGAAGTCCCCGCAAATGTCGATCGCCGCGTCGGGATATATGGCCGTCATAATCGACTTCTCCCGATTGGTAGCGGCGAGTTGTCAGGCCGATCCAAGCGGCAACAGAGCGGGACTTCTTGAAGTTGCCCGGATCTTCAATGGCAGTGGCGAAAGAGGTTGCGGTAATGGCGCCGATGCCGGGGATCGACATGAGTATGCGGCATGCTTGGCTTTGACGTGCATCTGCGACAAGCTGGCGCCCAAGCTCGGCGGCACGGATGCGAATGCTGCGCCAGGCTTCCAACATCGGTAGCACGACAGGAGCAAGCTCGCTCTGATCGATAAGAAGGCTCCGGACATTCTTTTCGAATGTAGTTCCCTTACCGGCGGCAACGAGCATGCCGAACGTTTTCATGATCCCTCGGATCTGGTTGGAAAGCTCGACGGTGATCCGGACCAGCCGAGTGCGTGCTGCCACGAGCGTGCGGGTCAACATACTGTCGAAGCCTTTCACGCGCACCTGGCGAAAGAATCCTGCTTCAGCAAGACGCGCCAAACCATCGGCGTCATTCGCATCCGTCTTGTTCGCCGCCATATCGAGAGCGGCTTTGGCATGGCGCGCATCGATGCAGATGGCTGGCAATCCCTCGGCGCGCAGCGCATGATAGAACCAAACTGACAGTGGGCCGGTTTCGAACACGACGCGCTTTGCGGCCGGCGCCCGCTTGCGGACAAGCTCGGCAATGATCCTGGGATCAGATGCGCACTTCCCGCGCCAGATCCGTTCGCCTTCACGGCGGATCGACACTGCCGTCTCTTTCATCGACACGTCGAGACCGATATGTTCTTCCATGGCTGTTCTCCGTTGATGCTGGGCCCGGCGTCCAGTCGTGAGCCCGTATTTCATCTTATCGGGGAACAGCCACCCTCCAAGGCTATGATCGGTTCCAGGGCGCGTCGCTCCCGCGATTACCCCATGTGGACGCCCCCTCGACGGCATCGATGTGCCAGAATGGTGGTGTTTGACAGCCACCGTAAGAGAGGGAGCGTCCACAATGGAAGTTAACACGATCGGATTGGACCTAGCGAAGAATGTGTTTCAGGCGCATGGAGCCGATGCG
>NZ_JAMYOL010000078.1:0-1536 GCF_040319815.1 Mesorhizobium sp. M0854
CGATAGTGTTGAAAAAGTCCGGGTTGCAGCAGTCCTGAAGCACTGATTCAATCTTCGTCGTAAGAGGAGATTGAGTCGATGATGGGCGAGCAAAGTGTGATGCAGGAGGAGCTGTTCTACGGCTTCAGCCTGGAGCGGCATGTGCCGGCGGATCACCTGCTCAGAGCGATCGACCACTTCGTCGACCTGTCCGCCATCCGCCAGCATCTGGCGCCCTTCTACAGCCCGATCGGCCGTCCCTCGATCGACCCTGAGCTGCTGATCCGCATGCTGATCGTCGGCTATTGCTTCGGCATCCGCTCGGAGCGCCGGCTGTGCGAGGAGGTACATCTGAACCTGGCCTATCGGTGGTTCTGCCGGCTTGGCCTCGAGGGTGATGTGCCTGACCACTCAACCTTCTCCAAGACCCGCCACGGCCGCTTCCGCGATGCCGACCTGCTGCGCGAACTGTTCGAGACCGTCGTCCGGCGCTGCATAGCTGAAGGGCTCGTCGGCGGCGAAGGCTTTGCGGTCGATGCCAGCATGATCGTCGCCGACGCCCATCGTCAGCGCGGGATCGAAACGGCCGAGGACCTCAATCCCAAAGCCAAGCGGGCCGTGGCTGAGTATCTCGCCACTCTGGATGACGCCGCCTTCGGGGCCGCCACGCCGGTGGAGCCCAAGTTCGTCTCCCCTGTTGATCCCGCCGCGCGCTGGACTGCCGCTTGGGGTGGCCCAGCCGTCTATGCCTATTGCACGAACTATTTGATCGACGTGGAGCACGCCATCATCGTGGACGTGGAGCCCTCGACCGCGGTGCGCCAAGCCGAGGTGACGGCCGCCAAGACTATGATCGAGCGGGCGCACGACGAGCTCGGCCTCTGGCCGGAGCGGCTGATTGCCGACACCGGCTACGGCTCGGCCGAAATGCTGAACTGGTTGGTGCATGAGCGTGGGATCGAGCCGCATATCCCGGTCTTCGACAAGTCTAGGCGCAAGGATGGCACCTTCTCGCGCGACGACTTCACCTACGACCATAAGGCCGATACATACATCTGTCCTGGCGGGAAGACGCTCAGGCAGCGCCAGAAGACCTATCGGATGCCACACCCTCTCGTCGACGAGAATGGCATGATGCGCTATCGCGCCAGCAAGCTGGATTGCGACGCCTGTGCCCTGAAGCCCAGCTGTTGCCCGAAGGAGCCGGCGCGCAAGGTGCTGCGCTCGATCTATGAGGGCGCGCGCGACATGGCCCGCGACATCGCAAAGACAGACGCCTACCAGACCTCACGCTATCAGCGGAAGAAGGTGGAGATGCTGTTCGCGCACCTCAAGCGCATCCTGAAGCTCGATCGATTGCGATTGCGCGGCCCCTGTGGTGCCCGCGATGAGTTCCACCTTGCAGCCATCGCCCAGAACCTCAGGAAATTGGCCAAGATTTGCACCCTCGGAACAAACGTCCGAGCCACTTAAGGCGAGGAGGTCGCGTCGACCTTAATCAAGACGCTTCGGTGCGAGTGGATCCACGGCTTCATCGCCGACTTCTTCAACACTATC
>NZ_JAMYOL010000079.1:0-1475 GCF_040319815.1 Mesorhizobium sp. M0854
AAGAGAGGGAGCGTCCACAATGGAAGTTAACACGATCGGATTGGACCTAGCGAAGAATGTGTTTCAGGCGCATGGAGCCGATGCGGCGGGCGCCATTGTTTTCCGCAAGCAACTGCGACGCGACAAGGTGCTTGCGTTTCTCGCTGGGCAGCCGGCCTGCTTGGTCGCCATGGAGGCCTGTTCTGGGGCGCATCACTGGGCGCGCGAGATCGGCAAGCTCGGGCACACCGTTCGTCTGATCCCGCCATCCTATGTGAAGCCTTTCGTGAAGCGGCAGAAGAACGACGCCGCCGATGCCGAGGCGATCTGCGAGGCCGCGCAGCGGCCGACCATGCGCTTTGTCGCCGTGAAGAGTGAGGAGGAGCAGGCGAGTGCGGCCGTATTCCGGGCTCGTGATCTGCTGGTGCGGCAGCGCACCCAGACGATCAACGCCTTGCGCGGCCATCTTGCAGAATATGGACTGGTCGTTGCCCAGGGCCCTTCACATACTGCCAAGCTGATGGAAAAGGTAGAGGATCCTGAGGGCGATCTGCCAGAAGCAGCCCGCCTGGCCCTCACCGTGCTGGTCGATACGCTGAGATCGCTGGAGGAAAGGATCAAGCAGCTCGATGCCGAGATTGCACGGCGTGCCCGAGAGGATGAAGACGTGCGGCGGTTGGCAACAATCCCCGGCGTTGGTCCGATAACGGCAACGGCTCTGGTTGCACTGGCGCCTTGCGCCGCAATCTTCCGAAAGGGGCGTGACTTCGCCGCTTGGCTGGGCCTGACGCCGCTGCAACGCTCAACCGGCGGTAAACAGAGGCTCGGTGCAACATCGAAGATGGGCGAGCGTACTTTGCGGCGCCTGCTTATCATCGGAGCGAGCGCTGTCGTGCGTCATGCTCGTCGGCGAGGCATTCGTGAAGGATCGTGGCTTGGGCGCATGCTCGCCCGCAAGCCGCCAATGCTTGTGGTCGTCGCTCTTGCCAACAAGATGGCCCGCATCGTCTGGGCGCTCATGGCAAGAGGTGGGACCTACAGGGCTCCGGCCGTGGCAGCATAGCAGCTCGGTCTGAGGTCGTCGCAGGTGTAGGAAGGTCACACGGAGAGGTATGGCGCGACAGTCGATGAGAGACGGATCGGAAAAACCAGTTCAGCACAGAGCGCCTCGAGCGCGCGGTAGTGATATGGATCCGATCGGCGAACTCCCATACGGGCCGGCGGCAAATGGAAGGCCGCATCAGAGGCCGGACAGATGTCAGCACCCGACTACGCGCCGCTATACTGCCTTTCGAAGATTCTTCTTGCGCTCACGGGGGCGTCCACAGATGTGCTGAAGGTTCTGCAAAAAGTTTTGGAGAGAGAACGGCGCTTGCTCTGAGGGGCGAGCGGCCATGGCACGGTGGTGACATTGCGATCACCGATTCCCGTGGAAGGGGAAGTGCCATGACCAATCGAGACGTTAGACTGAGCAGAGGCGAGTTGAAAGCGTTGCT
>NZ_JAMYOL010000080.1:0-1472 GCF_040319815.1 Mesorhizobium sp. M0854
TCACGGCATGATGGGGTGGACGGCGCCCGACGGCATCGGATGTGCCAGAATGAGTTCGTTGAGATCTCAAACAAGGGAGCCGTCCGTGGAACACCTTATCCGTATTGGCATGGATACGTCCAAGAGTGTTTTTCAGCTGCATGGTGTCGACGCTGCGGAGCGTTCGGTGCTGGTGCGTAAATTGCAACGGCGGGCGGTAGTCCCGTTCTTCGCCAAGCTTGCGCCGGTGAGGATCGGGCTGGAGGCGTGCGGTGGCTCGCATTACTGGGCGCGCACGCTGTCGGGGCTGGGTCATGAGGTGGTGCTGATCGCGGCGCAGCACGTGAAGCCGTATGTGCGGCGCGGCAAGCATGACGCGGCTGACGCCGAGGCGATCTGCGAGGCGATGAGCCGGCCCAGGACACGCTTTGTTGGGATCAAGAGCGGCGAGCAGCAAGCGGCGCAGATGCTGTTTGGGGTGCGCGAGCAGCTGGTGCGGCGGCGCACGCAGCTTTCCAACACGATCCGCGGCTACGCAGCCGAATTCGGCCTGGTGGCCGCACAAGGCCTTGCCCGCATCGAGCCACTGCTGGCCCGCATTGCCGGCGACGCGACGGTGCCGGCGCTGGCAAAGGAACTGCTTGAGACGCTCGGCGAGGAATACCGCGCGGTGTGCGCGCGATACGCGGCAATCGACAAGAAGCTGTTGGCCCATCACCGCAAGGACGAGACTGGACAGCGGCTGGCTGCGATGCCCGGCGTCGGGCCGGTCGTGGCGAGCCTGCTCGGCGTCAAGGTCACTGATGCGACAGCGTTCGGTTCGGGACGCGACTTCGCGGCGTGGCTGGGGCTGACGCCGAAGAACCATTCGACCGCCGGCAAGAACCGGCTGGGGGTGATCACGCGGGCCGGCGACGAGATGCTGCGGCAGGCGCTGGTGGTGGGCGCGACGGCCCACGTCCAGCAGGTGCGTCGCGGCCGCGCCAAGGCCTCGCCGTGGCTGGCGGCGTTGATTGCGCGCAAGCCGCCGAAGCTGGCGGCTGCGGCGCTCGCCAACAAGACCGCCCGTATGGCCTGGAAGATGATGATCACCGGCGAGCCGTACCGTTGCGGCCTGGCGGGCAGCCTGACGCCTCCTCGCCGCCCTCAAGGCCGCTTCGCGCCGCCTACGGCGGTGGCCTGCGGCCAGCCCTGACCGCGGCTCAGCACGGCGCTGACATGCCCGGATAGGCCGCAACGGAGGAACACCGAACACAAGCTCTTGCAACGGAAGGAAGATGGCGTGATCGATCGATCCGTGACGCGCGAAACTCCGAGGGATCCATTGGCCAACGAAACCGCTGGCATGATTGGAACGGGCGTCGCGAACCCCACCTTGGCCAGCGGCCGCAAGGACCGTGCTCAAAGGCCGGACATATGGACGCAAGCGATCGAAAACGACGCAAAACAACCGTTGCAGGCAGGGCGCCGTCCACATATGGATCCCAGGGTCT
>NZ_JAMYOL010000081.1:0-1338 GCF_040319815.1 Mesorhizobium sp. M0854
TGCCCGCGCCGTCGCTGCTCAACAGAATGATTTCGGCGCGCCAAACATGCTTCTGTGGCGCATTGCGATCCCTGATCAGTGCGCTCAGGCGCTCAAGATCAATAGACGAAACGGTGAGCAATATTCCTGTGCGCATGCGCCAGACTCGCATCGTAATCGCGAAGGGGAATCCCAAACCGGACTCTTATGTCAGGCAGGAACCACTAGGGGCAGTCTTCAATCATCTAGGTTCTAGATGGATGTGATATTGATTTTGTTCTTGCCGGCTCCTGGGTCGATGGGAATAAGCTGAGCATAGGCAGCGGCGTGGAGGAATGAGCGCTCGCCGCTGCTTAATGTCGCTGGCAAACTCGATGGTTTCCTGATTTGCAGATTGCTCTCCTGCACGCGCTCGTGCCAGCGCTTAAGAATCACAATCAGAAGGGGAATGATCGCATGAACAAGCTTATGACGATGATAGCAGCTGCCGCGTCGCTCGCGGTTGCGTCCGTGTCTTCTGCGGCCAACGCCGGGGCCGTACTGGATCGCGTGCTTGCCACAAAAACGCTAACAGTGGCGGCCGGGGTTGACTGGGCGCCGATGTCATTCTTGAACGACAAACACGAGCTTGATGGTTATGATGTGGAAGTCGCCAAGGGCATCGCAAAATACCTCGGCGTACAGGCCAAATTCGTAACGCCGGGCTGGGACATCATCACCGCAGGCAAGTGGGAGGGCCGTTGGGACATGGCCCTGGGCCAGATGGTGCCGACCAAGGCTCGTGCCGAAAAGTTCGACTTTCCGGCCATCTACTTCTACACTCGCGCGATCGCCCTCGTTCACAAGAATAGTAAAGCGACCAAGCTTTCCGATCTCGATGGCAAGGTGGTCGGCGTTACGGCGAACACCGTGGACGAGACCTACGCCAATCACACGCTCATACCGAACTGGGTCAACGCTAAGCCTATACAATTCCAGTTCACGCCCGGCCAGGTGAAGACTTACCAAAGCAACGGTATTGCGTATGACGACCTTCGCCTCGGCGATGGTGTTCGTCTAGATGCGGTCCTCATGGAGGAACAAGAACTCCCCAATTTGATCAAGGCCGGTTATCCGTTCAAGCAGCTCGGTGACCCTCTGTTCTCGTCGCCCTCAGCAATTCCGGTTCTACATGGCGACAAGGAATTCAGTGACAAGATCGCGGCAGCCATCAAGGACATGAGGGATGACGGCACGCTCTCCAAGCTGTCCATCAAATGGTACGGAGTGGATTACACCCTCGAAAAGTAAGGTCGTGAAGTTGAAGCGGTCCCGGCTGGCCTGGACCGCTTTTTTAAAGGACTGCCCATGCTCTATTCG
>NZ_JAMYOL010000082.1:0-994 GCF_040319815.1 Mesorhizobium sp. M0854
CTTTTCGGGTTTTCTACAATTCCCCTGTTTACCCCCCCGGGGGCGAACTCCGCCGGGCTTTCTATATCCGGGGTTCGCGGCTTCTCAACCTGGCCTAAACCGACGCTCGAGAGCAAGGAAACCGCAAATGAGAGGGGATCAAATCTCCAGTTCGCCCAGGGGGTCAAATCCTCACTTCGCTTGACACGACGTTTAAGACTGCCTCCGCGATGGTCACGAGGACGCTGAAACCATCCGCATTCGCCCCAGCGAAGATTTGAACAATCGGATCGGCCTGGATTATCGTCGCATTCAAGCGTCGGGTGCGCCAATGCTAGGTTTCAAGACCTTCCAAACAGCGATCGCTACATTGGCCCGCACCCAGAAGGTTCACATGATGCGGAAGTGGCATGGGGCGCTTTGCCTTCGATCCAGCCCCTTCGCTTCAGTTCGAGACAATCGCCCCCTTAATTGTGTCCGCTGGAGCGTGCAGCGCGGCAATCTCAGAATTTGCGACACAACTGTTCGGCTTGCTGGCCGCTACCTGCATGCGCAATTCCGAAGCCCTCGCCTTCAACTCGGTGACCTGACCGCCGGATGGTCTGATCATCCAGCAAACCAAGTTCCACAAGAGCCGTTTGCTGCCGCTCCACGCCACGACATGGAACGCTTTAGACCGCTATTGGGTGGCACGCCGCCGGCTCGGAAGCTTGAACAGCGCGCTGTTCGTTTCCACCATGAGTGCTCCGCCCACCTATAGTACCGTGACGCTATCTTTCTCCAGCTTGCGCTCGATCGGCCTGCGCGGCGAGCCCGACCACCGGGCCCCTGCGTTCAACATCTCTTCGGCAGGCGACCGTCGTCATTCGGGGTTCGTGTTGCCATGTTCAGCCATGTCCGGTTGAAGACGTCCGTGTTCGGAACCTGACACACTGACGCACGAATATTCCGCCGGCGCGGTGCGAAACACATGGTTTCGCGCCTCTTGCCCGCACAACCTTTCGGTGGCACGCCG
>NZ_JAMYOL010000083.1:0-950 GCF_040319815.1 Mesorhizobium sp. M0854
GAGGACGAGCGCCTGAGCTATGGCGAGCTCAACGCGCGCGCCAACCGCCTTGCCCATCACCTGATCGCGCTTGGGGTGAAGCCGGCGGATTGCGTTGCGACAGTGCTGGACCGCTCCGTCGCCCTTGTGGTGGCGCAACTGGCGATCCTGAAAGCGGGGGGAGTATATGTGCCGATCGATCGCGCTCTTCCATCTGTGCGACAAGAATGGCTGATAGCCGATTGTGCTCCACGCCTGGTGCTAACCGAGAGTGACGATGATCGTTTGGTCGAGTCGACGTTCCCTGGTCTGGGTATTGAGCCGCTCACAATTGGACCGGGATGTGGTTCCGATCCTGGCCTGGCGTTGAGCGCCGAGGCCGCCGCGTATGCAATGTACACCTCCGGCTCAACCGGCCTTCCCAAAGGAGTTGTTGTTCCTCATTGTGCTGTCAATCGGCTCGTGATCAATAATGGATATGCAAAGATCGATGCCAGGGATCGTGTGGCATGGGCTGGCAGTCCCGCCTTCGACGCAAGCACATTCGAAGTGTGGGCACCGCTGCTTAACGGTGGTTGCATTGTTACAATGCATGCCACCACCGTCATAGACACTCCCAGTTTTGCTAGGGTGCTTAAACAGCACGGGGTGACCTCCCTTTTTCTAACAACAGCACTATTCAATCAACATACATCGTCGATTGCCTCGACGTTATCCCAACTTAAGTACCTTCTCTGTGGAGGAGAGCGCAATGACCTTTCCTCTTTTCTGAGATTGCTGAAAGAAGAAGGTCCTGTACGTCTCATTCATTGCTACGGCCCAACCGAGACGACGACCTTCGCGACAGCCTGCGAGATCAACTTGAGTGACGAAATATTCCGCCGTCTCCCGATCGGCCGTCCGATTGCGAACACGCGGGTGTATCTTCTGGACGGCCATGGCGCGCCGGTTCCATTCGGGGCGGTGGGCGA
>NZ_JAMYOL010000084.1:0-873 GCF_040319815.1 Mesorhizobium sp. M0854
AATAGTCGCAGCTATCGCAAAACTTTCAAGCAACGGCTTTGCCTACGGCATCGCCAGCTTTTACACTTCATTCTTCCGCGGCTTGCCGCTTCTCATGCAGATTTACCTGATCTATCTCGGGTTGCCGCAGCTTGGGATCGTGATAAATGCCGTCCCTTCAGGCGTGTTGGCACTCTCGCTTTGCATTGGTGCGTATATGACGGAAATCTTCCGTTCGGGCATTGCGAGCATCGATCGCGGCCAATGGGAGGCATCCCGGTCCATGGGTTTCGGCTTTGGCCTCACGATGCGCAAGATCATCCTGCCGCAGGCGACTCCCGCAATCATTCCCCCAATGGGAAATATGTTCATCGGGATGGTGAAGGACAGCTCGCTGGTCTCAGTCTTGGGCGTGTGGGAGCTGACATTCCTTGCTCGCACAATCGGCCAGCCGACCTTCCATCACATGGAGATGCTGATAGCGGCGGCAATTATTTATTGGATTATGACCATCTGCCTCGAGCTGATTCAATCCCGGATCGAGCATCATTTTGCGAGGAGCAAGCTACGATGACCGTCGACAGCATAGGTCAAGTGAAGGGCGCTCCAAACTGGCGCTCTAAGGCGCCTGCCGATGTGCCGCGTCCTGAGTCAAGTTCGGATCGGGCGTTATTTCGGCAGGAGCAAACGGCGGTGATCGCGGACAAAGTCATCGAAGCGAAGAACGTCTCGAAGTGGTACGGCGCCTTCAAAGCGCTGACTGACGTCAGCCTCACTGTCCGCAAGGGCGAACGCGTCGTCATCTGCGGCCCTTCCGGATCGGGAAAATCAACGCTGATCCGCTGCTTCAATCGGCTCGAGGCGCACCAGGAGGGCGAGATCACCGTCAACGGG
>NZ_JAMYOL010000085.1:0-862 GCF_040319815.1 Mesorhizobium sp. M0854
CGCGTGCCTGAGCCAGCGAAGTAAACAGCGTCTCGTTGAGCAGTTCATCGCGTAGTCGGCCGTTGAAGCTCTCGATGAAGCCATTCTGCATCGGCTTGCCGGGCGCAATGTAATGCCATTCGACGCGGTTCTGATCCGCCCAGGAGAGGATGGCGTTCGAGGTGAACTCGCTGCCATTGTCGCTGACGATCATTCTCGGCCGGCCGCGCTCGGTGATGAGCCGGTCCAATTCGCGGGCAACCCGCATGCCCGAGAGAGACGTATCAATGATGAGTGCCAGGCACTCTCTCGTGCAGTCGTCGACGACGGCCAGGATGCGGAAGCGGCGCCCGTCTGTGAGCTGGTCCGATACGAAGTCGAGCGACCAGCGCTCGTCGGGCCTCAGCGGCACCACCATCGGCGCCCTGGTCCCGATCGCCCGTTTGCGGCCGCCACGGCGGCGAACGGCGAGCTTCTCCTCCCGATAGAGCCGGAACAGCTTCTTGTGGTTCACGACCAGGCCCTCCCGCCTCAGCATCACGAGAAGACGCCGGTAGCCGAACCGGCGACGCTCCTGCGCGATCGCCTTCATCCGCTCGCGAAGCTCGCGGTCGTTCGGCCTGCTGGTCTCGTAGCGAACCGTCATGCGGCAACAGCCGATGGCTTTACACGCCCGCCGTTCGCTCATCCCGAAGCCTTCCTTCAGGCGAGCGACAGCTTTCCGCTTGGCCGCGGGCGTCACCATTTCTTTCCCACAAGATCCTTCAATGCGGCATTGTCGAGCATGGCGTCGGCCAGAAGCCGCTTCAGCCGCGTGTTCTCGTCCTCCAGAGCCTTCAGTCGCCGAGCCTCGGAGACATCCATCCCGCCGAAGCGGGCCTTC
>NZ_JAMYOL010000086.1:0-826 GCF_040319815.1 Mesorhizobium sp. M0854
CTAGGGCTTGTTGAGATTCATTTGGAGTTGATGACGGCAGCAGCGAGATGAATGATGGCATTGAAGCTCTGGTCGGTTTTGTCGGCGCGCATGGCGATGCGTTTGAACTCTTTGAGTTTGCAGAAGAAATTCTCGATCAGATGACGCCATTTGTACATCTCGGCATCGAGCGGGATCGGCTTTGTTCGGCGCGGATGCTGGGAAATGACGATCTTGGCGCCACGCTCGTTCAAATCGGCGATGATGGTGTTGCTGTCGAAGGCCTTGTCGGCGATCAGAGCGCCGAAGGAGAGGCCTTGGATGAGCGGTTCGACACCGACCGTATCGAAGCGCTGGCCCGGCAGCAGGACAAAGCGCACGAGATTGCCAAGCGCGTCGGTAAGCGCCAAGATTTTGGTTGTCATACCGCCCTTGGAGCGACCTATGGCCTGGCTTTGAGTCCCCCTTTTGCGCCCTGGCCGTGTCGATGGACCTTGACGATGGTGGCGTCGACCATGGCGTATTCCATGTCCGGCTGGCCCGAGCAAGCCTCGAAAAGCCGAATGAAAACATCGGCTTTGACCCAACCTCGGTATCGCGTGAAAACGCTGTTCCACTTTCCGAAGAGGGCAGGCAGATCACGCCACGGACTGCCAGTCCGCACGATCCAAAGAACCGCTTCGACGAACAGGCGATTGTCCTGGCCGCTTCGCCCAGGATCCGCTGGCTTACCCAGACAATGCGGTTCCATCTTCGCCCACTGGGCGTCCGTCAGCACGAATCGTTCCATCCAAAGCTTGAATCACGATCAAGCCAGAATGGGAATCATGAATATCAACAGGCCCTA
>NZ_JAMYOL010000087.1:0-796 GCF_040319815.1 Mesorhizobium sp. M0854
CATCGGCCCGGCTGATCCAGATCCTGGATGATGCCGCCCCGCCGCTGCTGCTGGCCGATGCGGCCGGCCGCGAAGCCCTCGGCGCCGCGGCGATGGCCGCTGTGACGGTGGTCGATCTGGAGACGGACACGTCCGCCTGGGCCGGGCTTCCCGGTTCCGATCCCGGTTGCCACGCCCTCGGCCTCACCCCCCGCCATCTCGCCTACGTCATCTACACATCAGGCTCAACCGGAGCGCCCAAAGGGGCACAGAATGAGCATCGGGCTATTGTCAATCGCCTGATCTGGATGCAAAAAGCCTACGCTCTCAATGCGACTGATGTCGTCTTGCAGAAGACGCCTTTTGGCTTCGACGTCTCGGCCTGGGAATTCTTCTGGACCTTGGTTGAAGGGGCGACCCTGGTGCTGGCGCCTCCGGCTGCACACAAAGATCCCGAAGCGCTTGTAAACTTGGTAGTCGGCCAAAGCATCACCACGGCACATTTCGTACCATCCATGCTGGTCAACTTTATGGACACGAAGGGTGTTGATCGCTGCACATCGCTGCAGCGTCTCATGTGTAGTGGTGAGGCACTTGCTGCCCCCCTTGCGCACAAGGTTCGGCGCATATTGCCTTGGACCGGCCTGCACAATCTATATGGTCCCACGGAAGCAGCTATCGACGCGACGGCCTGGAATTGCCCGGCTGATTTTGACGGGTCAGTTGTCCCGATCGGCCGTCCGATTGCGAACACGCGGGTGTATCTTCTGGACGGCCATGGCGCGCCGGTTCCATTCGGGGCGGTGGGCGAGCTTTA
>NZ_JAMYOL010000088.1:0-756 GCF_040319815.1 Mesorhizobium sp. M0854
ATCAGCAGGCCGATGGTCCGTCGACGGCCATGCTCTCCTCCGAACCGGTGACCGACAAGTTCGAGGCGTTCGGCTGGCATGCGCAGCGCGTCGACGGCAACGACATCGAGGCGGTCCGCAAGGCCTTCGACATGGCGCGCGGCCTGAAGGAACCTCGTCCGCGTGTGATCGTTTGCGATACGCGCATGGCCAAGGGTGTGCCATTCCTGGAAACCCGCGACATCACGCATTTCATCCGCGTCGAACCGCACGAATGGACGTTAGCGCTCGAAGCTTTGGAAAAGGGACGTCCGCGTTGAGGTTGTCAAAGTTCGCGCCGCGCCACGCCGCCAATGCCGGTGAGCGCAAGACCACATCGGCGATGATCGCGTCGATCGCGCCCGATGGCGTACCGACACGCAATGCGCCGTTCGGGCACACACTGGCCAGACTGGCGCACCAGCGGCCCGGGATAGTTGGCCTGACGGCGGACCTCGCGAAATACACCGATCTCCATGTCTTCGCACAGGAGCATCCGGACCGCTTCTATCAGATGGGCATGGCGGAGCAGGTGCTGATGAGCGCCGCCGCCGGCTTGGCGCGGGAGGGTTTTACGCCCTTCGCCACCACCTACGCCGTCTTCGCATCGCGACGTGCCTACGATTTCATCTGCATGGCGATCGCCGAGGAGAAACTCAATGTGAAGATCGTCTGCGCCTTACCGGGGCTGACGACCGGCTACGGCCCCAGCCACCAGGCGACGGAGGACATCGCGAT
>NZ_JAMYOL010000089.1:0-728 GCF_040319815.1 Mesorhizobium sp. M0854
CGGGCTCGCGAGGCGGGCGTGATCGCCAGCCAGGCGGTGCTGGTGGCGATCGGCGTGGATTGGGAGGGCCGGCGCCAGGTTCTGGGCGTGGAGCTGGCCAACCGGGAGAGCCATTCGAGCTGGCGCGAGTTCGTGACGGGGCTCAAGAATCGCGGGCTCGCCGGCGTCGAGTTCGTCGTCTCCGACGACCATCCGGGGCTCAGGGCGGCAATCCGCGAAGTGCTGCCCGAAGCGGTCTGGCAGCGCTGCTACGTGCACTTCCTCAGAAACGCGCTCGACTACGTGCCGCGCAAGGTCGACGACGATTGCCTGATGGAGCTCAGATGGTTCTACGACCGGCGCGACCTTGCCGAGGTCAAACGCGACCTGGCGCAGTGGATCGCCAAATGGCAGGCCAAATACCCGAAGCTGGTCAACTGGGTGGAAGATAACATCGAGGAGACGCTGAGCTTCTATCGGCTGCCGCTAGCTCACCACAAGCACATGAAGTCGACGAACATGCTGGAGCGGCTGAACCAGGAGATCAAGCGGCGCACCCTGGTCGTTCGCATCTTCCCCAACCCGCGGAGCTGTCTGCGGCTGGTTCGGGCATTGGCGGTGGAGATCCACGAGAACTGGCTCGAGGCGACCCGCTACCTCAACATGGATCATCTGCGCGAGCACAAGAAGGAGAGCCTGAGGGCCTTGGCCGCCTGAGCACCGTCATGTGTCCGCCGCTCCGCTAAACA
>NZ_JAMYOL010000090.1:0-726 GCF_040319815.1 Mesorhizobium sp. M0854
GAACCAGCGGAACAGGAGGTCGTATTCCAACCGTTCCATCAAAAGCCGCTCCGAGCGGATCGAATAGAACGCCTGCAAAAGCATCACCCGCAGCAGCTTCTCCGGCGGGATAGATGGCCGTCCGATCGGCGAATATAGCGCCGCGAACTCACGCTCCAGCCTCGACAGGGCTTCAGTCACGATCGTCCTGATAGCCCGCAATGGATGATTGCGCCGAACCCGGACCTCAAGGTCCACGTAGCTGAAAAGTTCGCCAGTTCGATCGTCGCCGCCGCGCACTCGCCACCTCCGAATCCCTTCGGAGCCAGTGAATCATTGCTGCGGTCCGGTGGCGAGGGCCTTTTTCAACAGCCTGCTAGGCCGTGACCCACGGTGACTGAACCGGCCGACATCGGCGCCGAGGTCTCGGCATTCCTCGCGCGCCTGGAGGCCGTAGTCCCCTAACATGATGCCGCCGTCCAGCCCGCCGACGATCACTCGCTGGCGCTCGGTCGGATCATAAATGCCGAGCACCCCGTTCCGAGACCACCTCTAACCGGCGTCATTCGATGCGGACGCGGAACCGGCCCGATTTTGCGGCGCAGAGCCAGAGGCGGCGAGGCGGCCGCCCAGGTCCCAGGCCGGTTGGCTCCAAATCGCGCTAGGGCCTGTTGATATTCATGATTCCCATTCTGGCTTGATCGTGATTCAAGCTTTGGATGGAACGATTCGTGCTGACGGACGCCC
>NZ_JAMYOL010000091.1:0-673 GCF_040319815.1 Mesorhizobium sp. M0854
CGTCCGACCCGCTCGACCCTGAGAAGCTCCGCCCAGATCTGTGCCAGCGTCGTCTCGATCTCGCCCTGCGGCGCCTCATAGGCCGCCCGCGCATAGGCGTCGTCGTCGGGAGCCGGCAGTCCCTTGCGGTCGAGCTTGCCGTTCGCCGTCAGCGGCAGCGCCGCAAGCTGCACGAAGGCCGATGGCACCATGTAGTCCGGCAGCCGCGCGCTTAAGTATGTGCGCAGGGTGGCGGCAAGTGTGCTTCCATCCTCGTCGTCCGATCCGGCCTCGGCCGCAACCACATAGGCGATGAGCCGCTTGTCGTCGGCGCCATCCCCGTGTGCCACCACTGCCGCCTCGCGCACCCAGGCGTGCTCGCAAAGCCGCGCCGCGATCTCGCCCGGCTCGATGCGGAAGCCGCGGATCTTCACCTGGTCATCGTTGCGCCCCAGAAACTCCAGATTGCCGTCCGGCAGGTAGCGCCCCAGATCGCCGGTCCGGTACATGCGGGCGCCAGGCTCGCCGCTGAACGGATCGGCCAGGAACCGCTCCGCTGTCAGCTCCGGCCGGTTGAGGTAGCCACGCGCAACGCCGGCCCCGCCGATGTAAAGCTCGCCCACCGCCCCGAATGGAACCGGCGCGCCATGGCCGTCCAGAAGATACACCCGCGTGTTCGCAATCGGACGGCCGA
>NZ_JAMYOL010000092.1:0-569 GCF_040319815.1 Mesorhizobium sp. M0854
TTATCTTCTCCCGTACATTGGACTTATCGAGCCTCTCTACGATAGGGATACCGCCCGAGCATCATGGCAGGAGCTGAGAAAATCGTACCACAAGATCCCTACCATGGACCGGCAATCCGAGTACCACCTGTCAAAGGATCTCCGCCGCTACAATTTTACTCTTGCTCTCGAAGAATGCCTTAAGCGCGACGTTCCCATGCAGCTCCACACGGGCGATGGAGAAGCTCCCTCTGTAATTCTTCGCAACCAGGATCCGTTTTATCTTGAGGAAATTTGCCGATTCGACCGAGATGGCGTCATGCGGATGCCGAAGATTATTCCACTTCACGCGGGGTATCCCTCGGTCGGAAAGGCCGCATGGCTCAGCCATCTATATCCCAACTGCTACTTTGAATTGTCGATCATGACGCCTTTCGTGCATCAGAGTCTGTTTCAGCGGTACATGCAAGTCATGGAAGTTGTTCCGCTCTCGAAGATACTATTCGCAAGTGACGCATTTCATATTCCCGAGCTCTATTGGTTAGCCGGACGCTGGGGCAAGCGATACCTCGCAAAGGCGCTCACCGAGC
>NZ_JAMYOL010000093.1:0-561 GCF_040319815.1 Mesorhizobium sp. M0854
AGGGAGGAGACAAAAATGCCGGAAAAACTGCATCCTAAAATCGACAATGGACTGCCACGGGAAAAGGCCGACTTTGCCGGCGGCACGCTGGTCTGCGCCTGCACCAGCAACCCGGTCAAGGTGAAGGTCAAGGGCCAGATCGCCCACAACCATGCCTGCGGCTGCACCAAATGCTGGAAGCCGGAAGGCGCGCTGTTCTCGGTCGTGGCGGTTGCCGGTACAAACGACGTGACGGTGACCGAAAACGGCGACAAGCTGAAGATCGTCGATCCGGGCGCGCTGATCCTGCGCCATGCCTGCACCGGCTGCGGCGTCCATATGCACGGCCCGGTCGAGCGCGACCACGCGTTCAAGGGGCTGTCCTTCATCCATCCGGAACGCTTCCAGGAAGACGGCTGGTCACCGCCGGGCTTCACCGCCTTTGTCTCCTCGATCATCGAGTCCGGTGTCGATCCGAGCCGCATGGACGGCATAAGGTCACAGCTGAAGTCGATCGGGCTCGAACCTTATGATTGCCTCAATCCAGGACTGATGGACTATATCGCCACCTGGACGGCCAAG
>NZ_JAMYOL010000094.1:0-557 GCF_040319815.1 Mesorhizobium sp. M0854
TCAGCATCCTGCGCACGATGCCTGGGGCGAGCCGAGAGCTTGCGGTAGCCCATCGAGCGCACTTCGCGGCCCAAGGTCTGCTCGCTCACCGGGACACGGAACTCATCGCACAGCCACTGGGCCAGGTCACACAGACGCCAGCGCACGACGCCATCGAGATAGGGGGTGGGACCGCGCTCGATGGCTTGTGCCAAGGCCGCACGCTGATCGTCATTCAACAACGACGACTTGCCCGGGGCCTTGCCGTTTATCAACCCATCGGGACCGCGCGCATTGAAGCGCACCACCCAGTCGCGCACGATCTGTGTAGTCACGCTGCCGAGCCGGGCAGCATCTGCGCGTGATCCACCATCATAGATCGACGCAAGTGCCACCAGTCGCCGCGCCTGATTGGCGTCCTTTGTTTGTCGGGCCAGAAGACGCAGCATCTCCCCATCAAACTCTGCACGCAGAGAACTCGCTGAACCCAACGCAAACCTCCTGTTTGCGCCATCGATTCAGATTCGCCGGCTTTTGGGTATCCCAGTATGCCGAGAGTCAGCATCAATGAGGTTTGG
>NZ_JAMYOL010000095.1:0-556 GCF_040319815.1 Mesorhizobium sp. M0854
ATTTTCGCGACGTCGTCGCTGCTGATCGTTCCGCGCTTTTCCAGCAGATTTACAAGTTCGACAACGAGAAGAAAGGCGTTCACGCCATATCGTTCGGCTTTGAGCTCGAACTCGCCTCGAGCCAATTTCTCCGCGTCTCCTTCAGCCCGTTTGTCCACGTGATCGCCCTCTACTTTTGCCGATAACCTATTAACGCTTAGCACGAATGGTTTAATCCTTCGAACTGGCCACAACCTTCGCCAATTGCCGGGCATAGTGTCGCCGGTGGCAAGGGCATGGGTTCAGCCAAGGATGAGACCAACCAACAGAACGGTAAGAATAAAGGACAACACGACGGCAAGTAGCCCGCATGCTTCCAAAGTGTTGGTTTGCCAAGCTTTCGTCGGGCGCCTCCGGTTTGAATTCCCGTTTCGCGAAACAAACTTCATCGGGCACCAGATCGGACGCGGAGCCGGCTTGAATTTGGCAAAGCGCTCCTCTTCATCGGCCCGGAAGGCATCTCCGCGAAACTCCGGAGCACCGTATGCGCGGCGCCGGCCTGCCTTTCATCGACGCG
>NZ_JAMYOL010000096.1:0-527 GCF_040319815.1 Mesorhizobium sp. M0854
CACTGTCGTGGCCGCTCCGGTATGCCCACATGTACGAGGTGCTGGTGGCCTCTCTGTCCATTTCCTTCAGCACCTGGACCGTGGTCTCGTCGCCATGGATGAGGGGCTGCGATCTGAGCCGCAGCTTCAGCACGTCATAGATGCGGGCGAGATGCTTTTCGCTCGAGCCGATCATCCAGTGACCCAGAGCGCCACGGCTGACAGGAACGCCCGCGCGCTCGAAGGCCTGCGCCAGGCGGTAGAGCGGTGTGCCGTCGACGTATTTGTGAACGAGCGCGAAGGCCAGCGTCGAGGCCGTGGCGATGCTGCCCGGCAAGGGTTGCGCGGGCATCGGCGCGGTCACGACCGGCGTGTTGATGCCGGTACGCTCACAATGACGGCAAGCATACTTGAACCGCACATTCTGCAGGACCTTCGCCTTCACCTCGATATGAACTTGCTCGGTAACGGCCTCGCCCATGCGATGCATCTGATGACGGCAGCAAGGACAAGCCTTCTGATCGTCGGGAAGGTCATACTCGACGCGC
>NZ_JAMYOL010000097.1:0-520 GCF_040319815.1 Mesorhizobium sp. M0854
ATGAGATACGGATAGCTTTCCTCGAGCCGCTGCGTGAAGAACGCCTTGAGCGCCTCATCCAGCCGCATCGTCGCCTCGCTCACCGTCGAGGCCGAGAAAGAGTGGCCGCACAGTTCCTCCGTCACCGCCTTCACCTTGCGGGTCGAAACGCCCTGCACGTACATCTCGACCAGCGCCGACACCAATGCCTTCTCCGAACGCTGGTAGCGCTCAAACAACTCCGTCGAGAACCGGCCAGCCCGATCCTGCGGAACGCGAAGCTCCAGCACCCCGACCCGCGTCACCAGCTTGCGCTCGTAATAGCCGGACCGGTAACTCGTCCGCTCCGCCGTCCGCTCGCCTTTCTCGGCCCCGATCGCCTCCGTCATCTCGGCTTCAAGAACCTCCTGCACGACACTCTGCAATGCCTGGCGAAAGCCGTCCTCATCCGACAACAGCAACGCTTTCAACTCGCCTCTGCTCAGTCTAACGTCTCGATTGGTCATGGCACTTCCCCTTCCACGGGAATCGGTGATCGCAA
>NZ_JAMYOL010000098.1:0-514 GCF_040319815.1 Mesorhizobium sp. M0854
AGCGCACTGATCAGGGATCGCAATGCGCCACAGAAGCATGTTTGGCGCGCCGAAATCATTCTGTTGAGCAGCGACGGCGCGGGCACCGTCGAGATCATGCGGCAAACCGGCAAGTCCAAGACCTGCGTGTGGCGCTGGCAGGAGCGCTTCGCCGCGGAAGGTTTCGAAGGGCTGTTGCGCGACAAGACACGGCCCTCGCGCATTCCGCCTCTCGGGCCTGAAGTCGCCGAGCGTGTGGTGGCGCTGACGATGCAGGATCCGCCGGGCGAGACGACGCACTGGACCGCCGACATGATGGCGGCCATGGCCGGCGTCAGCGCCAGCGCGGTGCGCCGCATCTGGAAGGCGCACGGGCTGCAGCCCAACCGCTGGCGCCAGTTCAAGCTCTCCAACGATGCGCAGTTCGTCGACAAACTGCGCAACGTCGTCGGCCTCTATGTTGATCCGCCGGCTCACGCCATCGTGCTGTCGGTCGACGAGAAGAGCCAGATCCAGGCGCTCGACCGCACCCAGC
>NZ_JAMYOL010000099.1:0-502 GCF_040319815.1 Mesorhizobium sp. M0854
TTCAATTCGATGACGCATTTCGAGGCAGTCGCGCGGCTCGGCGGCGTGGCAAAGGCCGCTCAGGAATTGCAGGTGACACCTTCGGCGGTTAGCCAGCAGCTGCGGCTGCTCGAACACCAACTCGGGGTGCGGCTTTTTCAGCGCGAAAAGCGCCATCTCTCGCTCACGATCGACGGTGAGCGGCTCTTCCAGACCACGACCCAGGCTTTCGAATCCATACGCGAGGTGCGTAATGCCATTGTGCGGCAGCGCGAAAGCTTCCAGCTTAGCCTGCGCGTCAGTCCTTCCTTCGGCGAGAAATGGCTGGCGCCGCGGTTGGCCGAGTTCAGCAAGGGCTATCCGAGCTGGAATTTGCGCGTCGACGCCACGCCCAATTTCTCGGATTTCGAAACGGAGGTCATCGATCTCGATCTTCGTTATGGCGACGGCGGCTGGGCCGGCCTTTATTCGGATTGCGTCGTCAACGATCTGATCCTGCCGATGTGCTCGCCTTCCTATCTTG